>JAGWYK010000066.1 GCA_018969405.1 Acidobacteriota bacterium
ACATCGGAGGCGAGGGCGACCTCGTGGAGCCGATGGGCGTCGTCGAGCAGCACCTCGGCGTCGCCCACCTGGATCAGCAGCGGCGGGGCGCCCCGCCAGTCACCGAAGATCGGCGACACCAATGGATGATCGGGCATGGTCGTGCCGAGGTAGGCGTTGGCGGCCTCCTCAGCCTGGGCGCGGGAGAACAGTCGATCGGTCTCGGCCCGGGTGTCGTAGGTGGCCGAACTGACGGTGAGATCGACCCAGGGCGAGCAGCACACCACGGCGGCGGGCGGCGGTCCCTCGGCGAGGGTGCGCAGCACGAGCGATGCCACCAGTCCGCCTCCGGCGGAGTCGCCCATGGCCACGATGCGCGAGGCGGGCACGCCGGAGGCGAGCACCCAGCGGTGCACGGTGACGCAGTCGTCGAGAGCGGCGGGGAACACATGCTCGGGGGCGAGGCGGTAGTCGACGAGCATCACCCGTGCGCCGATGGCCCGGGCCAGATGCGAGCCGTAGGAGCGGTAGGCCAGCGCCGAGGCGATGCGGAAACCGCCACCATGGGCGTAGAGGACGACGGGGGCGTCCTCGGCGACCTCGATGGGTCGACACTCGATGACGCCGACGCCATCGGCGTCGTGCTCGATCGCCTCGGTGCCATCGGCCAGCGGCAGCTGGGCCATGGCCTCGTCGATGCGCTGGCGGTGCTCGGCGATGGTCGCCGGCGGTGGGGGCACGGGCCGCTGCGCCATGGCGGCCTGCAGGGCATGGAACTCTTCACTGGCCATGGCCCCGAACCCTAGAACGACACGGGAGCGCCCGCCGGTGGTTCCGGTTCAGATCACCGACTGCCCGGTGTTGCCCAACCAGCTGCGATAGAGCTCGGCGTAGCGACCGCCGAGGGCGACCAGTTCCTCATGGCTGCCCACCTCGACGAGCACCCCGGCGTCGAACACACACACGAGATCACTCTGCTCGGCGGTGGAGAGACGATGGGCCACGCTCACCATGGTGCGATCGGCGGCGAGTCGATGCAGGGCCTCGGTGAGCGATCGCTCGGTGCGCGGATCCACCGCACTGGTGGCCTCGTCGAGGATGAGCAGTCCGGGATCGGCCAGCTGGGCCCGCACCAGGGCCACCAGCTGACGCTCCCCCACGCTCAGCCCCTCGCCGCGCTCACCGACCTCGGTGTCGAGTCCCCGGGGCAGTCCGGCGACCCAGTCGTCGAGACCGAGCTGGGTGACCGCGGCGCGCACCTCCTCGGCGGTGGCCCCGAGTCGACCCATGGCGATGTTGTCACCGAGGGTGCCGTCGAACAGGAAGCCGTCCTGGGGCACCATGCGGATGCGTTCGGCCCGCGAGCCGGGCGCCACGGTGTCGAGCGGGACGCCGCCGACGAGCACCCGACCTTCCACCGGATCGGACAGCCGGTTGAGCAGTTTGGCGAAGGTGGTCTTGCCGGAGCCGGTCTCGCCCACGATGGCCACCGAGGCACCGGCGGGGATGACGAGGCTCACATCGCGCAGCACGAGGTCGCCGGTTCGGTAGCGGAAGTCGACATGCTCGGCGGTGACCCCGAGCGGACCGGCGGGCAGCGCGACGCCGGGTTCGGGTTCGACCAGATCGATGGGTCGATCGAGCAGGTCGAGCACCTTCGACCACCCGGCGATGGCGGTCTGGGTCTGGTCGAGGATCTCGCCGAGCTCGGCGATGGGGCCGAGGATGAGCTGCACGAGGAACAGACAGGCGATGAGGCTGCCGGCGTTGAGACCCCAGGACTGCCCGAACCACACGCCGGCGACCGTGACCGAGGCGAGGGCGAGACCACCGAAGGCGTCGCCGAGGGGGAACATGAACGCGAACCATTTCGAGGCACCGATCTCGGCCCGGTACTGGCCCTGGATGGCGTCCTCGAGCCGCTGCCGAGCCCGGGGCTGCAGCCCGTAGGCCCTGATCGGGGCGGCCCCCTGCACGGCCTCGGAGACCTCCGACAGGGTCGTGCCGACCCGGGCCCGCACCCGGGTGTAGGCCACCAGCTGCCGACGCTGCATGAAGCGGAACAGCGGCAGGATCGGGATGGCGATGACCATGGTGATCACCGCCAGCTGCCAGGCGTAGAACGACATCACGATGAGCGTGCCGGTGATGACCACCGTGTCGACGATCCACGCCACCGCCCCGTACTGCGCGAAGCGGGCGATGGTCTCGATGTCACTGGTGACCCGCGAGGTGAGTTCACCGCGACGCGTCGTGTCGTGATCGGCCATGGAGAGCGCATGCACATGGGCGAAGGCCCGGACCCGGAGGTTGCGCAGCATGGTCTCGGCCGCGGTGACCAGCCGCACATAGGTGATGCGAGCGAGCTGCATCACCGCAAGCACGATGACCGCGGCGCCGGCGCAGGCCGTGATGGTGAAGCCGGGACGGAAGCCCTCGTCGGCCAGCAGCCCCTTGTCGATGACCTGCTGCACGAGGATCGGGATGATCAGCCGACCGGTGGCACCGATGACGGCGAACAGCATGGTGAGTCGCAGGCTGCGACCCAGTTCCGGGCTCTCGGCGAAGCCGCGGCGCAGCACCGCCACGGCCGACATCTTCGGGGAGGGCTCGGACTCCCGGAGCAGCTCGTGCTCGAGGGCCGTGGTGTCATCGAAGGCGCTGGCGTGCTCGAGCACCGCCAGTTCGTCATGGGTGGAGAGCGGCTCATCGGTCATGCTCCGCCCTCCTCGAGATCATCATGGTCGAGGTCGGCGGCCATGGCCTCCTGATCGACATAGGCGTGCACCAGCCGCGCGTACTCGGGATCGGTGGCGAGCAGTTCGCTGTGATCGCCGGAGGCCACGATGCGACCGCCACGGAGATGCACCACCCGATCGGCCAGTTCGATGGTGGACACCCGATGGGCGACCACCAGCGTGGTGGTCTGCAGCGATTCGCGCAGATCGCGCAGGATGGCGGACTCGATCACCGGGTCGACCGCACTGGTGGCATCGTCGAGCACCAGCACCCGTGGTGAGCGCAGCAGGGCCCGGGCCAGCGCCAGTCGTTGCCGCTGCCCACCGGACAGGGTGACCCCGCGTTCGCCGATGACGGTGTCCCATCCCTCAGGCAGGCGCGCCACGAAGCCGGCCGCATGGGCGATGCGGGCCACCCGGTCGAGTTCGGCCTGCTCCACCGGTTCACCGAGCGTGACGTTCTCGCGCACCGAATCGGCGAACAGGAAGGTCTCCTGGAACACCAGCGCCACCACCGACCGGGCCACCTGCGGGTCGAGATCACGCAGATCGATGTCACCGATGCGCACGCTGCCGGCGTCGGGATCGACGAGGCGGGGCAGCAGTTCGCAGAGTGTGGACTTGCCCGATCCGACCATGCCCACCAGCGCCACGATCTCGCCCGGGGCGAGATCGAGATCGAGATGGTCGAGGACCGGAGGGTCGTCGCCGTAACGGAACGACACATCCCGGAACGACACCGGCAGCGGACCGGGGGCGAAGTCCGTGACGGTCGAACCGGAGCGGGCGACCGGCTCCCGCTCGGCGGCCATGACCCGGTCGAGACGGGCGCTCACCACCGAGGCCCGGGGGAACTCCTGCAGGAAGAATCCGAACACGCGCATCGGGAACGCCAGCAGACCGAACAGGGCGGCGGCCTGCACCACCTGCCCGGTGTTCAGCCGACCGATCGACACCTGCCAGGACCCGATGAGCAGCAGCACGATGATGCCGAGGTTGGGCAGCGCATCGATCATCGGTTCGAACACGCTGCGGATCCGACCGAGCCGGATGCGCGAGGACCGCAGGTCGTCGGCGGCCGCCCCCAGCCTCTCGACCTCCTGGGTCTGGCGACCGAGGGTCTTGACCACGAGTGCCCCGTCGATCGACTCGTGGGTGATGCGGCTGACCTCACCCAGCCGCATCTGCACCGTCTCGAGCGGCGCCTCGGCCCGGGAGGTGTACAGACGGTTGATGACGGCCAGACCGGGGAACAGCACCAGACCGACCAGCATCAGCTGCCAGTCGACCAGCGCCAGGCTGATGACGGCGAACACCACCAGCGCGAACACCCCGATGCTGAACGGCAGCGGGTTCAGCACCTCGCTGGCGGCCACGATGTCGGCATCGGCATGGGCCAGCAGACGACCGGTGGGCGTGGTGCGGTGGAAGGTGAGTGGCACCCCGAGATAGGTGTCGGCCAGATCGCGTCGCCAGCGTCGTTGGGTGCGGAAGGTGAGGATCGCCGCGAAGTAGCGGCGCAGGATGATGGTGGAGGCCCGCAGCAGTCCCACCAGCAGCAGCGCGAGGCCCGACATCCACACGGCATGGGCGGCGGGTCGGCCCGTCTCGAAGGTCGGGACGATCACCGAGTTGGTGATACGACCGAGGATGATGGTGGCCCCCACCGCCGCCGCCGCATAGATGGCGGCACCCACACAGGACACGGCGAACACCAACTTGTTCTGGGCCACGTAGCGCAGCAGCAGACGAGCGCCCCGGCGCCACACCCCGGGGGCGTCGAGGGTCATGGGGAGGTCGTCGGGATCGAGGGGTTCCACGGCGGCGGTCACGGGTGGATCAGCCGGCGAGACCGAGATTGGCGGCGATCTCGCGGGTGGCCGTGCTGCGGTTGAGTGTGTAGAAGTGCAGGCCGGGCACACCCTCGGCGAGCAGCCGTGCGCACAGCTCAGTGGCCAGTTCGACTCCGAGGGCGCGCACCGCATCGGGATCCTCGGTCACGGCGTCGAACCGGGCGGCGAGATGGGCCGGGAACGCCGCCCCCGCCAGCTGGGCGAACCGCTGCACCTGCGACGCGTTGGTCACCGGCATGATGCCGGGGATGACCGGCTTGTCGCAGCCGAACGCCGAGAGCCCCTCCACCAGTCGGAGATAGGGGGCCGGTTCGAAGAAGAACTGGGTGATGGCGAAATCGGCGGCGTTCAGCTTGTCGGCCAGATGACGTCGATCGGTGTAGAGATCCGGGGACCTCGGATGACCCTCGGGGTGGGCGGCGACACCGATGGAGAAGTCGCCGCTGGACCGCACGAGTTCGACCAGTTCGATGGCGTGGTGGAGATCGCCGCGGGCCGCCGCCTCGGGATCGTCCGGAGGGGCGTCGCCGGCCAGCGCCAGGATGTTGGCCACTCCGGCGGCCTCGTACTCCCCCAGCAGCTGCGTGAGCTGCTGGCGGCTGTGACCGACACAGGTGAGATGAGCCATGGCGGTGATGCCGATGGTGCGTTCGATGGAGATCACCACATCGCGGGTGCGTTCACGGGTGGAACCACCGGCCCCGTAGGTGACCGACACGAACGAGGGATCCAGCGGTGCCAGCTCGGCGATGGTGCGCTCGAGCGCGGCCGCCGCCTCATCGGTCTTCGGGGGGAAGAACTCGAACGAGGTGGTCGGACCGGCGGCGAGCAGCTCGGCGATATGGGTCATCGGAGGGCGGCCCGACGTTCGGCGGCCTCGACGGTGTTGACCAGCAGCATCGCTCGCGTCATGGGGCCGACGCCGCCGATGCGCGGCGACAGCCATCCGGCGACCTCGGCCACCTCGTCGGCCACATCGGACAGCAGCTTCTTCCCCTCGAACGACACCCCGGCGGCGACCACGGCGGCGCCGGGCTTCACCATCTCCGCAGTGATCAGACCGGGTGATCCGGCGGCGGCCACGATGATGTCGGCCTGACGCGTGTACGACCCGAGATCGGCCACGCCGGTGTGCACGACGGTGACCGCGGCGTTGGCATGGGGTCGTTTGAGGGTGAGCAGGTTGGCCAGCGGACGGCCGATGGTGAGTCCGCGACCGACGATGACCACATGGCGCCCCTCGATGGGCACCTCGAAATGCGCCAGCAGCGCCTGGATGCCGGCCGGGGTGCAGGGCAGCGGACCGGCCACCCCCTGCACGAGATGGCCGAGGTTGACCGGGTGCAGCCCGTCGACGTCCTTGGCGGGATCCACCGCCAGCAGCGCGGCCTCGAAGTCGAGGTGCTTCGGGAAGGGGTACTGCATGAGATAGGCGTCGACCGCCGGGTCGGCGTTGAACCGGGCCACCACCTCGAGCACCTCGTCCTGGGTGGCCTCGGCGGGCAGATGGGCATGATGGGAGGTGATGCCGAGGGCCTCGCAGTCGCGATGCTTCATGGCCACGTAGTTGGCCGAGGGGCCGTCGTCGCCCACCAGCACCGTGCCCAGACCGGGGGTGATACCCGCCGAGCGCAGGGCCTGCACCCGATCGGCCAGTCGTTCCTTGATCCCTGCAGCGACCAGTTCGCCGTCGAGCACCTGCGCAGTCATGGGGTCGACCCTACCGGCCGTGAGTACCGTGGTCGGTGTGACCGACCACATCGAGCAGCCCCGACCCGCCGTCGGGCCCCTCAGGATCGGGCCCTTCGTGGTCGATCCCCCGGTGGTGCTCGCTCCCATGGCCGGGGTGACCAATCTGGCCTTCCGGCAGTTGTGTCGCCGGTTCGGCGACGGGCTGTTCGTGAGCGAGATGGTCAACGCCCGGGGTCTGATGGAGGACGGCGAGAAGACCTGGCAGCTGGCCTCCTTCGGCCCCGAGGAACCGCGCCGTTCGCTGCAGCTCTACGGCACCGATCCGGTCGTGATGGGCGCTGCGGTGCGGCGCCTGGTCGAGCGGGACCACGTCGACCACATCGATCTCAACTTCGGGTGCCCGGCCCCCAAGGTCACCCGACATGGCGGCGGTGCCGCGGTGCCCGCTCGCCCCGCCCTGTTCGGTGCCGTGGTGACTGCGGCGGTCGACAACGCCGGGGCCGTGCCGGTCACGGTGAAGATGCGCATCGGGCTCGACGAGGATCGGGTCACCTTCCTCGAGGCTGGTCGTCGGGCCGCCGATGCCGGCGCCGCGGCGGTGGCCCTGCACGCCCGCACCGCCCGTCAGCGCTATTCGGGACGGGCCCGCTGGAGCGCCATCGCCGAGCTGGTCGAGGCTCTCCCCGGCACCCCGGTGCTGGGCAACGGCGACATCTGGACCGCGTCGGACGCGCTGGCCATGATCGAACGCACCGGTTGCGCCGGGGTGGTGGTGGGCCGGGCCTGCCTCGGCCGCCCCTGGTTCTTCGGTCAGCTCGCCGACCTGTTCGCCGGTCGACCGATCCGACCCGAACCCCCGCTCGGCGAGATGGCGGTCATCGCCACCGAGCACGCCCGGCTGCTCACCGAGGCCATCGGTGAACGCCGGGGCATGCAGATGATGCGCAAGCACATGGGCTGGTACCTCACCGGCTACCCGGTCGGATCCACCGTGCGTCGGTCGGTCACCGCGCTGAGCACCCTCGCCGATCTGGAGGCGCTGTTCGCACCGCTCGATCCGGAGCTGCGCATCGACCCGGCGGCGGCCGCCGCCCCTCGGGGCACCCAGGCCGGTCCTCACGAGGTGGTCGTGCCCGACGGCTGGCTCGACGCCGATGCCATCGAGCCGCCCGACGCCCGGGCCGACGCCCTGGTGAGCGGCGGATGAGCGAGTCGTCGGGCCGTGAACGACTGATCCTCGCCTCGGCCTCGCCGCGCCGCAGCGGGCTGCTCGACGAACTCGGACTCGCCTTCGAGATCGCTCCGCCCGACATCGATGAATCGGTGCTGCCCGGCGAACTCGGCCCTGCGTACGTGGAGCGCCTCGCCCGGGGGAAAGCGGCGGTCATGGCCGCCACCGGGGCCGTGGTCGTCGCCGCCGACACCACCGTGGATCTCGACGGCGAACTGCTGGGCAAACCCGTCGACGCCGCCGACGCCAAGCGCCTCATCCGGGCCATCGCCGACACCACCCATCAGGTGCACACCGGGGTGTGCGTGCATCGCGTCACCTCCGATGGCGAGGTCATCATCCGCTCCGCAGTGGCCACCACGGCGGTCACCATCGCCCCCATCGCCGAGGACTGGATCGAGTGGTACGTGGGCACCGGCGAACCGCTCGACAAGGCCGGTGCCTACGGCATGCAGGGCCCAGGAGCCATGTTCGTGGCCGGCATCACCGGCAGTCCCTCGAACGTGGTGGGCCTGCCGCTGGATCTGCTGGCCCGCCTCACCGCCGAGGCCGGGGTGGATCTGCTGTCGTTCCGTCGCTGAGCAGGGGCGGATCGGTCGCTGACCCGGTGATGGTCAGGTCCGAGGGGCGGGGGCCACGAGTTCGATGGCGTTGCCGTCGGGATCGCGCAGCTGAAGTGAGGGCTTCCCGAGTTCCAGCACCACGCCGTCATGGGCGATGCCGCGGACGGTGAGCTCCTGGGCCCAGGCCTCGAGGGTCTCGCCGTCGGGCACGGCGAAGGCCAGATGGTCGAGGGGTGAGGGCGAGTCCGGGTCGATCTCGCGCTGCGAGAGCACCAGCACCAGCCGGCTCGGCCGATGGCGCAGGGCCACGGTGTCATCGAGCTCGACGAAGGCCTCCATGCCGAGCACCGTCTCGAACCAGACCCGCGAGGTCGCCAGATCGCGTACGTTCATCTGCAGATGACTGAACCCGGTGATCGGCGATTCCACGCCGAGAGTCTGCCCCGCCGGATCCATGCCCGACCACCGGAGAGGAGTTCGCAGTGCCCTCTGAGATCGAACCCATCGAGATCGAACCCATCGGGCACGTCCGCGGCGGCCGGATCGAACCGATCGATGACGACTGGGATGCCGTCACCGCCCTCATCGAGCTCGACCCCGAACAGTGGTCGCCCGACGCACTCGCCGGCCTCGACGCGTTCTCCCACCTCGATGTCGTCTACCTGTTCCATCAGGTCGATCCCACGGTGATCACCCGCGATGCTCGTCATCCGCGCGGCAATCCCGAATGGCCCCGGGTCGGCATCTTCGCCCAACGCGCCCGCATGCGCCCCAACCGCATCGGTGTCACCACCTGTCAGCTGCTCGGCATCGACGGACTCTCGGTACGGGTCCAGGGCCTCGACGCCATCGATGGCTCACCGGTGATCGACATCAAACCCCATGTGCGCGAGTTCACCGCCCGTGGTGACATCGTCCAGCCCCAGTGGATGACCGAGCTGATGATGAACTACTGGGTGGATCGCTCGCCTCAGTGACGGAAATGGCGCTCGCCGGTGAACACCATGGCGAGACCAGCGGCGTCGGCCGCGGCGATGACCTCGGCGTCGCGGATGGAACCACCGGGCTGGACCACACAGGTGGCACCGGCCTCGATGGCGGCGTCGAGACCGTCGGGGAACGGGAAGAACGCATCGGAGGCATAGGCGCCACCCGCCGCTCGGCCGTCGGCCTTCACCGCAGCGAGATGGCCGGCGTCGCGACGGT
>JAGWYK010000067.1 GCA_018969405.1 Acidobacteriota bacterium
CCGACCAGTGGATCATCACCGACGGCAACCAGCGCTTCGCCACGAACTTCGGACGGAACCGCAACAACCGCAGCTACGTGCTCGGTCCGTTCGAGACCATGGTCAACGGTGTCGCCTACTCCAAACTCCAACTCCGGGCTTCATCCCCGGAGAGCCAGACCGTCCAGGTGCTCGACGGCATCCACAGCATCACGGCATCGAGTGTCGGCCCGGGCGTGATCGATCGCGCCATGCCCGACAGCCAACCGGCCAATGCGCTCGACGGCAACCCGCTCACCAGCTGGCGACCGAATCGGATCGCCATCGATCAGACGAACGACTGGGGACCCGGGGATCAGTGGATCGATATCGAGTTCGACGAAGCGAGGATCGTCGATCCACTCTCGGTCACCCTGCTGATCGGTCTGCTGGGTCGACCCGAACCCATCGACGTCTACACCGTCACCGACCATGGACGCGTCGACACCCGTCTCGAGCCGATCACCACGTCGCAGTCCGTCGGCGTCACCCCCGGGGAGACGCGGCATCTGCGAGTGGCGATCACCCACGACAGCTATCTGCGCGTCACCGATGTCATCGGGATCTCCGAACTCACACTTCCCGGCGATCCGATCATCCGCACCCTCCGTGTACCGATCGACCTCGTGGATCAGTTCTCCGGACCGGATGCCGACACTCCTGCGTGGATCTTCTCCCGTGACAGCCGAGCCGCCGGCACGTTGGCATCCCCAATCGTGCGTGACTTCCGCGTCCCTCGCGCCGCCACTGTCGCGGTCTCAGCCACCGGTTCCGTCGGTGCCCCCGATGACGTGTTCGGTCTTCTCAACAACGCGCAGTGGATGTCGATCCGGGCGAGCTCGACCCTGTTCGACGCCCCGGATCTCGCCGCCCGGAACCTGATCGATGACGACCCGAGCACCGTCTGGGTGAGTGGGACCGCCATCGATGACGCCGAGAGGGCCCCACAGATCACGCTGAGTTGGCTCGATCCACGAGTCGTGTCACAGATCCGGCTCGGACTCGACCCCGAGTTCGCCACCCCCAGCAGCGTGACCGTGACCGTGAACGGTCAGGTCTTCGATCGCACGCCATCGTCCGATGGCAGTATCGACATCCCCGAGACGCTCACCACCGCAGTGCAGCTCGATCTGCATTTCGACCCGACGACGCTCGCCTCTCCGCTGCTCCGAGCCGGCCTCTCCGGGATCGAGATCCCGGCGATCGCCGGGTTCTATCCGGGACCGATCGATCGCGACGCGACACTCTCGTTCGACTGTGGTGTCGGACCGAGGCTCACCATCGGCACGACCTCCATCTCCTACTCCGCCACGATGACCTATGGCGAACTGATGGACCACCGGCAGGTTCCCCTCCTCCCCTGCGGGAACACCAACATCGATCTGACCGCCGGAGACCATCGGGTGATCACTACTCCGGGCCCCCGGGGCATCGGAGTCGACCAGCTCATCATGGGGAACGCCCCGACGATGGCGAGAACCGATGGAACCGGACGTTCGCTCACCATCGACCGATGGGGAAGCAGCTCGCGGCGGGCCACCATCGGCGCCGGCCCTGAGAACCTGTTCGTGGTGAACGAGGTGTTCAACAAGGGCTGGAGAGCCACGCTCGACGGTGTGACACTCCCCTCGCTCGAGGTCGATGGCTGGCGCCAGGCATTCCTGGTCCCAGCCGGTACGGGCGGCTCCATCGATCTCGCCTTCGCGCCGAACCGCACCTACCAGATCGGCACCTTCACCGGCCTCGGCCTCCTGCTCCTGCTCCTGCTCCTCGCCATCCTCCCCGGACGCCGGCGGACCCCACCGGCCCCGATCGGCGCAGGCACCTGGTCGAGTCCGATCGCGGTGATCGCCGGCCTCGCCACCGCCGTCCCGATCGCCGGCCTCGGGGCACTGCTGCTCCCGGTGCTGTGGATCCTGCGCCGAAGACTGCTCGCCCTCCTGCCCATCATCACGTTCGGTTCCTTCGCGACCGCCGGGTCGCTGGTGCTGCTCGCCCGGGATCGAGGCGACATGTCGGCGAAGATCTGGGGTGTGGCCTCCTATCCCGTCAGCGCCCTCGCCGCCCTCGCCGTGATGTGCGTGATCCTCAACTTCATCAGCACCGATCCGGAGTCGGACCAGCCATGACAGCGCTGAAGGTCCTCTACATCGGCGGCACCGGCCGCACCGGGTCCACCATGGTCGACCAGCTCCTCGGCCAGTTCCCCGACTACTTCTCCGGCGGGGAGATGGCGTTCTTCTGGAGTCGCGGCATCGGTGCCGGAGCAATCTGCGCCTGCGGGGCGCCCGTGCGCGACTGCCCGGTGTGGCATCACGCCATCGCCTCCGTGACCGACGACCCCGACGGTCTCGCCGCCCGACTCGTGGCCCGGCGTCAACGGTTCCGCTGGCCCCATGTGTTCGCCATGTGGTGGCCGGGCTTCTCAGGACGACGACTGCGCGAGATCGCCGAACTCCCGACCACCGCCGAGGCGCTCTACCGCGACGTGGCCACCACCCAGGACAGCGAGGTGTTCATCGACTCATCGAAGGAGCCGCACTACTCCTACATCCTGCGCGAGGGTTCGGAACTGGACCTCCGATTCCTGCACCTCGTGCGCGACCCCCGGGCTGTCGGCCGCAGCTGGCAGCGTCGCCGTGCCGAGGCGGGACTCACCACCGGCGAGATGATGGAGCAGCGATCGAGCCCGGTGGCATCGGCCTACTACCTGTTCTCGAACATCGTGTCCGAGATCTTCTGGAGGTCCCGCACCGACCGCTACGCGTTCCTGCGCTATGAGGACTTCGTCGCCGACCCGGCCCGGATCCTCATCGCCATCGGCGAGTTCGCCGGTGCTCCGATCGATCCGAGCACCGTGCTCGACGGTGCCTCGTTCGAGATCGGTGAGCTCCACACCTCCTGGGGGAACCCCAGCCGGGTGGGGCGCACCTCCATCACCATCCGTCAGGATGACGCCTGGCGCACCGAGCTGTCCCGACGCGACATGGTCCTGCTCACGGCGCTGAACCTTCCGCTGCTGCTGCACTACGGGTACCCGATCCGTCCCTCAGGGCGTCGCCGCACACGACTGCGCTCCTCGCGACTGCGCCGCGCAGATCTGGGACAGCGATGAGCACCGCGCTCGAACCATCGGTCGCCATCGTCGGCGCCGCCGGGGCCTGCGGTCGTCAGTTGGCCGTGGCCATGCTGGAGCGACGGATGCTCCCACCCGAGGGTCGCCTGCAGCTCATCGGGCACCGTGGCGGCGCCAGCGAACACGAACTGCACGGACTGCGGGCCGATCTCCGTGACGCCTTCGCCGACCACGCACCCACGATCGAACTCGGGTACGAACCGTCGGAGCTCGACGCCGACATCGTGGTGATGCTGGCCGGTGCCACGTTGTCCACCGATCCCCATGCCCCAGCTGACCGCGTCACGCTGGCCCGCACCAACCGGGCGGTGTTCGCCACCTATGCCGATGAACTGGCCGGTCGGTCCGGAGCTTCTCCGCTGGTGCTGGTGCAGTCCAACCCGGTGGAGCTCGGGGTGGAGGTGTTCGCCCGGACCCTCGATCGTCACCGTGTGGTGGGCGTCGGCGCGCATTCCGACACCATGCGGTTCCGTCGCGAACTGGCCGACTCCCACGGCGTCGATCGGTCCCAGGTGACCGCACTGGTGCTCGGCCAGCACGGTGACCATCTCGTCCCGCTGTGGAGCGGGATCGACATCGACGGACTGACCGCCGATGCGCAGCGCGCCGCCATCGACACCCACCGAGCAGGCCGCTCGCTCCTCGACCTCCCGACCGAGATCGTCGAGCACCGCGGTCAGCTGCTCGGCCTGGTCGCTGACGGTCGGGTGCATGAGGCCTTCGCCCATGTCGCCGGGCTGGCCCCCGATCTCCGGGCGGCGCTGAAACCGTTCCTGGTGCATTTCACCGCCGGGCACACCACCGAGATCGTCACCGCCCATGCGGTGGCCGAGGTGCTCGAGATCGCGCTCGGCGACCGCACCTCGGTGCTGGCCCTGCAGGTGCTGCTCGCCGGCGAGTTCCATGATCTCGCCGGGGTCACCGCCGTGCCGGTGCGCTTCGGGGCCGAGGGCTGGACCGATCCCGTCGATCCGGGCCTGGCCGCGGACGAACTCGACCTGCTCCGACTGGCCAACCGGCGCATCGCCGAGGCCAACGCCGCCGCGCTCACCGGCGACTGACGGCCGCCGGAGCGCGGACCGCAGCTAGGCGCCGAAGGAATCGATGATGGCGTTGAAGGTGGCGCTCGGCCGCATGACCGCAGCCACCAGTGCCGGATCGGGGAAGTAGTAGCCACCGATGTCGGCCGGCGATCCCTGCACCCCGTTGAGTTCGGCCACGATGGTCTCCTCGCCGGCGGCGAGGGCCTCGGCCACCGGGGCGAACAGTGCCGCCACCTCGGTGTCGGTGGTCTGGTCGGCCAGCGCCCGGGCCCAGTACAGCGCGATGTAGAAATGGCTGCCCCGGTTGTCGAGCTGACCGACGCGGCGGGCCGGCGAACGGTTCTCGTCGAGCAGACGGCCGGTGGCGGCGTCGAGAGCATCGGCGAGCACCTGGGCCCGTGGGTTGTCGCCCACGATGGCGAGGTGCTCGAGGGAGGCAGCCAGGGCGAGGAACTCACCGAGGGAGTCCCAGCGGAGGTAGTTCTCCTTGACCAGCTGCTGCACATGCTTGGGCGCGGAACCGCCGGCGCCGGTCTCGAACAGGCCACCGCCGTTCATCAGCGGCACGATCGAGAGCATCTTGGCGCTGGTGCCCAGTTCCATGATGGGGAACAGATCGGTGAGGTAGTCACGAAGCACGTTGCCGGTGACCGAGATGGTGTCCTCACCACGGCGGATGCGCCCGAGCGAGAACGCCGTGGCCGCCTCGGGCGCCATGATCTCGATGGTGAGACCGGTGGTGTCGTGCTCGGCGAGGTACGCACGCACCTTGGCGATGAGCTGCGCATCGTGGGCCCGGGTGTCATCCAGCCAGAACACCGCCGGCGCGCCGGTGGCCCGGGCCCGGGTGACCGCGAGCTTGACCCAGTCGCGCACCGCTGCGTCGGTGGTCTGACAGGCCCGCCAGATGTCGCCGGCATGGACCCGATGCTCCATGAGCGTGGCGCCGGAGCGGTCGACCACCCGCACCACACCGGCGGCGGGGATCTCGAAGGTCTTGTCGTGGGAGCCGTACTCCTCGGCCTTCTGGGCCATGAGCCCGACATTGGGGACCGAGCCCATCGTGGCGGGATCGAAGGCCCCGTTGGCGATGCAGTCACGGATGACCACGTCATAGACCCCGGCGTAGCTGGCGTCGGGGATCACGGCCTTGGTGTCCTGCTGCTCGCCCTTGGCGTTCCACATCTGGCCCGAGGTGCGGATCATGGCCGGCATCGAGGCATCGATGATGACGTCGCTGGGAACATGGAGATTGGTGATGCCCTTGTCGCTGTCCACCATGGCGAGGGCCGGGCCCGCGGCGATGGTCGTGGCGATGTCGAGCTCGATGGCGGCGCGCTCGGACTCGGGAAGGGACTGGATGCGGTTCAGCAGATCACCGAGTCCGTCGTTGGCCGAGACGCCGAGGGCGTCGAAGGTGGCGCCATGAGTGGCGAACACGTCGGCGAAGTAGGTGCGCACCGCATGGCCGAAGATGATCGGATCGGAGACCTTCATCATGGTGGCCTTGAGATGCACCGAGAACAGCACGCCCGTCTCGCGGGCATCGGCGATCTGCTCGGCGAGGAAGGTGCGAAGAGCCTCGACGCTCATGACCGTGGCGTCCACGACCTCACCGGCGAGGACCGGCAGCGAACCCTTGAGCACCGTGACCTCTCCGCTGTCGGCGTGGAGCTCGATGCGGAGGTCATCATCGGCCGCCAGGGTGACCGACTGCTCGTTCGAGCGGAAGTCACCACCGCGCATGTGGGACACGTGGGTACGCGAGGACGGCGACCAGGCACCCATGGAGTGGGGATGGCTGCGGGCGTAGTTCTTGACCGAGGCGGGAGCCCGGCGATCGGAGTTGCCCTCGCGCAGGACCGGATTGACCGCCGAGCCCTTCACCCTGTCGTACCGAGCCTTGGCGTCGATCTCGGCCGGGGTCTGCGGGTCGTCGGGGTACTCGGGCACGGCGTAGCCATCAGCCCGCAGTTCGTCGATGGTGGCCTTCAGCTGCGGGATGGAGGCCGAGATGTTGGGGAGCTTGATGACGTTGGCCTCGGGCCGGGTGACCAGTTCACCCAGCTCGGCGAGGTCGTCGGCGATGCGCTGCTCGGGGGTGAGCGCCTCGGGGAACTGTGACAGCACCCGGGCGGCCAGCGAGATGTCGCGGAGCTCGACCCCGACACCGGCGGCACTGGTGAAGGCGCTGATGATCGGCAGGAACGAGGCGGTGGCGAGCGCCGGTGCCTCGTCGGTCTGGGTGTAGATGATGGTGTGGGGGGTCGAGGCCATGGTCTTCCCGGGTTCGGCGGATGCGCAGGCCCGCACTCTACGGCCCCGAGGCGGCACGGTTCACCTTCGTCCCCGCCGACCATCTGGGCTCGGAGTCGCCTGCCGTGCCAGCATCTCGGTGATCCTGAGGGGGGCCATGGACGACCAGTCGCAGCACATCGCGGACGCAGCGCTCATGCGGGCCTGGCGGGTGCACGCCTACGGGTCGCCGCAGGAGGCACTCGTGCTCGAGACCGTTGCGGTCCCCGAGCCGGGACCCGGCGAGGTCCGGATCGCCGTGCAGGCCATCCCGCTGAATCTGAACGATCTCGAACGGGTGACCGGCGGGAACATGATGGCGCCGCCACCGTTCCCCTACAGCCCGGGCATGGAGGTGTTCGGGGTGGTCGATGCGTGCGGGCCGGGGGCGGAGGGCCTTCTCGGCCGCCGGGTGGCGGCCATCACCCGACAGGCCCATGGAGGTTTCGCCGAGCAGGCCATCTGTCCGGCCACCTCGACCTTCGCCATCGCTGAGGACATCGAGTTCCCCGGGGCCGCCGCGCTGCTGTTCCCGTTCCACCTCGCCTGGTTGGGTCTGGTCGACCGGGCTGGGCTCACCGCCGGCGAGTCGGTGCTCATCCATGCCGGCGCCGGTGGGTCGGGTTCCGCCGCCATCCAGCTCGCCCGACATCTCGGCGCCACCGTGTTCGCCACCTGCGGATCCTCGGAGAAGGTGCAGCTGTGCCGTGACCTCGGAGCCGATGTGGCCATCGACTACACCGCCGAGAACTTCGCCGAGGTCGTCCTCGCCCGTACCGGCGGCCGCGGCGTCGATGTCGTGTTCGACAACGTCGGTGAGGCGGTCATGGACGACTCGATGAGATGCATCGCCTACAACGGGCGGTACCTCATGATGGGGTTCGCCTCGAACAAGGCGATCGCCGATGAGCCGGTCGTCGTCCCCCGCCGTCTCGCCATGGGGAACTTCCATCTCTGTGGCGTGCTGCTCAACTACGCCTCCGAGGACATGATCGCCATGCTCAAGGGCGCGCTCGGCTGGAACGTGGCCCCGCAGACACTCGGCGAGCGGATCACCGATGCGATCATCGACCTCGTGCGTCGCGGCGAGGTGCGCCCGGTGGTCGGATCGACCCCGTCGTTCGAGGACCTCCCCTCCGCACTCGCCGCGATGGCCGACCGCGCCACCGTCGGTCGTGTGATCGTGATGGTCGACTGACGAGCACCCGCGACGACCGATGGTCCCGGGTCACTCCGGAGGCAGGTCGAAGTGCTCGATGTACTCGCGGAACTCGGCCCGCACCTGGGCCGGATCGATCGAGTACTCCTCGGGGGTGTAGGAGTGCACTCCATGCACACCGGGTGGATTCGCCGCGATGAACGCCTGCATCGCTGCGGCGCCCTCGGATGACATCGGGATGTCGAAGGCTGCATAGATCCGCTCGACCTCACCGAACTGATCGGTGATGAAGTCCCGGAACATCATGTCGTGGAAGATCGCGTCCGGATAGCGCTGGGCGGCGCGCACACGGATCCCGTTGAGCAGCACCCGCTGCAGTCGCGGGATCCAGTCGGCGGCGACCTCGGCGGGATCGACGTCGTCGCTGCCCACGGCGCGGACCTTGGTGGTCAGACTTGCGTACGAGGTCATCGACTTCACCGGATCACGGTGGGTGAACACGATGCGCGCATCGGGATAGACGTCCAGCAGATGCTCGAGCCCCCAGAGGTGGGCTCCGGTCTTGAGCACCCAGCGATCGCCCTCGTACCCGGACTGGAGGTGCTGCAGCTGCATGTGATGGAAGGCATAGACGTGCGACCAGTCGGCCTCGAGATCGACCCAGTCCTCATAGGTCGGCACCCGGAACTGGTTGTGGAACAACGGTGTGCACATGGCCTCACCCATCATCACCACACACTCCTGGGTGAGCTCGGGGCCGGTCGGATGGATCGCCTCGAACCCGGGGTTCTGCTCCTGCTGGGCGGGGAACAGTGCCGCGCACTGCGCGATACGGGGATCGGTGTGGAAGGTGGCCCGCTGTGGTGGCGGCGACGGGAACATCGTCTCCCAGGTCAGAGGGGCTCGGTTGGCGGGATCCTTGGCGAGGATGTCATGCAGGATGGTCGTTCCCGTACGGGGCATCCCGATGATGAACACCGGCTTCACGATGTGCTGCTGAGCGATGGCCGGGATGGTTCGCCGATCTTCGATGTAGTTCAGACGATTGACCGTGTGCATCAGGGCTCGTTCACTGGCGATCACCGCACCCAGCTCGTTGAGCGACGCATCGCGATGGAGCGACTCGAGGAACAGCGCCAGCGGCTCCACGAAGGGTCCGGCACCGAGATCGGTGAGTCCGCCGGAGCGACGAGCGCTCTCGGCGAGCACCTCATCGACACTGAGGCGGGACAGATCGGTCATGCGATGAAGGCGCGCAGCGCGTCGACGTCGGCCGCCGCCTGACGACGGGCCATGGCGATGGCCTCGGGCACCGCCGTCGGATCCATGAGACGTTCGATGTCCATGGACTCAGGGCTGCGCAGGAAGACCTCGGTGCCGGTGTCGCGCAGATCGGCGAGCTCGGCGGCGAAGCCGCCCGGTGCCTGGGTCATGGTGCCGACATCGGTGACGGAACCATCGGTGAGGCTGAGCACCACCACGCGCTCGGCCCCGGCCAGCAGATCGAGATGGGTGCCGGACCCGCTCACCCCGCCGTCCATGCAGCGGCGGTCC
>JAGWYK010000068.1 GCA_018969405.1 Acidobacteriota bacterium
TCGCCGCCACCGCCACCTCGCTCGACCATCTCGCCGGCCATCCGGTCGACCGTGAGGCGCTGCTGGTGGCGTGGCTGCGCCGCCTCGACCACTGGATCGGCGCCGTCGAGGCCGATCCCGACGGTCGACGTGCGCTGATCGACCAGCTGCGGGAGCGTTCGGCCACCCTCGGGCGCGCGGTGCGGGTGGAGCTGGCCTCGGGGGTGGTGGAGGGCGAGGCGGTCGCCATCGATGAGAACGGTCATCTGCAGGTCGCCCCGTCCGGTTCGGCCGAGCCGCTGGTCGTGGCCGTCGGCGACATCGTGCATCTGCGGCCGATCTCCTGAGCCGAGTTCCGACGATCCGGAGATCCGATGGCGTGATGGCGGGCGCCCGGCGATCAGTGCACGGCGTCGAGCGCGGTCCGAGCGCGGTCGATGGCGGGAGCCACCGGATCCAGCCGGCGATCGTCGAGACGTTCCACGCCGACCACTCCGTTGGTGGAGGAGGTGATGAACGCCGCCTCGCAGCGGCGCAGGTCCTCACCGGTGAGGGTGGCCTCGACCGCGGCGCCGCGTTCGAGCAGCACCTCCCGGATGATCCCGGGCAGGCAGCCGGTGGCCAGCGACGGGGTGACGACGACCCCATCGATGACGAGGAACAGATTGGCGGCGCAGCATTCGCTGAGTCGGCCCGTCGTGTCGCACAGCACCGCCTCGTCGAAGCCGCGGGCGCGCACCTCGCGCAGGATCTGGGCGTTCTCCGACCAGCTGGTGGACTTGAGGCCCGCCAGGGGTGATCGTTCGTTGCGCACCCAGGCGACACTGGCGAGGGAGACCGCAGTGGGTGCCTCGGCCAGTTCGGTGATGGACACCAGCGCCGTCGGCCTGGTGCCGCGGGTCCGCACCGAGGGGCCCGACCCGGGGGTGATGGTGATGCGCACCCGGGCCCGGGGGAGGTCCTGGTCGGCCACGAGGGCGGCGATGGCCTCGGCGATGGCGGCATCGTCGGGGAGGGGGGCGATGCCCAGTCGGGCGGTGGCGGCGCGCAGGCGTCGGAGGTGGCGCTCGAGATGCTGCGGGTGGCCGTCGCGCACGGCGAGGGTGTCGAAGACCCCGTCGCCGAGCAGCAGGCCGTGGTCGCCGACGGCGACGGTGTCGGTCGGCAGGAAGCCGCCTTCGTGCCAGACCAGCGTCGTGGTCATCGATCGGCGCCCGAGGCCAGTTCGATCAGGCGGGCCGCCTTCAGTTCGGTCTCGGCCCATTCACCTTCTGGAGTGGAGTCCCAGGTGATCGCTCCGCCGGTGCCGAAGCACAGATCGCCCTCGTCGACCCAGAAGGTGCGGATGGCGACGTTGAGCTCGGCGGTGCGTCGATCGGCGTCCACCCAGCCGATCGCCCCGCAGTACATGTCACGGCCCACCGGTTCGAGCGCGTCGATGATCTCCATGGCAGCGATCTTCGGCGCACCGGTGACCGAACCGGCCGGGAAGGTGGCCTCCAGCACCGACGACCAGTCGGTGTCGATCCGCAGACGACCCTCGACGGTGCTGACCAGATGGGCGAGGCCGGGATGCTGCTCGGTGCGCAGCAGAGCGGGCACGCCGATGGTGCCGGCCTCGCAGACGCGCCCCAGATCGTTGCGCACGAGGTCGACGATCATGATGTTCTCCGCCCGGTCCTTGGCGCTGAAGCTGCTGCCCGGTGCGATGGTGCCCTTGATGGGGGAGGAGCGCACCAGCGAGCCGTCGCGGGCCAGGAACAGTTCCGGCGATGCCGAGGCGATGCGCACACCGTGGTCGGGCAGTTCGATGGTGGCGGCGTAGGGCGCAGGATTGCCATGGGCCAGCCGGGCTCCGAGGGCGAGCATGGAGGCGTCGGGGGGCAGCGGGGCCCGCAGCCGACGGGTGAGGTTCACCTGGTAGACGTCGCCGAGGCCGATGGCATGACGGATCGAGCGCACCCGCTCGGCGAACTCCTCCCGGCCGAGTGAGCTGCACCACTGGTCCGGCGCCGGACCGACCCATGGTCGCGGGGGACGGGGCGCGGCGCTGGTGGGGCGGCGCCGCTCGAACCGGGCGCACACCGGACGTCCGCGATAGGGCAGGGCCACGGCCCACCACCCGGTGCTGTCGAGGGCGCGCAGGTCGTGGGTGACGTCGAGCAGTCCGGTCGCGACCTGACCGCCGACGACGGCGACGGGATCGAGACCGACCGACGCACGGGAGGGATTCACGATGGCCACGATCGCCCGATGCTAGGGGGTGGCGATGTGCAGGGGCCGAGGTGGGGCTCGGTCTGCGGGCGGGCCGAGGTCGATGCTCGGACGCCCGGTAGTAGCGTCACGGTGTGGCTCGCCCCTCGAGAACATGGTCACAGCGCCTCGTGCTGTCGCTCAACATCGTGCTCGCCCTGGCCTGCCTCGTCGCCGCCGGGGGCATCGGCTGGGCCTACACCCAGGCCAGCGCCCTGCCCCGCATCGACGTCGGCTCCGCCCTCGACACCGGGGTGCCCGCCGGCGACCCTCAGAACATCCTGCTGGTCGGCATCGACGACGGCTCGGGCCTGAACGCCACCGATCCGGTCATGGTCGGTCGCTCCGGCACCATGAACACCGACACCATCATGATCCTGCGGGTCGACCCGAAGAACCAGCAGGCCGCCATGGTCTCGCTGCCCCGCGATCTCTACGTCGATCTGGCCGGTGGTGGGAAGGGCCGCATCAACGAGGCTCTGGCCCTCGGTGGTCCGCAGCGGCTCATCGAGACCATCAAACAGGACTTCAACATCCCGATCAACCATTACGCCATGGTCAACTTCAAGGGCTTCGAGTCCCTGGTGAACGCCGTGGGGGGCGTCCCGATCTACTTCCAGTACCCCTCCCGCGATCAGTGGACCGGGCTCTTCCAGTACGACCCCGGCTGCGTCACGCTCACCGGTGAGCAGGCACTGGCCTTCGCCCGGTCCCGCCATTTCGAGATCTCGAAGTCGCCCAACCGCTGGCAGGAGGACCCCACCAGTGATTTCGGACGCATCCATCGCCAGCAGCAGTTCATCAAGGCGGCGCTGCGCAAGGCGGTGAGCAAGGGGGCGCGCAATCCGTTCGTGCTGCGGGACCTCATCGGCTTCGCCCAGAAGAACATCACCCTCGACACCTCGTTCTCCATCGGCGACATCGTCGATCTCGGCACGCAGTTCCGCTCCTTCGACCCCGATTCGCTGGTGACCTTCACGCCACCGGCCACCGGCACCATGGTCGGGGCGATGAGCGTCCTGCTGCTGCAGACCGCCGAGGCCCAGCCCATCTTCGACATCTTCCGCGGCACCGCCCCGATCCTCGATCCCAGCACGACCACCACGACGACCCCGACGACCCCGTCCACCGGCGGCGGCTCCTCGACCACCACGCCGCCGTCGGTGACCCCGTCGACCACGGTCCCGCCGAGCACCACCACGACCCTCAGCGAGTTCATCCCGCAGCCCCCACCCGGCAGCGCCTGTCTCTAGCGCTCCTCCTGCGGCGGGCGTGGGAGACTCCTCGGGCATGGCTGAGCGACTCCGGGTGGCCGTCACCCTCGAACAGTGCTGGCACCGCGTGCCCGGCGGCACCGCCCGAGCGGCGCTGGCGTCCATCAGTGCCCTCCTCGCCCACGGCACCACCGATCTGGTGGGAGTGGCCGCGCATCATCGGGAGCCGCCCCCGGCGGCCTGGTCACCTCCCATCCCGGTGCATCAGTCCCGTCTGCCGCGTCCGCTGCTCTATGAGGCATGGCAGCGACTGCGCCGTCCCCATCTCGAGCCCATCACCGGCCCCGTCGATGTGATCCACGCCACCGGGATGGTGGTGCCACCGCGCACCGCGCCGCTGGTGGTCACCGTGCACGACCTCGCCTTCCTGCGCGATCCGTCGCAGTTCACCGCCCGCGGTGTGCGTTTCTTCCATCGCGCCATCGAACTGGCCCGACGGGAGGCCACGCTCATCACCTGTCCCTCGCAGGCGACCATCGAGGAGTGTCTCGCCCATGGGTTCCCCGCCGAACGCCTGCGCCTGCTGCCCTGGAGCATCGAACCGGTCACCGTCGATCCCGACACGGTTGCCGCAGTGCGCCGCGAGCTCGACCTCCCCGGTCCGATGGTGCTGTGGGCCGGCACCGTCGAACCGCGCAAGAACCTGCCGGTGCTGCTCGACGCCTTCGCCGCCGTCGAGGATCGATCGGCCCGGTTGGTGCTGGTGGGTCCGGAGGGATGGAACGAGGACATCTCGGCACGCCTCGATCAGCTGGGTGAGCGGGTCCGTCGGGTCGGGTTCGTCGACACCGACGCCCTCCGGGTGCTGTATGCGGCCGCAGATCTGTTCTGCTTCCCGAGTCGTCAGGAGGGATTCGGCCTCCCGGTGCTCGAAGCCATGGCCCAGCGCACCGCGGTCATCACCTCGGCCGGCACCGCCACCGCAGAGGTGGCGGCCGAGGCCGGTCTGCTGGTCGATCCCGATGACGCCGCGGCACTCACCACCGCCATCGACCGACTGCTGGGCGATCCCGAGCAGCGCGCCCGTCTCGCCGAGGCGGGACACGCCCGGGCGCTGTCCCGATTCGATCGGCGGTCCCATGCCCTCGCGCTCGAGTCCGTCTACCGCGAGGCGGTCGTTCTCGGCAGCGATCGGTCGGGCCGATGACGCGCATCGGGGTGAACCTGCTGTGGCTCGTGCCCGGGGAGGTCGGCGGCAGCGAGGAGTACACCGTCGGACTGCTCGGTGCCCTCGCCGATGCCGAGTTCGACGATCTCGAGGTGATCCTCTATGTGAACCGTCGGTTCGCCGAGGTCCACCGCGACCTCTGCGCTCGTTTCACCACCGTGGTCGCACCCATCAGCGGCACCTCCCGTCCGCTGCGGGTGCTCGCCGAGTCCACATGGCTGGCCCGACGGACCCGCCGCGACCGCGTGGCTGCGGTGCATCACGCCGGGGGCACCATGCCCATCCTGCGCACGGTGCCGGGACTGGTCACCCTCCATGATCTCCAGCCCATCACCGACCCGGCGCAGTTCGGGCCGATCAAGCGGCGCTACATCGCGGCGGTGGCCCCCCGGTCGCTGCGCGCCGCCCGGCGGGTGGTCTGCCTCTCGGCGTTCGTCGCCGGCGACGCCGTGGCGGTCGCCGGGGTCGATCCGACCCGGATCGCTCTCGTGCCCAGCGGCGTCGATCCCGCCGTGCGGGTCCCGGCTCCTGAGCAGCAGCAGGCCGCGCTGGCGGCACTCGGTCTGGTCGATCGCCGATTCATCGTCTATCCGGCCATCACCTACCCCCACAAGAACCATCGCACGCTGGTGGCCGCCTTCGCCCGCCTCCTCGGGACCGATCGGCGCGACCAGCCGATGCTGGTGCTCACCGGAGGGGTCGGACCGGCCGAGGAGGCGCTCGCCGCCGAGATCGCCCGCCTCGGACTCGGAGATTCGGTGCGTCGCCCCGGTCGCGTGCCGGCCGAGGTGCTCGACATCCTCTACCGCCACGCCACGCTCATGGCCTTCCCCTCCACCTACGAGGGCTTCGGACTGCCGCTGCTCGAGGCCATGGTGCGGGGCTGTCCGGTGGTCGCCTCGGCGGTGGGGGGTCTGGTGGAGGTGGGTGGTGACGCGGTCGACGCGCTCGATCCGCTGGATGTCGCCGGATGGGCCGCGGCGCTGGGGCGCATGCTCGACGATGAGGACCATCGCACCGGCGCGATCCGGCGCGGCCTAGAACAGAGCGGCCGATTCCGCTGGAGCGGTTCGGCCACCGCCCTCGCCGCCACCTATCGGAGCGTCATCGCCCCCTCGGCATCATGAATCTGCTCGTCCTGTGTCCCCACTTCGAACCCGACGTCGCCCCGACCGGCGCCGTCATGACGCGGATCGCCCATGAACTGATCGGGCGGGGGCATCGTCTCCACATCGTGACCGCCCTGCCCTGGTACCAGCGTCATGCCATCGAGCCCGGGTGGGAGGGTCGTCTGGTGCGCACCGAGACCACCGAGTGGGGTCGCATCAGCAGGGTCAACCCGTTCCCCACCGACAAGCGCAACATCCCCGCCCGGGCGGTCGCCTTCGGCGGGTTCACGGCACTGGCCACCGCCATCGGCACCGTCACCCCGATCCACCCCGACGGCGTGCTCGCCATGTCGCCTCCGCTGACCCTGGGACCGGCCGGGGCCATGGTCGGTCGACTCCGCCGGGTGCCGGTGGTGTTCAACATCCAGGACGTCTTCCCCGACGTCGCCATCGAACTCGGCCTGTTCACCGGCACCCGGGCCATCGCCATGGCCCGCTGGCTCGAGCGCCGCAGCTACCGTGCCTCCGACGCCGTCACGGTGCTCTCCGAGGATCTCGCCGACAACGTGCGGACCAAGATCGCCCGCGGCCTGGCCCCGGCCCGGGCCGCCCGGCAGCGGGCCAAGGTGCGGGTCATCCCGAACTTCGTCGACACCGTGCACATCGCACCGTCGCCGCCGGAGAACGACTACCGGCGTCAGCACGGACTCACCGGTCGCCGAGTCGTCATGTACGCCGGCAACGTGGGACTGTCGCAGTCGCTCGATCTCGTGCTCGGCGCCGCACGGGCGCTGCGCGAGTCGCATCCCGATGTCGTGTTCGTGATCAACGGCGGCGGTGCGGCGCGGCCCGAGCTGGAACGCGAGGCCGCGAACCTCCCCAACCTGCGATTCATCGACATGGCGCCCATCGAGGCGCTGCCCGAGGTGCTCGCCGCCGCCGATGTGCACCTGGTGCCCCTGCGCACCGGACTGGCCCGATCGAGTGTTCCCTCGAAGATGTACTCGATCCTCGCCGCCGGTCGTCCCATCCTGGCCAGCGTCGACGAGGGCACCGAGGTCGCCCGCACCGTCGAGCAGGCCGGTGCGGGGCTGGCCGTCCCGCCGGATGATCCCGATGCGTTCCTCGCCGCCCTGCTGCGCCTGCTCGACGACGATGCGGCCCGGCGGCGCATGGGGGAGGCCGCCCGGGCCTTCGTGGTGGGCTGGGCCTCACCGGCGGCGGTGGCCGGGGCCTACGAGGACCTGTTCGCCGAACTCATCGACCGTCGACGATCGGCCCGCCGCGGGGGAGCCACCGGATCGGGCCGCTAGTCTCTGGCCCCTATGGGTAAGTCGTCATCAGCGAAGAAGGTCGCCCGGGCCGCCCGGGCCGGCGGAGCCACCTCGACGGGCAAGCGCAGGAACCTGCTCTTCCCGGTCTCGATCGCCGTGGTCGTGCTGGCCGGCGTGCTCATCATCGGACTGGCCCGCAACACCAACTCCACCGCGGCCGAGGAGGCCCCGAAGGTGGGCGACCACATCCATGTGGCCTACGGGATCTACGTCTGCGACACGTTCCTCCCGCCGCTCACCGACACCGGTGCCGACACCCTCGGCATCCACACCCACGGTGACGGCATCATCCATGTGCATCCCTTCGGCAGCGCGGCGGCGGGCAAGAACGCCACGCTGGCCACCTGGGGCAAGACCGATGGTCTGAGCTTCTCGAAGGGTGGCTTCAACGTCAACGGCACCGCCTACGACAACGGCTACGACTGCAACGGTCAGCCGGCCCGGGTGGCGCTCTACGTCTGGAACGCGGATGACACCTCGGCCGCGCCGCAGGTGATCACCACCAACATCGCCGACTTCCGCCTCGACAAGGATCGTCAGGCCGTCGTGCTGGCGGTCGTGCCCGACGGGGTCACCCCGCCGCCGCCCACCAGCATCCCCGAGCTCGACAAGTTGAGTGACGTCCCCGGGGCCTCGACCACCTCGACGGCCCCCACCACCGTCCCCGCCACCCCGGACACCGCCGCCGACACCTCGACCACCACCGGCCCGTGAGAGCGGTCGTCCTCGTCGGGGGCTTCGGCACCCGGCTCCGTCCGCTGACGTCGACGACCCCGAAGCAGATGCTTCCGGTGGTCGATCGACCGATGATCGAACGGGTGGTGCGCTCCCTCGGCGACCATGGCGTCACCGAGGCGGTGCTGTCGCTCGGGTATCGCCCGGACGCCTTCATCGAGTCCTACCCGGACGACACCTGCGCCGGGGTGCATCTCGTCTACGCCGTCGAACCGGAACCGCTCGACACCGCCGGTGCGGTGCGCTTCGCCGCCCGAGCCGCCGACATCGACGACACCTTCATCGTGGTCAACGGTGATGTGCTCACGGACCTGGACATCTCGGCGCTGTGGTCGTTCCACCGCGAGCGCGGCGGTGCCGGCACCATCGCCCTGACCCCGGTGGAGGATCCGTCGCGCTACGGCGTGGTGCCCATCGACGGCGACGGTCGCGTCCTGGCCTTCGTCGAGAAGCCGGCGGCGGGCACGGCGCCCAGCAACTGGGTCAACGCCGGCACCTATGTGCTCGAACCCGAGGTGCTCGACCGCATCGATGCGGGACGCAGGGTCTCCATCGAGCGCGAGACCTTCCCCGGCCTCGCCGCCGAGAATGCGCTGTTCGCCGTGCAGAGCGACGCCTACTGGCTCGACGCCGGCACACCGGCGTCGTACCTGCAGGCCCAGTTCGACATCATCGATGGCCGACGCGGTCGGCTCGAGGCGGCGATCCATCCCTCCGCCGCCATCGACGCCACTGCGACCGTCGAGCATTCGGTGGTCATGGCGGGGGCCTCGGTCGGCCCCGGGGTGGAGCTGCTCGACTCGGTGGTGCTGCCCGGAGCTCGTCTGGAGGCGGGATCGAGCATCGTCGGGTCCATCGTCGGCGCCCGGTCACGGATCGGTGCCGAGGCCAGACTGCGCGACCTCACCGTGGTCGGGCACGAGGTGGAGGTCGCCTCCGGCCTCGAGCTCAGCGGGGCACGGATCCCGGAGGTGGAGTGAGCATGCGGGCCATCGTCACCGGCGGGGCCGGCTTCATCGGCTCGACCCTCGTCGACCGCCTTCTGGCTGACGGCCACGAGGTGGCGGTCATCGACAACCTGGCCAGCGGCAACCTCGACAACCTCCGCGGTGCCCGCGAGCACGGGGAGGCGTTCTCGTTCCATGAGCTCGATGTGCGCTCCGAGGACCTGCCGGCGGTGTTCGCATCCCTCGAACCGGAGGTCGTGTTCCACCTCGCGGCGCAGGCCGATGTCCGCGTCTCGGTGGCCCGACCCCTGTTCGACGCCGAGGTCAACGTGATCGGCGGACTCAACGTGATCGAGTCCGGTCGTCTCGCCGGAGCCCGCAAGGTCGTGGTCGCCTCC
>JAGWYK010000002.1 GCA_018969405.1 Acidobacteriota bacterium
CACCCCGGTGCACCAGTCCGAGCGCGGACACCTCCACGCCGCCGCCGTCACGACCCTGCTCGCCGAGGGCCGTGCCTACTGGTGCTCGTGCACCTCCGATGAGGTCAAGGCCCGGGCCGAGGCCCGTGGTGGCACCCCGGGCTACGACGGACACTGCCGCGATCGCGGTCTCGGGCCCGGTGCGGGTCATGTGGTGCGGTTCCGCGTCCCCGACACCGGGAGCACCGCCTTCGACGATCTCATCCGTGGTCATGTGAGTTTCGAGAACGCCAATCTCGAGGACTTCGTGATCCAGCGATCGAACGGGTCGCCCATGTTCCATCTGGCCAACGCCGTCGACGACGCCGAGCAGGGCATCACCCATGTCATCCGGGGTGAGGATCTCATCAACGTCACGCCAAAGGTGCTGCTGCTGCGCGAGGCGCTGCGCACCCCGGGCGAGCTGATCTTCGCCCACCTGCCGCTCATCGTGAACGAGAAGCGACAGAAGCTCTCCAAGCGCCGCGACGACGTCTCCGTGGGCGACTACATCGATCGCGGGTATCTGCCCGAGGCCATGGTCAACTACCTCGCGACCCTGGGCTGGGGTCCCTCCGACGGCATCGAGATCCGCCCGCTGGCCGAGATCGTCGCCATGTTCGATGTGGCCGATGTCGGGAGGTCCGGGGCCTTCTTCGACGTGAAGAAGCTCCAGCACTTCAACGGGGAGTACATCAGGGCGCTGTCGGTGCCGCAGTTCGTGACCCGCTCCACCCGTTGGTTGTTCGAGGAGGCCCCCTGGCCTCCCGATCGATTCGATGTGGCCACCTTCGAGGTGCTCGCCCCCCTCGTGCAGGAACGGGTGAAGCTGCTCTCGGAGGTTCCGGGCTATGTCGATTTCGTCTTCGCCGAGGAGCCGACCATCGACGAGGACTCCTGGCAGAAGGTCATGGTGAAGGGCGCCGATCTCGCCGCTGCGGTGCTCGACCACGCCATCGCCGGTTTCACCGACTGCGACTGGACCACTGCGGGACTCGATGTCGCACTGTTCTCCTACGCCGACACCCATGGCGTGGCCAAGGGCAAGGTGCAGGCCCCGGTGCGGGTGGCGGTCACCGGCCGCACCGTCGGACCACCGCTGTTCGAGTCGCTCGAGGTGCTCGGCCGCGAGGAGACCCTCCGCCGACTGCGCTCGGCGCGGGCGAGGCTCTGAGGCGGTGCCGTTCCTGGTCCTGCGCTGGGCGCTGCGGATCCTGTTCACCGGGATCAGTCTGGTGGTTCTCTACGTCGGGGTCACCTTCGCCCAGGTCTGGATGGCCTCCCGCCAGGACGACACCTCACCGGCGGCCGCCATCGTCGTCATGGGCGCCGCCCAGTGGAACGGCGTGCCCTCCCCGGTGCTCAAGGGTCGACTCGATCACGCCCTCGAGCTCTACCGCGCCGGTGCGGCGCCGATCATCGTGGTGACCGGGGGCAAGCAGACCGGTGACGCCGTCACCCAGGGCTACTCGGGGTTCCGCTACCTGCGCGATCAGGGCGTGCCCGAGAGCGCCATCCGGGTCGAGATCGAGGGGACCAACAGCTTCGAGGAGCTGTCGGCCTCGGCGGTGATCGTCCGGCAGGCGGGGGGCGGTGACACCGTGCTCATCGTCACCGATCCGTACCATGCGCTGCGCACCGAATCGATCGCCGGCGAACTGGGGCTGCGGGCGCATGTGTCGCCCACCCGGGCCCCATCCACCTTCCAGGAGATGTTCCGGGAGACCATCGCCGTCTCGATCGGCCGGGTCATCGGCTACCGGCGCCTCTCCTCGTTCACCTGAGTCGGTTGGTGCGGGGCGGTCCGCCTCCGGTATCGTCTCGTCGCCCTTCGGAGGTGGTGTAATTGGCAACACAAGTGGTTCTGGTCCATTTATTGGGGGTTCGAGTCCTCCCCTCCGAGCTCTGAGACACACCAGCGGAAGGCACCGACCGGGTCGGTGCCTTCTCCGCGTCGGGGGCCTCCTAGGCTGCCGCCGATGGCTCCCGATCCGCATCCCGTCCGCTCCCTGTGCGTCTACTGCGGGTCGTCGGTCGGACGCGATCCCCGGGATGCCGCCGAGGCTGCTGCAGTTGGTGCGTTGCTGGCGGCGAACGGGATCCGACTCGTCTACGGCGGCGGTGACGTCGGGCTGATGGGGGTGGTGGCCGATGCGGTCATGGCCGGCGGTGGCGAGGTGCTCGGGGTCATCCCGGTCGGACTGTTCGAGACCGAGCAGGGTCATCGCGGCATCACCGAGCTGGTCGAGGTCCGTTCGATGCATGAGCGCAAGGCCCGCATGGCCGCCGAGTCCGACGCCTTCCTCGCCCTCCCCGGTGGCCTGGGCACCCTCGAGGAACTGGCCGAGATCCTGACCTGGGCCCAGTTGGGGATCCATGCGCATCCGGTCGGTGTGCTCAACACCGGCGGGTTCTGGGATCCGCTGCTGACCTTCCTCGACGGCGCGCAGGACGCCGGCTTCCTGCGGCCCGCCAACCGGGGGCTGCTGCGCGAGATCCGCAGTGTGGACACCATCATCGAGGTGCTCGCCGCGCCGCTGGTCGCCGCCCCGCCCGTCCTCGCTCCCGAGGAGAGCTGATCCCGCTCCGATGGGGCGCACCGACGGTGGGTGCGGGAGGATGACTGCATGGAGCGAGTCGATGTCGCCGTGATCGGGGCTGGTCCCGCCGGATCCTCGGCGGCGACCTGGGCGGCCCGATCGGGTGCCCGAGTGGTGCTGTTCGAGAAGGCGGCCCAGGGGCGCGACAAGTCCTGCGGTGATGGGCTCACCCCGAGGGCGGTGGCCGAACTGGATCGGCTCGGCGTCGACATCTCGCAGTTTCATCGCATCGACGGATTGCGGGTGCAGGCGGGACGCACCGAACGCGAGGTGTTGTGGCCGTCCGGGGCGTTCCCCAACATGGGCGCGGTGGCCCCGCGGGCGGTCTTCGACGCGCTGGTGCTGCAGACCGCGGTGGACGCCGGCGCGGAACTTCGCGAGCACGCCACCGCCGAACCGGTGCTCGAGGGTGCGCGGGTGGTGGGGGTGCGGGTCGGGACCGAGGAGGTCCGTGCCGATCTGGTGGTGATCGCCTCGGGTGCCGGCAGTCGTCCGGCCCGCATGGTCGGGGCCGAGCGGGTCGACGGCTCACCGTTCGGACTCGCCATCCGCGCCTATGTGCCCTCCACCCGTGCGGATGACCGGTACATGGAGGCCTGTCTCACCGTGACCGGTCCCGATGGGGCACTGGTGCCCGGCTACGGCTGGGTGTTCCCGGCGGGCGATGGTCTGGTCAACGTCGGGGTGGGCGCACTGTCGACCATGCGCGACTTCACCAAGCTCAACCTCAACACCATGCTCGACGCCTATCTCGCCCAGGTCGGTCCGTCCTGGGGTCTCGGTCCGGTGGCGGCGCGTCCGAAGGCCTGGCGTCTGCCCATGCACGTCGAGCATCGCAGCGGACCCGGATGGGTCGCCGTGGGCGATGCCGCCGGTCTCGTCAACCCGTTCAACGGTGAGGGCATCGACTACGCCCTCGAATCGGGTCGTCACGCTGCGGAACTCTTCGCCCGTTCACCGGGCACGGTGCATGCCGCCTACGACGCTCTGCTGCGGCGCGAGTACGACCCGTTCTTCGCCACGGCCCGACGGTTCGCCTGGGTGATCGGTCGTCCCCGCCTGCTGCGGGTGCTGCTCGGCATCGCCCTGTCCACGGGGTTCACCATGGAACTGGTGCTCGACATCATGGCGAACCTCATCGACAGCCGCCGTCGCACGCTCGCCGGCACGCTGCTGGCCGGCGGCGGTCGCGCCCTGTCGCTGCTCGACCCGATCCTGATCCGCACCCAGGAGTCCGAGCCCTCCGAGATCCGGGCCCGGGTCGACGCCGCCCGCTGAGCTCCCGGCGCCGGTGGCGGAGCCGGATCGGTGCCGCCCTCGGCTTGAGTAGGGTCGGGGCGGTCAGCGAGGGGGATCCATGAGCACAGCACCAGTCGCCATCGTCACCGGGGCCAGTCGGGGCATCGGACGGGCCGGAGCTCTGGCCCTGGCCGAGGCCGGGTTCGATGTGGTGGTCAGCGCCCGCACCGTCCATGAGGGCGAGGGAGTGGCCGAGCCCAACTCGGTGCGCGAGCAGGTCACCCTGGCGGTGCCCGGCAGTCTCGAACGCACCGCCGAGGAGATCGTCGAACGGGGTCGTCGGGCGCTCATCGTCCCGATGGATCTCAGCGACCGCACCTCGGTCGAGGCGCTCGTCCCCACCGTGCTGGAGGCCTGGGGCCGCGTCGATGTGCTCTACAACAACGCCATCTTCCGCGGCGTCGGCACCCTCGACCGGATCGCCGATCTGACCATCGAGTCCATGACGGCGCTGATGGTCGGCAACTTCATGCATCAGATCCTGCTCATCCAGCAGGCGCTGCCCCATATGGTCGAACGGGGATCGGGCACCATCATCAACATGGTGTCGGGCTCGGCTCGGCTCGACCCGCCGGGGCCTCCCGGGGAGGGCGGCTGGGGCATCCTCTACTCGGCCTCCAAGGCCGCCTTCGCCCGTGTGGCCGGCGGCATCAACGCCGAGTACCGGGCCGCTGGTGTCACGGCGTTCAACGTCGATCCCGGCAACGTGGTGACCGAGGCCCGAAAGGCGGCCAAGCCCGACGACGAGTACAGCTCCGGGTTCGGCAGTGAACCGGCCGAGGCCACCGGTGCGGTGGTGGGCTGGCTGGCCACCGACCCGGGCGCCGAGCGCTTCGTCGGCAAGTGGATCTTCGCCCCGAAGCTCTGCTCCGATCTCGGTCTGCTGCCGGGCTGGACCTTCACCCCTCCGCAGTGACCGGATCCGATCCGCTCCGCTCGGCCGACCGCCTCGCCATCCGCGAACTGGTCGACCGGTACGCCCGGGCGGCCGATCGGGTCGACGGCGCGGCGGCCGCCGCGCTGTTCACCCCCGACGGGGCACTGCGCATCTTCGAACGCGGTGGCGACGCCGCGGTGCGCGAACGACTCGGACGCGAGGCCATCGCCACCGCCTTCGCAGGGTTGTCGCGCTATGACGTCACCCTCCATGTGGTGGCCAACCACCTGGTCGAGTTCACCGGCGAGGACGCAGCGACGGGGGAGACCTACTGCCTCGCCCATCATGTGCGCACCATCGGTGAGGGGGTCGAGGCGCATCCGAGCGATCATCTGATGGCCATCCGGTACCTGGATCAGTACCGGCGCACCGAGGAGGGCTGGCGCATCGCCCAGCGCCATCTGCAGGTGGAGTTCACCGAGGAACACCCCGTCAGCGGCCCCTGAGGCGCCCTCAGCGACCTCGCAGCGTGGCGATGGTGGAGCCATCCGCGAGATCGAGGGCGACCGCGGCGAGCTCCTCCACCGTGGCGGCGGTGCGAGCGGTGTCGGCGTCGGGTCGCGTGGCGCGCAGCCGGGCCAGTGCACCCTCGATGATGATGGCGAGCTTGAACACCGCCAGCACCCGGTACACATCGAGGTCGTGCACCGCCCGACCGCTGGTGCGCTCGTACCGGGCGATGAGGTGGTCGGCATCAGGGAAGCCGGCACCGGCTCGATGGGGCTGGGCCGCTCGGTCGCGCCACATGATGGCGCCGGCCTCCCCCCAGTAGGACACGACCATGCCGAGGTCGGTGAGCGGATCGCCGAGGGTGGACATCTCCCAGTCGAGCACGGCGACCATCCGCGTCGGATCGGCCTCGCTCCACATGGTGTTGTTGAAGCTGTAGTCACCATGGACGATGCCGGTGTCGGTGGTGCTGGGGATCGATGCCTCCAGGCGTCGCGCCAGCTCGTCGATGCTCGGCAGCTCGCGCTGCCTGGAGCGTTCCCACTGGGTGCGCCAGCGGCGGATCTGGCGTTCGAGGAACCCCTCGGGATGACCGAGCTCGGTGAGGCCCACGGCATCGACGTCGACGGCATGCAGGCGGGCCAGCACATCGATCAGCTCATCGGTGGCGGCGGCACGCTGGGCGTCGCCGAGCCCGGCCACTGCGTCGGTGTCGCTGTAGACCGTGCCGGCCACGAACTCCATCAGGTAGAAGGGCTGCCCGATGACCCGGGGGTCATCGCAGAGGGCGATGGTGCGCGCCACCGGCACGGCGGTGTCGACCAGCGCCCGTTGCACCCGGAACTCCCGGGCCATGTCGTTGGCGGTGGCGAGCAGGGGACCCAGCGGGGGACGGCGCAGCACCCAGTCGACGTCGGCACCGCGCACCCGGAAGGTGAGGTTCGACGAACCCCCGGAGAGGTGGGTCACCTCCAGCGGACCGACATCGCCGAGGGCGTCATCGATCCAGTGGTGCAGGCGATCGACGGGGACGGCGTCGGCGATCTGCTCGGGGTTCACGCCACCGGGCCGGAGGTGACGATGGGATCGGGAGCATCGACGACACACCGGCTCCCGCTGTAGATCGACACCATGCAGCGATTGCAGTGGATGCAGTTCCCCTCGGTCTGGGTGCCCTCCCGCATGCGGTTGATGAGATCGGGCTCGCGCAGCACGGCGCGACCCATGGCCACGAAGTCGAAGCCGTCAGCCATGGCCTGCTGGACCGTGCTGAGGTTGTTGATGCCGCCCAGCAGCACCAGTGGCATGGCCACCCGCTCGCGGACCTCGAGGGCCATGGGTCGGAAGTAGGCCTCCTCGAAGGGGTAGGAGGGCATGAACTTCGCGCCGAACAGCCGGAACCCGAGGCTCATCGGGAACGGCAGCGCCCGGGCGAAGTCCTTGCGGGGGGCGTCGCCCTTGAACAGGTAGATGGGGTTGGCCAGCGATGAGCCACCGGTCATCTCGAGGGCGTCGAGATGACCGTCGGCCTCGAGCAGGGCGGCGAACTCGGTGCTCTCGGGAGGCCGGAACCCCCCGGGCACGCCGTCGTGGAGGCTGATCTTGGCGGTGACGGCGACGGTGGCGGGGACCTCGGCGCGCACGGCGGCCACGACCTGACGGGCGAAACGGGCGCGGTGCTCGAGCGCGCCGGACCATTCGTCCTCGCGGGTGTTGAAGCGCGGGCTCAGGAACGATGACAGCAGGTAGTTGTGGGCCAGATGGATCTCGATGGAGTCGAACCCGGCCTCGACCATGAGGCGGGCGCCCCGGGCGTAGTCCTCGGTGACCCGGGCGATGCCGTCGGCGTCGATGGCCCGGGTGGTGCGCATCGACATCGGGTTGAACATGTGAGCGGGGCCGAGCGACGGCGCACCGTTGCGTCGGGCGTTGGCCACCGGTCCGGCGTGACCGATCTGACCGGCCACCAACGCCCCCTCGGCGTGGATGGCGTCGGTGAGGCGTCGCAGTCCGGGCAGCGCCTCGGGGCGCAGCCACATGCAGCCGGGATCGGTGCGACCCTCGGGGGCGACGGCCAGATAGGCGACGGTGGTCATGGCGATGCCGCCCCGCACCGGACGCAGGTGGAAGTCGATGAGTTCCGGGGTGACGAGACCATCAGGGGTGACACCTTCGAAGGTGGCCGCCTTGATGAATCGGTTGCGCAGGGTGAGCGGACCCAGGGTGGCCGGTGCGAAGGGATCGGGAGCGTTCGCCATCGGAGCCTCCTACCAGAGCTGTTCGACGTAGGTGTCGGTGCCGACGACGGTGCGCACGAACGGTGCGGCCAGATGCACATCGGCCAGCCCGGCGGCGGCCACGGCCTCGGTGTGGGCCCGCACCCGATCGAGGACGGCGGAGACATCACCGCGCAGGAACAGCAGCTGCACCAGCCGTTCGGGTCCGCCGGCCGGCGAACCGAGATCCATCGGTTGATCGGTGGCGGGCTTGGACACCGGCTGCCAGGACGAGATGATCTCGATGCCGGAGCCGGCCATGAGCCGGTCGTAGGCGCCGTCGGCGTCGAGCTCCGCGTGCACCGACGCGGCGCTGTGGCCGGGCCGGGCATCGGACCACAGGGCCACGATGCCGTCATAGGCGCTGTCGAGCGCCACATCGATCGGGACGCCGTCGGGATCGCGGTTGGCGGCACCGAGGAGATCGAACATGTTGGTGTGGGTGTGGCGCCGCTCGGCGAACCCCCGCCCGTTCGAATAGAGCCAGGCCACGGTCTGCTGACCCCAGGCCTCCCATTCGGCGTGATGTCCGGCCTCGATCCAGTAGATGGCCACATAGGAGCCGGCATCGGTGGGATCGGCCACCGCGGTGTCGCCGGCGGGCCAGCGCAGATCCTTGAGCGACCGGGTCGCCACCCAGCGCGAGCCCGACATCTGATGGGGACCGACCATGCAGCCGGCGTAGTAGTGGTCACGCTCGTACCAGCGGTTGTAGGCCTTCTCGAACCCGGGGTTGGGATCGACCATCGTGAGCAGCATCGATCCGACCTTCATCGGATAGTCGTGGAGACCGCCGGCCTCGAGCGGATAGGTCATCGCGTTCCCCCTCGGATCGGTGACGATGGCGCGACGGTAGCCGCGTCAGCCGGTGGCGCCGCCCACGACCGAGACCCGGTGCATGAGCCGGTGGCCGTCGAAGTCGTCGAGCACCATGTGCTGAGTGGCCCGGTTGTCCCAGATGAGCAGATCACCGACCTGCCAGCGGTGCCGGTACACGAACCGTTCGCGGGTCAGGTGGCGCTGCAGATGGGCGAGGATCATGTCGGACTCCTCCGGCGGGAGCCCGTCGATCCAGGTGGTGTAGGTCGGGTTGACGTAGATGCACCGCTCGCCGGTCTCCGGATGCACCCGGGCGACGGGATGGCGACTGCGACGTTCGGCCCGCAGCGCCTCGGCGAGGGCCTCGGCGTCACCGCTTCCGAAGCGATAGCGCAGCTGGGCGATCCGTCCGAGATCGTGCCAGGCCTCGAGCCCGTCGAGGTAGCGGGTCATGGCCGGGGTGAGGGCCCGGTACGCCGCCGCGGTGTCGGCGAAGAGCGTGTCCCCACCGACAGCGGGGAGCACGAGCGCCCGGGTGAGCGTGCCGATCGGGGGATGGGGAAGGAAACTCTCATCGGTGTGCCACATCGTGGCCGTGTTGCCCTCGGCGGAGTCGAGGACGCTGACCTGCTCGTAGCCCGGTCCGAGGTTCGGGAAGAAGGCGTGGACCTCGATCTCGCCGATGCTCCGCCCGAGCGCCATATGGGCATCGGGAGTGAGGTCGGGGGCGCGCAGCAGCAGGACCTTGTGGTCGATGAGGGCGCGCCGCAGTTCGCTCGGATCGGGATCGGGGGTGAGCACCTCGGCGCCGAAGCCGGGGGTGAGAGGTCGCAGCTCCATCTGTGCATGTTGACACCCCGGTGGCCCCCTCGTAGGTTCCCCCGCCGACCGTGCCCGCGGAGGGGACCGGAGTATCAGGGGGGATCGATGTCGGACCGGTGCAGTGATCGGTGCAGTTGTCATCGGGGGTCGGAGGCGTGAACCCGGCACCCACCGCACTGGTCACCGGCGCCAGTCGGGGCATCGGCCGGGCCACGGCGATCGCGCTGGCCGAGGCCGGCTTCGATGTGGCCATCACCGCCCGCACGGTCAACGAGGGTGACGACACGGCGCGCACGGCCAGCGGTGCGCTGCTGCCGGGCAGCCTCGCCTCGACCGCAGCGGAGATCACCGCTCGGGGCCGTCGGGCAGTGTCGATCCCGCTCGATCTGCTCGACGCCGGTGCGCTGGTGCCGGCGGTGCAGGCGGCCATCGCGGGACTCGGTCAGCTCGATGTGGTGGTCAACAACGCCATCTACGTCGCTCCGGGCGGACCGAAGGCGTTCCTCGATCTCGATCCCGATGACCTGGTCAAGCAGCTCTGGGGAGACCTGACCGCACAGCTGCTGCTGCTGCAGGCGCAGGTCGCCCATATGGTGAGCCGCGGTCGCGGCGTCATCATCAACATCGGTTCGGGTTCGGGGAAGTACCGACTCCCCATGCCCATCGCCGAGGGCGGCCCCCAACTTCCCTACTGCGCGGCGAAGGCCGGGTTCCATCGGGCCGCCGATCGCATCGCGTTCGAGTACGGCGGGTCCGGGGTCGTGGCCTTCACCGTGGATCCCGGATTCGTGGCCACCGAACGCACCCGCATGGTGTCCGAGCTCGGCGGGATCGCAGCCCGCGGGGTGGAGCCCCTCGTGGTGGGTCGAGCCATCGTCTGGCTGGCCACCCACGGGGTGGCCGAGAAGGAGAACGGCTCCTACCACCAGGCCCAGGACCTGGCCCGCGAGCTCGGACTGCTCTAGCGCAGCGCCGGTGCCACCCGGGTGAGCAGCAGTTCGACATGGCGGTCGACGAGGTCGGCCGGCATACCGGCGATGCTCGCCCACAGGTACACATGCTCCACCGGAGCATCATCGGTGGCCTCACGGATGGCGTCGATGGCGTCGGTGGGGGTGAGCACCCGCAGTCCCGGGAGGCGTCCCGGGGCCGAGATGCCGGCGGCGAGTCGCTCCACGCTGATCGGGTTCGGCTCGGGCGCCGAGGAGCCGGCGACCGCCGCCTGTCGGTAGGTGTTCACCTGATGGGCGTAATGGGGAAGGATGCGGGCGAGGGCGACCTCGGGGTCATCGGCCACGATGATGTCGAGCAGGCCGCCGGTGCGGGCGGTGGCGGGATCGTGGCCGCCCTCGACCAGACCGGCCCGATAGGGCTCGAGCAGTGAGCGGTCGAGACTGAGCAGACCGACACCCAGTCGACCGGCCCGAGCCGCCCCCTGCGGTCCCTGGTAGCCGAGCCAGATGGGGAACGGTCGTTGGGCCGCTGGTGGGGTGATCACACCATCGTCGAGCAGCCGGCGGATCTCGCGCACCGCGTCGTCGGTGAGGCGGTAGCGCCGACCGATGTCGCGTCCGTAGAGGGCGTACTCGCGGGGGCTGTAGCCGGCCCCGATGCCGAGCAGCACCCGCCCGCCGCTGAGCTGGTCGACGACGGCGACCTCCTCGGCCACCAGCGCGGCGGGGCGCAGGGCGGCGAGCAGCACCGCGGTGCCGAGCCCGATGGTGCGGGTGCGCGCCGCGGCGGCGGCGATGAAGGTGAGGGGCTGGGGCAGGTACCCGTCGGTGAACTGGTGGTGCTCGGTGAACCAGGCGGTCGACGCGCCGAGACGCTCAGCCTCGACCACCAGCTCGAGGGTGCGCGCGTAGAGATCGGGCCAGGGCTGTTCCCAGGGAGCGGGATTGCGGATGTCGAAGAACAGCCCGAGGCGCACTCAGCCCCCGATGGGAGCGCGGGCGACCAGGGCGTCGTGGCCGATGTGCGGCTCGATGAACGAGGTGAAGTCCGGACCGCGGCGCAGGTGATGGCCACCGTCGCAGTTGATGGCCGTGCCGGTGATCCAGCGCGCCTCATCACTGATGAGGAAGCGCACCAGGTTGGCGACGTCCTCGGGCTCGCCCACATCGCCGAGCGGGGTGTTGACGATGTAGCTGTCGTAGACCGCCGAGTCACGGGGGATGCCCTCCATGATCTCGGTGCTGATGAAGCCCGGTCGCACGGCGTTGAAACGCACCTTGACCTCGCCGAACTCGTCGGCGGCGTTCTTCATCATCTCCTCGATGCCGGCCTTGGCCACGCAGTAGGCGCCGAACATCACATGGGTGGTGTGGCCGGCCAGCGAGGACATGCCGACGAACGAACCGCCACCGGCGGCCACCAGATGGGGGACCGAGTGCTTCACCGAGAGCATGGTGCCCAGCACGTTGAGGTGCAGCACCCGGAGGAACTCATCGGTGTCGAGCAGGTGGTAGGGGCCCATGCCGCCGCCACCGCCGGCATTGGCCACGAACCCGTCGAGCCGACCGAAGGCGGCCACATGGTCGGCGACCAGTGCGGCCACATCGGCCTCCACGGTGACATCGGTGACCTGCGTGCGCACGGTGCCCGAGGCACCGGAGGCAGCGATGCGCTCGGCGACCTCGGTGAGCCGTGACTCGGTGCGACCGCAGATGGTGACGTCCATGCCCTCGGCGGCGAGACGGGTTGCGCAGGCGGCACCGATGCCGGTGCCGCCACCGGTGACGATCGCGCTGCGGCCGGCGAGTGATGACGTGGTCATGGTTCCTCCGTGATGGATGGCGTGGTGGGTGGGGTGGACGATGCCGGGTCGGGCGGGGGGAGTGCCGGGTTCAGCGGGCGCCGCGCACGAGGCGGCCGGGGCGGGCTCCGGTGTCGACGCCGTCGCGGCGGGTGACCACACCGCTGACGATGGTGTGGGTGTAGCCGGTCGCCCCCTGAAGGAGTCGCTTGCCGCCCGCGGGCAGGTCGTAGGCCATGAACGGTCGCCCGATGGCGATGGTGTCCATGTCGATGATGTTGATGTCGGCCTTCCGGCCCTCGGCGATGACGCCGCGGTCGTTCAGACCGAACAGTCGGGCGGTGTCGTGGGCCTGCTTCTTGATCACGAACTCGAGAGGGAGTCCTTCGCCGCGGGTGCGGCCCTTGGCCCAGAACGACAGCAGCGAGGTGGGGTACGACGCATCGCAGATCATGCCGCAGTGGGCTCCGCCGTCGGAGAGGCCGGCGACCCCGGCGGGATGGGTGAGCATCTCGCGCACGGCGTCCTGGTTGCCGTGGCTGTAGTTGAAGAACGGCACCATGGTCATGGTGGTGCCGTCGTGGCCGCAGTAGGTGTCGTAGAGCAGTTCGAGCGGATCGCGGCCGGCGGCCTTGGCCCGGGCGGCGATGGTGCGATCGCGGGTCGGCTCGTAGTCGACGGTGGGGCCGAGGTCGTAGGTGTTGCCCACCATCATCTGAGCGAGGCTGTTCATGCCGTCGAACAGCACGCTGGGATCGGAGGGAAGATCGGTCTCGGAGAGGATGGCGGCCTTGATCTCGGGCCGGCACAGTTCGAGGGCGAGTTCCTGGGGCGACATGGTGGCGGCGAGCCGCAGATAGGTCGGCCGCTTCGAGAACGCATGATGACCGGCGAAGCCGAGCAGCATGCCGAACGGACGGGCCGCCACCTGGGGGAAGATCGGAGCACCGGCCTCATGGGCGGCGAGTGACTCGGCCATGATCTCGCGCCACAGCTCGGGGGCGGCATCGACCTGGATGAGGGCGAACGACACCGGTCGATCGATCTCATCGGCGAGACGCCGCATCCATTCGACCTCGGTGCGCGGAGCGATGATGTCCTCGCCGGCGGCTCCCATCGGCGCCAGTTCGAACACCGAGGCGCCCCCGCGGGCCATCGCCCGGCCCATACCGAACAGCTCGTCCTCGGCGGCGAAGGTCCCCGGCACGGGTTCGCCGTTCATGGCGCGATGACCGAGGGTGCGCGAGGTGGAGAAGCCGAGCGCACCGGCCTCGATGGCCTCCTGAACATGCTTGGCCATGAGATCGATGTCCTCGGGCGTGGCGGGCTCGTTGCGGGCGCCGCGATCGCCCATGACATAGGTGCGCACCGCGCTGTGGGCGATCTGCACGCCGTAGTCGACGGCGAGCTCCCGCTCGTCGAGCTTGTCGAGATAGCCCGGGAAGCTCTCCCAACCCCAGGTCATGCCCTCGCTCAGGGCCGTGCCGGGGATGTCCTCGACGCCCTCCATGAGCGAGATGAGCTCCTCCTCGCCGCCCTTGTGCACCGGAGCGAAGCCGACCCCGCAGTTGCCGCTGACCACAGTGGTGACTCCATGCGCGCTCGAGGGCTCGAGCAGGCTGTCCCAGGTGACCTGGCCGTCGTAGTGGGTGTGGATGTCGACGAAGCCCGGCGCCACGATGCGGCCGGTGGCGTCGATGATCTCGGTCGCCTCGCCCTCGAGCCCACCGCCCCGCCGCACCGCCACGATCCGTCCGTCGCGGATGCCGATGTCACCGACGAAGCGCTCGGCTCCGGTTCCGTCGACGATGGTCCCCCCGATGATCTTCACATCGAACATGCCCACGATCTCCCCTCAGATGTGTGCCCCTGAGGCTACTACGACGCCATCATCCTGCTCATCGCTCGGCGATGGGAGACTCGGTCCCTCGTCCGCGTCATCGCCGACAGGAGCGCCCGTGACCACCAGCAGCACCGACCGATCCGTCCCGACGGCACCGCCCCGCAGCGGGGCCGTCATCGCCACCCTGATCGGTGTCGCCATGGTGGCCAACCTCAACCTCTCGGTGGCCAATGTGGCCCTGCCCGAGATCGCCCTGCACTTCGACGCCTCCCAGGTCGGGATCAACCTGGTGGCCGTCGGCTTCTCGCTGGGTCTGGCCGCCTCCGTGCTGTGGCTCGGGGCCGTCGGTGATCGGTACGGCCGTCGCCGGATGCTGCTGATCGGCACGGCGCTGGCCGTGCCGGCCTCGATGCTGGCGGCCTGGGCGCCGACGGTGGAGGTGCTCATCGGGGCCCGCATCCTGGGCGGACTCGCCGCCGGGATGGCCTTCCCGACCACGCTCTCGCTCATCACCGCGCTGTGGAGCGGGCCGCCCCGCACCCGCATGATCGCGGTCTGGTCGGGTGTGGGGGGAGCCTCCCAGGCGCTCGGGCCGTTGTCGGCGGGTGCGCTGCTCACCCACGTCTGGTGGGGATCGGTGTTCCTGCTCACGGTGCCGCTGGCCGTGCTCGCGTTCCTCGCCGCCGCCCGGTACGTGCCCGCCCACGTCAACGAGGGCACCGAGCCGGTCGACAACCTCGGCGGCATCCTGTCGGTGGTCATGGTGGGGGCGATCGTGCTCAGCATCAACTTCGCCCCCGAGTCCGCCATGCGCACCCAGGCGGTGGTCACCGGTGTGATCGGCCTCCTGACCGCCGTGGCCTTCGTGCTGCGCCAGCGGCGGGTGCGCGGGCCGCTCTACGACCTGCACATCGCGGCCCGCCGCATGTTCTGGGTCGCGGCCGTGGGAGGGATGCTGGTGTTCGGCGCACTCATGGGCGCCATGTACGTGGGCCAGCAGTACCTCCAGGATGTGCTCGGCTACAGCACCTGGACCGCGGGGCTCAGCATCCTGCCCGCTGCGGTGGTCATGGTGGCGGTCGCTCCCCATTCGGCCACGATCGTGGACCGGTTCGGGTCGCGGGCCGCACTGCTGGCCGGGTACGTGTTCTGCGGCGCGGGGTTCGTGGTGATGCTCGTGCTGTGGGATGCATCGACCTCGTTCGCGGTCGTGGCCCTCGGGTACGTGTTCCTGGGCATCGGCGTCGCCATCGCCGGCACGCCCGCCTCGCGGGCGCTCACCTGTTCGGTGCCGGTGCGGCGGGCGGGCATGGCCTCGGGCACCGCGGACCTCCAGCGCGACCTCGGCGGCGCGGTGATGCAGTCGGTGCTCGGGGCGCTGCTCACGGCCGGCTACGCGACCTCGTTCCGCAACGCCATCGCCGCATCGCCCGAGGCCGACTCGGTCTCCGATCAGGTGTCCGGGGCGCTCACCAAATCCTTCGCCGGCGCTGAGGGGGTGGCGGCACGGTTCCCGCAGTACGCCACCGAGATCACCGCGGCGGCCCGGGACTCCTTCGTCGCCGGGCAGCACGCCGCGTTCCTGGTGGGGTTCGGGGTGATGGTCCTCGGCATCCTGCTGGCCGCGTTCGGGTTCCCCGATCGCGAGGAGGAGCACACCATGCTGGCCGCCTATGCGGAGGCGGACGCGGACTGACCCCGGCCGATCGCTCCGGGGTCAGTGGTTCGTCCTGACGACAGGCGGCTCGTTCAGTCGAGCGGTGCCGGGTTGCGGCGGGCCCCCGGGGTGAAGCTCACCGGCATGTGCTTGACACCGCCGATGAAGTTCGAGCGCAGCATCTCGACATCGCCGGCGAGACGCATGTCGGGGATGCGTTCCATGATCTCGCGGAAGATGAGCTTGAGCTCCATGCGGGCGAGGTTGGCGCCGAGACAGAAGTGCTGCCCGCCACCTCCGAAGGCGATGTGCTCGTTGGGGAAGCGGTCGATGTCGAAGCGGTAGGGGTCCTCGAAGACCTTCTCGTCACGGTTGGCCGAGATGTGCCACATGACGACCTTCTCACCGGCCTTGATCTCCTGACCGTGGATCTCGGTGTCGACGGTGGTGGTGCGACGGAAGTGGTACACGGGCGTGGCCCAGCGCAGGATCTCCTCGATGGCCCGATCGAGCTTGCCGTCGATGTCGCCGGTGAGGGCGGCGTACTGGTCCGGGTTCTGCATGAGCGCCCACATGCCCCATGAGGTGGTGTTGCGGGTGGTCTCGTTGCCGGCCACGGTGAGCAGCATCATGAACATGTCGAACTCGAACTCGCTGAGCCGATCACCCTCGACCTCGGCGTTGATGAGCTTGGTGACGATGTCGTCCCGGGGGTCGACGCCGCGCTGCTTGGCCAGCTCGTTCACGTACATGAACAGCTCGGCCGAGGCCGCTGCACCATCGGCATCGGCGTACTCCGGATCGTCGATGCCGATCATGCGGTTCGACCAGTCGAACAGCATCATGCGGTCCTCCTGCGGCACGCCCATGATCTCGGCGATGGCCTGCAGCGGGAGCTCGGAGGCGAGATCGACGACGAAGTCGCAGGAGCCGCGCTCGATGATGTTGTCCACGATGAGGATGGCCCGGTGCTCGAGGTACTTCTCGATCAGACTGATCATGCGGGGGGTGAAGCCCTTGTTCACCAGCAGGCGGTAGCGGGTGTGCTTGGGCGGGTCCATGTACAGCATCATCAGGCCACGGGGATCGGTGCCGTTGCCCTCGCCGGGGAACTCGTCGGGGGTCAGGATCGAGATGCCGCCGGTCTCGGAGGAGTAGGTGGCCGTGTCGCGGTTGACCGTGACGAGGTCCTGGTGCTGCACGACGTTCCAGAAGCCCTGCGCCGTGGGGTGGTCGTGCCAGCTCACGGGGGCCTCGGCCCGGAGCCGATCGAACATCTCGTAATGCTCGAGGCGCTGGAAGCGGTCGAGATCGAGCAGGTCAATTCCTTCGAGTGCCATGGGTTCCCCTGAGATTCCGGACCACCGAACGTGGTCTCCACAGGCCCGAGACACTAACGGACCCATCGGGGCGGGCGACACCTGAGCCCCTCCCGCGGCATCCGGGCGGGTGGGGATCGGGAACGATCACACCCTCAGGGGGCGGGACAGCGGCGCACACCCTCGGCGATGGCGGCGGCGTAGGCGTCGGCCCCGGTCTGGCGTCGCTCGGAGTCGTCCTGCACGATGAGCCCGAACTCGTCCTCGTAGAACCGGTTGAAGTGCAGCTCGTCGGCGACGAACCAGTCACGGCTGTCGTGACCGGCGCTGATGGCGGCCCAGTCGACCAGACGGGTCCGGGGGTCGGCCGCCACGAACTCGGCCAGCGTGCGGTTGGTGGCCCGGGTGGTCTCGGGGTGGTAGAGCGCGCCGATCTCCGTGCGGGCGTTCACCCAGACCACGCAGGATCCCCGCAGCTCATCGGTGGCGCGCTGCAGCCGGTCCCGATAGAGATCCTGGGCTGCCTCCTCACCGGAGACGAGGGATTCCAGATAGTTGCTGTAGTTGTCGTTGGTGGCGGTGGCGATGACGACCACGCCGCTGCCCTTGGAGATCTGGATGCTCTGCTGGATGAACGGGCTGGCCAACGGGGCGCCGGGGAGGGCCTGCACACTCACGGTGTAGCCGAGGGAGGAGATCGCCGCGGTCTGCTCCTTGACCGTCGAGGCGATCAGGGAGTCGCCGATGACGTCGGCCCGGTCGCGGTCGATGGTCGTCGGCATCGGTCGGGTCGTCGAGGTGCTCGTCCGCGTCCCCTGATCACCGGCCGCCGGTCGACAGGCCGCGGCGAGGACGAGCAGGACCAGGGCGACGCCGACCAGTGCGGTCATCACGGGTGGGTGGGGGTTCTCCGGGGCGCGAGCGTGCCGCCGAACGTCTCGGAGTCCTGCTCGCAGCCGCACAGGGCGAGGCTAGGGCGCAGTGACCCGCCGCTGCCGAGTCGGATGTGGCACCCCCAACGGGATTTGAACCCGTGCTGCCGCCGTGAGAGGGCGGTGTCCTAGGCCGCTAGACGATGGGGGCCGGTGTCACATCAGGCCATCGGATGACCCGACGGCCGGGAGAGCATAGCGAGAACCACTCACCCGGCACCATGTCGCCACCGGGACGACGGCGAACGGTCGTCATCAGGAACCTGTCACCGCCTACCATGACGCCGTCGGCGGGAGGTCGGCACATCTGACAGGGGGGTCCGATGATCGGCACCAGTTCGTCACGTCTTCGGGTGGGGGTGCGGTCGGCCGCTGCGGCTGTCGCCCTCGGGCTGCTGGCCACCGGCTGCGGTGGGTCCAGCGGTGGGGGGTCGGGGGAGGCCAAGGGCACGACCACCGACATCGTCCGCACCGCCTCCGGTGCGCCGAAGTCGGGTGGCAAGGTCGTCTACGGACTCGAGGCCGAGACCGACGGCTTCAACCCGACCAGCAACCGCTGGGCCGCCTCCGGCTACATGGTCGGTGCCGCCATCTTCGATCCGCTCACCGCCTTCGACGACAAGGGCAGTTGGCAGCCCTATCTCGCCCAGTCGTTCGCCCCGAGCGCGGACTTCCGCACCTGGACCATCACCGTCCGTCCCGGCATCTCCTTCACCAATGGCCAGCCCCTCGACGGCGCCGCGGTGGCCCAGAACCTCAACGCCACCCGCCGGGACGTGCTCACCGGCGCCGCCATCCGCAACGTGTCCGATGTGGTGGTCGACCCGTCCGATCCCATGAAGGTCGTCGTCACCACCGTCGACCCCTGGGCGACGTTCCCGACCATCCTCAGCGGGCAGATCGGCTACATGGCTGCGCCGGCCCAGCTGGAGGCGGCCAAGCCGGCCTCCTCGAACCAGCCGATCGGCACCGGTCCGTTCATCCAGCAGGAGTGGATCCCGGACAACAAGTGGGTCGGCACCCGCAACCCGAACTACTGGCGCACCGATGCCTCCGGCACCAAGCTGCCCTATCTCGACACCGTCGAGTTCCGTCCGGTGGTCGATCCCCAGAGTCGGGCCAGTGCCCTGCTCAGCGGCGATCTCACGTTGATGGTCACCTCGGACTGGCCGATCATCAACCGCCTGCGGGGCGAGGCGCAGTCCGGCGCCATCCAGGTCGTCTACGACCGCAGCGAGTCCGAGGAGGCGATGGTGCTCCTCAACACCGAGAAGCCCCCGCTCAACGACGTCCGGGTGCGTCGGGCGCTGGCGCTGTGCACCGACATCGCCCCGGTGGTCGCCGCCAGTGAGACACCTTCGGAGTTCGTGGCCGACAGCCAGTTCGACAAGGACTCGCCGTTCTACGTCGACACCGGCTTCCCCCGCAACGATGTGGCGGCCGGGAAGGCGCTCATCGATGAGGTGAAGGCCGAGACCGGTTCGAACGTCTCGCTGACCCTCACCACCAACCCCGTCCCGACCTATCTGGCGGTGGCCTCACTGCTGGGTGAGCAGTGGTCGCGCTGCGGGGTGAGCGTGCAGCAGAACTCGGTCGAGCAGAGCAAGATGGTCTCCGATGCCGTCACCGGCCAGCTGCAGGCGGTGCTGTGGCGCCAGTTCGGCGGCGACGATCCCGACGGCAACTATCTGTGGTGGACCGGGAAGAACGCCCGTGGACCGCTGGCGCTCAACGTGGCCCGCCTCCAGGACCCCCAGATCGACGCCGCCCTCGATCGGGCCCGGGCCACCGACGATCTCGCCGTGCGCAAGCAGGCCTACGCCGATCTGCAGCGTCGTCAGACCGAACTGGTCCCCTACATCTGGTTGTCCCACACCCAGTGGGTGGTGGCCGCCGCCGATGATGTGCGCAACATCGGCAACGTGTCGCTCCCCGACGGGGGCACCTCGCGTCGGTTCGGCGGCGGGGTGTTCCGCCTCACCGAGGTCTGGCTCGACCGCTGATCCCAGGATCCTGTGATCCCAACGTCCTGTGATCCCAGGGTCCTGACCCGGTCCGCCGGCTGGGGACCCTGGCCCAGGGCCGGTCAGGACTCAGGAATCGCTCAGGGACTGCTCGGACCTGTTCGGACCTGTTCGGCTCCGACGATCAGAAGCGGAGCGACCAGGTCGGGGAGATCGGATTGACGGCGTTGCCGAGACCCAGCTGACCGGCGGTGTTCTTCCCGAAGGCCACCGCCGAGTTGGCGGTCACCACCAGCGTGCTGGTGGGGCCGGCGGCGATGGCGATGGCGGTGTCGGTCTTGGTGCCGAAGGTCGACGTGGCCACCGACAGGTTCACGCCGCCGATGCCGAGCTGGCGGAGCGAGTTGTTGCCCCAGCAGCGCACCATGGGCACGCCGGCGACGGTCTGGATGGCACAGGCGTGCTGGGCGCCCAGGCTCACCGTCGACACGCCATCGAGGGTCCCGGTGGAGGTCACCACGGTGACCGGCACCAGTGAACGGGCCGTGGTGTTGTTGCCGAGCTGGCCCGAGGCGTTGGTACCCCAGCAGCGCACGGTGTTGGTGGTGAGCACGGCACAGGCGAACCCGGAGCCGACGGCGATCGATCGGGCCGAGGTGGCGAGACCGTTGATGCCCGACACCTGGACCGGGTAGTTGCTGCTGACCGTCGAGTTGTTGCCGAGGCCGCCGTCGGCGTTGTTGCCCCAGCAGCGCACGGTGCCGTTGTTCATCTGGGCGCAGGCCGAGCGGGCGCCGACGGCCACCGACTTCACGCCGGTGAGCGGTGTGGTGGCCGTGGCCATGACCTGCACCGCGAACTTGCGGGTGATCGTGGTGCCGTCGCCGAGCTGCCCGTCGGCGTTGTCACCCCAGCAGCGCACGGTGCCGTTGACACCGGCATTGAGCACAGCACAGGCCGAGGCGCCGGCGGCGGCCACCGAGCTCACGCCGGTGAGGGGCGTGTTCACCGCCGACAGCACCCTGTTGATCGGGGTGGTCGCCGCGGTGGGCCCGATGCCCAGCTGACCGCTGGCGTTGTTGCCCCAGCACAGGACCGAGTCCTGGTTCTGGGATGATCGGGCACAGGCGAAGGCGTTCCCGGCGGCGATCTGGGTCACACCGGTCAGGCCGACGATGCGCCGCGGGATGGTGGTGCTGGCCACCGTGGCGGTGCTCACACCGAGCTGCCCGGAGGCGTTGGAGCCGGTGCAGCTGACCATGCCGTTGTTGAGGCGGGCGCAGCTGAACTCGTTGCCCATCGCCGCAGTGGTGGGCACCTGGTACCCGAGGGCACGGCTGATGTTGATCCGCGGCGCGGTGTAGGTGACCGGGGCGTTGTTCACCGTGACGGTGGTGGCCACATCGGTGCCCGTGGAGCGCAGCATCGTGAGCAGCTCATCGACGGTCTTGGGTGTGGTCGCCGTGAGCGGGTACTGCTGGCGCAGCAGGGCCCAGGCACCGGCCACGGCCGGGGTGGCCTGCGAGGTGCCGGACTCGATCTGCGGTTTGGTGTATCCCGGCCACGCCGAGGCGATGGAGGCGCCGGGGGCGAAGAGCTCGATGGCGCTGCTGATGTTCGAGAAGGGGGCCCGGACACCGGTGGTGTCGTCGATGGCGCCGACCCCCACGGTGTTGCTGATGCAGGCGGGGGAGGAGATGCCGTCGTTCCAGCCGGAGTTGCCGGCGGCGACGATGGTGGCGATGTTGACATCGCGCAGGGCCTTGATGGCGGCGAACATGGCCTGCTGGGCGGCGTCGTCGTTGTCGCAGGTGCCTGCGTACTTCTTGGTGCTCGAGGCGATGGAGATGTTGACGGCGCTGAGCCCCGGGAAGTCGGCGCGTCGGTTGTAGAGCCACTTGAGGCTGTTGAGCAGATCGGTGGTGAGCGAGGTCACGACTTTCAGATCGGACTTGTAGCCGAACACCTGCACCGAGATCAGTTTCGTGTTGGGTGCGACGCCGCTGATCTCGGCGAAGTTGGCGGTGCCGGGCTGACCGGCGACCACGCCGGCCACATGGGTGCCGTGATCGCAGGCATGGGTGGTGTCGGGATAGGGGGCGGTGCTGTACGGGCAGGGTCCTGCCGAACCCGGGAGCGGGGCGGCTGTGACCGCCATCGAGGCGCCGCCCGGACAGGGCGAGACATAGCTCACGCTCGGGATGGCGCTGACGAAGCAGGCCTCCCCGATGACCTTCTTGGTCGTGCCGTTCATGAGATAGGGATGATCGGCCTGGACCCCGGAGTCGATGACGGCCACGGTGGTGCCCTCGCCCGTCCAGCCGAGTGCGTTGGCGGTGGCGGCGCCGTCACGGAACTGGGCATGCTCGCTGGCGACCGAGAGCGCGACATCGGCTCCCACGGCGCGCACCAGTGGTGAACTGCGCAGCACGTCCACCGCGGCCCGGGTGGCCCGGAAGGTGGCGACGGGCAGGATCCCGGGATCGCCGACATCGCTGAAGCTCCCGGCCGGGAGGGTGGCCAGCAGCTCGTCGACCGAGCGACGGGCGGCGGCGCCGCGTTCGGCGTCGGTACCGGTCAACTCGGTGTCGAGGCGCACGATCACATTCGTGCGCTCCGTGCTGGCCAGCTCCTGGTCGAGGGCGGTGTCGTAGGTCGGTGCCGGGGCGGTCGGGGCGGCTGCCGCTGCGGGGGTCGCTGCGGGGGTCGCCGACGTGGCCGAGGATGCGACCGGGGCAGAGGTGGGACGGGTTCCGATACCCAGAGGGGAGAGGGTGAGCAGCCCCCCGAGGGCGAGGACCAGCGTCAGAAGGGTGGAGCGTGGGCCCGACTGAATCTTGTGCATATCGCAACCGTACCCCCGGCGGGGGAGGGCGTTCCCGACAACCTCGGCTAAGAAATGTTCAAATCTCAGCGGAACCAGCCGAGCACGTCGACCACCACATCGGTGGATCCGCGGAGGTTGTAGATGGAGATGCGCCCGTCGGCTCCCACCGGCACGATCGTGGCGTTGGCCAGCGTCACCCCGGCGGCGAAGTTCACCGTGGAGGTCGCCGGCAGGGCGATCCCGGCGGGGAAGACCGTGACGAAGCCGTCGGCGGTGGGCCGGTCCACGGTCACGTTGATGGCCACCGCCGCCACCCCGGTGGCCGGTACCCCGCCGCGGCCGGTGACGAGGAGGTCGAGCCGCCCGCCCCCAGCGATGGCACCGGTGGCGCTGAACCGCCCGTCGATGGTGGGCAGGGCCCGGGTGTCGAGCAGACGGGCGGGGGGCAGCGGCCCGAAGGCGGCCGAGGTGGGGAACCATCCCATGACGTCGACGGCCAGATCGGTCCGGCCGCTGAAGTTGAACAGACGCACCCGGCCCAGCGCGTCGACGGGGACGATGACGGTGTTGGGCACGATCTGGGAGGGGCCGAAGTTGATGGTGGAAGCCGTCGGCGTGGGGGTCCCGTTCGGGTGCACGGTGACGTAGCCCGCCGCGGTGGCGCCGGCCACCGTGACGTTGAGGGCCACGGCCCCGACACCGGCGTCGGGAACCCCGCCGCGTCCGGTGATCCGCAGGGCACGGCTCTCGCCCGGAGCGAACGCTCCGGTGCTGCGGGCCAGCCCGTCGATGGTGGGCAGGTCACGAGTGTCCATCAGCCGTGCCGGGGCGAGGGGGCGGAAGACACCGGCATCGGGGAACCAGCCGAGCACGTCGACGATCACCTGGGTGGTGCCGGCGGAGTTGAACACTGCGATGGTGCCATCGGCCCCGACCGGCACCAGCACCATGTTCGACGAGAGTGATCCCGGAGTGAAGTTGAGGTTCGACGCGTTCGGTCGTTGCGCATCGGCGCCGAACACGGTGAGGTAGCCGGCCTCGGTGGGATTCACGATGGTGACGTTGAGCGACACCGAGGCGACACCGCTCGACGGCACATACCCCCGACCGGTCACCCGGACCCGGCGGGTCTCCCCGCCGCGCACCGCGCCGGTGTCGCTGAAGAGCCGGTCGATGGTGGGCAGGGCCCGTGTGTCCATCAGGCGCGCCGGTGTGACTGTGGTGAGGGTTCCGTTCTCAGTGGCGGTGCCGGCCGGCGGGCGCAGGGCGAGATCCACCCGCACCATCGGGAGGTCGTAGCGACCGATGCTCGTGTCGGTGATCAGCCCGATCCCGTTGCTGCGCAACTGGTCGAGCTCCTCGGTCACCGTCATGTCGGGGAATCGCTGATGCACCACCGCCCAGGCACCGGCGATGGCCGGTGCGGCCACCGAGGTGCCCGAGGCCGAGAGGTACCCGCCGCCGGCATGAGCGGTGGTGATCCTCTCGCCCGGCGCGAACAGGGCCACCTTCGGGCTGATGTTCGACCATGGCGAACGCGCTGCGGTGGCGTCGTCCATGGATGCGACCGCCACGGCGTCGGGAGCGCAGGCCGGCATGCCGACGGCGTCGTCGTAGCCGTCGTTGCCGGCGGCCACGATGGTGGCGATGCCGACGGTGGCGAGCTGATGGATGAAGGCCTGCACCGAGCTGCGGGTGCAGGGCCCGGTGAACCGTCCGCCAGCGATGCTGAGGTTCACGGCGCTGAGCCCGGGCAGATCGGCACGTCGGTTGTAGAGCCACTGCAGCGCGAGGTTCACATCGGACAACGACGCGCCGATCCTCGAAGGATCGGCGGCGTCGTGACCGAAGATCTTCACCGACACGATCGAGGCTCCGGGGGCGATGCCGCTGGGCAGGGTTCGACCGTCGCCCCCGGCTGCGATGCCCGCCACCGAGGTGCCGTGGTCGCACATGCGCGACAGGGTGAGGTCGCAGGGTTGTCCGGCTCCCGGGCGCGGTGCGTCGCCGACCCCCATCGGTCGACCACCGGGACAGCTCGACAGGCTCACCGTGGTGGTGGTCGAGAAGCAGGCCTCGGCGATGGTGCGGCTGGTCGTGCCGCGGCGCAGGAACGGATGGCTGGAGTCGACCCCCGAGTCGAGCACGGCCACGGTGCCGCCGGCGCCGGTCCAGCCGGAGGCCACCGCCGTGGGGGTGCCCACCACCGTCGACGATGCCAGCGAGGTGGGTCGCAGCGTGGTGTCGGCCTCCACCGCGGCGACCACCTTCGATCGACGCAGGGCGCCGAGCGCCTGCCCGTCGATGGTCACCGCCACCACCGGGAGGGTGTCGGGTTCGCCGGTCGCGGCGGCGCTGCCCGAGGGCAGGGAGGCCAGCAGGGCCCGGACGGCGGAGCGACTGGCGGCGCGCTGCTGGCGATCGTCACCGGAACGGGCGGGGCTGTGGGCCGCGTTCAGGGTGACGACGGTCCGGGCGCGTCCTGTTCGGGCGATCTCGCGCTCGACCTCGGTGTCGATCTCCGGTCCATCGGCCGGCTCGCCGGCCGCGGCCAGGCTGGGGTCGGCGCCGGTGCTGCCCGATGACCCCGCCGAGGCTGCGCCGGCGGGTCCGAGGGGGCGGGCCAGGGAGGAGGGCGGCATGAAGGCCACGACGAGCAGCACGATGATCGCGAGGGCCAGCGCGAGCAGCGGACGACGGTGGGAGCGACGCACGATCTGACCCTACGGACACCTCGGTCGGATCTGGGTTCGAGGCAGGTCAACTCCTGGGAAGATCGGGTGCGAACCGCCCGCTGGGGTCAGAGTTCGGTCTCGCGGTTGGGTTCGGGAGGGAACTGCACATCGGGGGCGACGCGCAGGGCGCAGACCCCTTCGATGGTGCCGACGCCGCGGATGTCGATGGCGCGAGGATCGGCGATGTCGACCCACTCGGGGACGCCGTCGAGCGAGGACGGGTGGGCGAGCAGTTCGCCGGGGCCGGCCTCGTCGCAGAGCCGGGCGGCGAGGTTGACCGGTCGACCGATGTAGTCGTCACCGTCGAACAGCAGCGCCACACCGCTGGCCACGCCGGCGCGCAGATCGATGGAGAAGGACTCGAACCGACCGGTGAGCTCGGCCACGGTGGCCACGATGGGTCCGGGCTTGACCCCCACCAGCAGCACGCCGTCACCCAGCCACTTGGCCACCCGCGCCCCGCGGCGACCGGCGACCTCCTTGACCGCGGAGCGGAACACCTCGAGGGCTCGGATGGCGCGCCGGGGGCCATGACGCTCGGTGAGGGCGGTGAAGCCGCAGATGTCGATGAACGCGAAGGTGCGCTCGAGCTCGACGGGTCCTCCGGTGGGCGGGAGGGCCTCGGGACGTTCGGTGCCGAGGCCGGTGGCCGGAGCCGGCACCGCGTCGCGGTCGGAGGAGTCGGCGATGGTCGTGGTCGGATCAGACATGGCGCAGTGACCTTCTCACATCAGCGGCGATGTGCGCAGGGCCATTTCGGCAACAGTGGATGAACGGTGGGTGGCGCGGGCAGGGCTCATCGGCGGAGGCGCACCAACGCCTCCTGGGCGGCGGTGGCCACGTGCAGGCCCTCCGCGTCGAAGATCTTGGCGATGGACAGTCCCCGGGCGTCGGCCATGGCCTGCCCCTCGAGGACGAAGCAGTGCCAGTCGCGCACCCGCACCGGATGATGGAACCACAGGGCGTGGTCGAGACTGGCGGTCATCAGTCGCTCCCAGTCACCGATGAGACTGTGCCCGGTGAGAGCGGCGCCGAGCAGATGCTCGTCGGAGAGATAGGCGAGCGCGCAGGCGTTGAGCACGGGGTCGTCCTCGAGATCCTCGAGGGTGCGCATCCAGGCGAGGGTCGCCATGTCGAACTCGTCGCGCACGGCGCGGCTCTGGAAGAACAGCGGAGTCTCGTCGTCGTCGAGCTGCTCCGGGCGCGGTGCGCCGGCGGGCATGCTGGAGGACTCGCGCTCCTCGGAGGGCTCGGGACGATGGAAGCTGGCGATGAGGTTCAGGATGGCCCCGCCGGCCTGGGAGGCCACCACCTGCCGGGTCGAGAAGGACCGTCCGTCGCGGACGCGCTGCACCTCGAAGGCCACCGGGGCCGGTTCCTCGCCCTGGCGCACGTAGTAGGCGTGCAGGGAGTGGGGACGCTGTTCGGGATCGACGGTGCGGGCCGCCGCCATGAGGGCCTGGGCGATCACCTGGCCGCCGTAGAGCCGGCCCCAGCCGGTGAAGCCGCTGGGGGCGAGGAACACATCGGGGCTGACCGCCTCGAGGGTCAGCAGGGTGCGCAGATCGGTGGCGGCGGGCAGTTCGAGTGTCACCCCCTCAGGTTGCCATGCCGGATCGACGGACCCGACCGGCTGCGTCAGGAGCAGTCTGAACGGCATCCACTGCTGGCGGAGCGTCAGGTTCTACCGTGTGATGACCGTCACACACAGGACGGTTCAGTTCTCTGGAAGGAGAGTCATCTATGGAGATGAGCAAGAAACTCGTCGTGGAGGCCGTGGGCACCTTCTGGCTCGTGCTCGGCGGCTGCGGTTCGGCGGTGCTGGCCGCCGTGTTCGGCTTCGACGCCGGCAAGCCGTTCATCGGCATCGGCCTGCTCGGTGTCTCGCTGGCCTTCGGTCTCACCGTGCTCACCATGGCCTATGCCGTGGGCCACATCTCGGGCGGGCATTTCAACCCCGCCGTCACCGTCGGTCTCTGGATCGGGAAGCGCTTCCCCGCCAAGGACGTCATCCCCTATGTGGTGGTGCAGGTCATCGGTGGCATCGCCGCGGCCGCCATCATCCTGGTGATCGCCAAGGGCCAGCCCGGCGGCTACACCATCGACAACACCCAGGCCGGAGCCTTCGCGGCCAACGGCTACGGCAAGCTCTCACCGGGCGGATTCTCGATGGGCACGGCGCTCATCACCGAGATCGTCATGACCGCCGGCTTCCTGTTCGTCATCCTCGGGACCACCGCCAAGAAGGCGGTGGGCGCTGCGGCCCCGATGGCCATCGGCTTCGCCCTGGTGCTCATCCACCTCATCAGCATCCCGGTCACCAACACCTCGGTGAACCCGGCCCGTTCCACCAGCCAGGCGCTGTTCGCCGGCGGCGACTACATCCCCCAGCTGTGGCTGTTCTGGCTCGCCCCCATCGTGGGTGCGGCGATCGCCGGTCTTGTCTGGCGGTTCATCAGCCCCTCCGACGCCACCGGCGTCGAGGAGGATCTGTCGACCGCGGTGTAGTCCCCGGCGCGGCAGGTCCGCGCCCTGCAGTTCTCCACCCCATGGACGACAGCGGCCCGGCACCCTGTGCCGGGCCGCTTCGCGTCCTGCGTCGGTGATCGACGGCGTCAGGTTCAGGCGTGCACGGCGGGGAGACGGTCGGCCCAGGGGCTGGCCGCCTCGAGCTCCGAGGCGAGACGCACGAGGAGATCCTCCCGTCCGAACGGAGCCACGAACTGCACACCCACGGGCAGACCCGATTCGGTCCACCACAGCGGCAGGGAGATGGCGGGCTGGCCGGTCACGTTGAACTGTGCGGTGTACTGCATGAGATCGGTGACCCGCTGGAGTCCCTCGATCGGATCGGTCATCCAGCCGAGACGGGGCGGCGGGCCGTTGAGCACGGGGGTGACGAGGATGTCGAAGCCGTCGTCGCCGGGGGCATGTCGCCACCACTGCGCCATGCGCCGGGTCCAGGCCTGCTGCCAATGGATGGCCCGCAGGTAGTCCGGGGCGGAGATGGCCCGACCGATCTCGGCGAACATCCAGTTGCGCTCCTCGATGTCATCGGGACCGATCTCGCGGCCGAGCAGCTCGCCCCAGACGGCGAGGTCGAGGGCCACGCTGGCGGCGACCACGGTGGAGAAGGTGGCGCTGAAGGCCGATTCGCCCATGGCCGCCGGATGGTCATCGCTGACCTCATGGCCCAGGCGAGCGAGCAGCTCGGCGCCGTGACGGGCCGCCGCCGCGCTGTCAGGATCGGCGACCACCCCCGGCAGCAGGGGATGGTCGAGCACCCCGATGCGCAGTCGACCGGGATCCCGACCGACCTCGGCGGCGAGGGGACCGGGCAGTGGGGGTGCCGGGTAGGGATCGCCCGGCATGGGACCGCTCAGCACGTCGAGCAGCGCCGCGGTGTCGCGCACGGTGCGGGTGACGACGCCGTGCACCGTGGCCGCCCCCCAGGAGTCGCCGATCTCAGGGCCGAGCGGCACCCGGGCCCGGGTGGGCTTGAGACCGACCAGGGCACATTCGCTGGCCGGGATGCGGATGGATCCGCCGCCGTCGCTGGCATGGGCGGCGGGCACCATGCGCGTGGCCACCGCCGCGGCCGAGCCGCCGGAGGACCCGCCGGTGGAGTGCTCGAGGTTCCAGGGGTTGCGACTGGCGCCGTGCGCCGTGGGTTCGGTGGTGATGGTGGTGCCGAACTCGGGGGTGTTGGTGCGGCCGACGAACACCACTCCGGCGCGGCGCAGACGGGCCACCAGATGATCATCCGCGCTCGCCGTCCAGCCCTCGCGCTTGAGGAACTCGGCGCCGCCATGGTGCGGATCGCCGGCGCTGTAGGCGGCGAGGTCCTTGAGGACGAAGGGCACCCCACGGAACGGCCCCTCGGGCAGATCGGCGGCGGCCTCGGCCCGGGCCCGCTCGAAGCGTTCGTGGATGACGGCGTTGACCGTCGGGTTGAGGGCCTCGATGCGGGCGATGGCGGCGTCGACGAGTTCGAGCGGGGAGACCTGTCCGGTGCGGACGAGGTCGGCCTGCGCGGTGGCGTCGAGGGCGGCGAAGGGATCGGTGGTGGTCACGGCGCGCAGGCTACCGGTCGGCTGCGCCCTCGGTCCGGGTGGCGGATCAGGCGGGCTGGCCCTTGATGGCTCGGCCGGCCCGCACCTCGCGCTGCACCCCGGCCGGGGTGAGGGCGTGCTGACCCATGACGAACACATGCTCGATGCCCTCGGAGAACACCGCCGGACGTTCCACGCTGGATCGGTCGGCGATGGTGGCCGGGTCGAACACGGTGATGTCGGCATCGGCGCCCATCTGGAGCCGACCCTTGCGGGCCAGCGCCGGCACCCGGGCCTCGAGACGTCGGGCCGGCAGCACGGTGCACTTGGCCAGCGCCTCGGTGAGGGTGAGCGCCTGCAGATCGCGCACATAGGGTCCGAGCAGACGCGAGAAGCAACCGGCGCCGCGGGGATGGTTGTTGTTCGATGATTCGGGGATGGCATCGGAACCGACGAGGGTCCACGGGGCGCGGGCGGCGGCGATGACGTCCTCCTGGGGGATGGCGTAGGCCACGACCAGCTTGTTCTGGGCCTGGTACTTCTTGAACGTGGCCTCGGTGAGTCGTTCGGTGGAACCGGCCAGCTGCAGATCGTTGTAGGAGATGCGGAACCGCGACTGCCAGTCGCCGGAGAAGCGGGCCGATCCGAGATAGGTGCCCCAGAACGTGTATGGGTAGAAGCAGCCGGTGATGTCGAGTCCCTCGGCGCGGGCGCGCTCGATGCGGTCGATGGCCTCGGGCATGACATGGGTGGCCATCGACGGGATGTGATCGATGTGCACCGCGGCACCGCTCTCGCGGGCCACCCGCACCGCCTCGTCGATGGCGTCGAGCGAGGACCTCCCGGTGGGTTCCGGTGCGGAGTAGCGGACATGGGTGAACAGGGGCATCCCGTTGCGCTGTGCGGTGCGCCCCATCTCGATGAACTCCTCGGTGTCGATGCTGGTGGCGTACTCGGGATCGACGGCCACGCCGATCCAGCCGGCGTCGAAACTCCGATCGAGGCTCTCGGCGAGGCGCGCCCGCTGGGCCGGGGTGGCGGTGGCGCGGATGCCGATGGAGTCGCGGAACCATTGATCGGAGAAGGCGCCACCGAAATGGACCGGCGGTGTGGCCGCGCCGGTGTAGGAGGAGAAGAAGCCGGCGGGATCGACGGGGTTCTTGATGCCGTGCATGCCGAGGTTGGTGGTGACACCGTCGCCGAGCTTGTACCAGACGCCGTAGCTGTTCGGTTCGTAGGACAGCACGTCGATGAAGCCGGGGGCGACGACCAGTCCGGAGACGTCGATGACGCTGCGACCGGTGAGCGCGGTGGTGCTGATGAGGGCGATGCGCTCGCCGAGCAGGCCGACATCGGCGACGGCGTCATAGCCGCTGTCAGGGTCGATGACCCGACCGCCCTGCAGCACCGTGTCGAACACGGTGTCGGCGGGCGGTGGTTCCTCGGAACCGGAGAGACGGGGCGGATCGATGCGTTCGGGTTCGCGCACCCGGACCGAGGATGAGGAGGAGCCACCGCAGCCGACGGCGAGGGCGCCGGCCGCCACCACACCGGCACCGCCGAGCACGAGGAAACGGCGGCGGGAGACCGAGGAGTCGGCGGTGGGGGACGGTTCGGTCACGGTGGAACGCTACCGGTCGCCGTCGGACCGGAGGGGGCGGCCGGGGGGTGGGTGGGTGGCGGTGTGGGTGGCTACGGGTGTCGTTGCGGAGGATGGTCGGGAGGAGGATCATGGGGGCGGGCGAGGGAGATCGCGGCCCAGAGTCGGTCGAAGGCGCTCGGCGCGAGGGTGGGTTCGAGCAGGGCGAGGAGTTCGTCGACGGCGGGGAGGCTGTCGATGGTCCATCGGGCGAACATGCCGGTGTCCATCCAGGCGACGGCGGTGGGGGAGAGTCCCGAGACCGGACATCCCGCGGTGGCGATGCAGACCTCGCGGTACCGATGCCAGTCGAGGGACCGGGCCGTGGCGCACAGGGCGGAGGCGACTGCGGCGGGGGTGGTGCCCTCGTGGAGGCGCTCGGTCGGGTCGAGGTGCATGAACGGTCCCAGCGCCAGCACCTCACCCCACCCGAGGCCGGGGGTGAGGAGCGCGGCGCGGGCGATGATCGCCAACCAGGCGTCGAGCACGAACGCGGCCATGTCGGGGGGCGGTGGTTCGGTCGGCAGGGCGAGGATGCGACGACACAGATCGGGGACCCGACCCTCACGGATGGTCCGATCGGGACCGAGTCGGATGGTTGAGCGGTCGGGCAGGGTCAGGTGGGTGATGGAGGTGCCGTCCCGGGCGATCACATGGATCAGCCCACAGGGCGACGCCTCGGATCCGTGGGTGACCCGGCCGGTGGCTCCGGCCCGCAGACCGACGGCGTGCCACGACGGTGCGGCGCGCAGCCCGATGAGCTCGCTCACCGGGTCGGAACCGAGCAGGACCCTGATGTCGAGGTGATGGTCGATCGGAGATGCTCCCGGGTCGGCGCCGCCGGAGTGGGGCTCGGGACTGCAGGGCTCACAACCGTGGCGCTCTGGATCGCGCAGGATGAGCAGTTCGGGAGGATCCTCGGGGGAGACGGCGGGAAGGGTGTCGAGCAGCTTCTCGAGCGGGTGGGGCTCTGAGTGGGCGGCTCGGGACGCGGGAGCGTCGGGATCGGACATGGGGGACCTCATCGGGACCGGTGGGCGGATGCGGGCGAGCGTCGCTCGCGAGATCGGCGGGGACCGAGAGGAGGTTCAGGACCTGGTTCAGGGCCTGGTTCAGGGCCTGGTTCAGGGAGTGGTGGGCGTGGCGCGCAGACGCGGTGGATGCTCGTCGGCGGTGCCGAGGCGATCGATGAGAGCCGCCAGCACCAGCGCGGTGACTCGGGTGTCGGCGAGGGCCCGATGGGCGGCGGGCTGGGGGATGCTGAGGCTCCGGGCGCAGGCTCCGAGGGAGTGGCCCTCGGCGCTGGGCAGAACCCGGCGGGCCAGCTCGAGGGTGCAGAGCCCGTAGGCGCGGTGGGGCGCCTCACCGGCGCGCAGGAACTCGTGGGCGACGAAGGAGGCGTCGAAGGAGAGGTTGTGGGCGACCACCACCGCATCGGCGAGCTGGGCGCGCAGTTCGTCGACGGCCCCGGCGAAGGTGGGAGCGCCGAGGAGATCCTCGGCGGTGATGCCATGCACCCGGGTGGGGCCGGGATCGCGACCGGGATCGATGAGGGTGGACCATTCCGACACGATGGCGCCGAGCGGATCGCAGCGGACCACGGCGATCTCGATGATGCGATCCTCGCGAGGACGCAGACCGGTGGTCTCGACGTCGATGACGGCGAAGGGGAGCGGGGCCAGTGGCGTGCCCGGGCCGAGGAAGTCCACCGGAACCAGGCCGCTGAAGCGGTCGGGATCGGTGCGTCGGACGCCGGGTGCGGATGGACTCACGGGGCCACGCTAGGCAGAACCCTGTGACAGCGCCGTGATGACGGTGCCCGTGGCTGCGTCCCGGTGGACGCCGGGTGGGGACTCAGGTGTCGAGGGGACCGTCGAGCAGGTCGGTGACGACGGCGGCGATCTCACTGCGCTCGGAGCGGGTGAGGGTGACATGCCCGAAGATCGGATGGCCGCGCAGGGCCTCGATGACCGAGACCACGCCGTCGTGGCGGCCCACCCGCAGGTTGTCCCGCTGGGCGACGTCGTGGGTGAGCACCACGCGACTGCCCTCCCCGAGTCGACTCAGGGCGGTGAGCAGCACCGGACGTTCCAGGTTCTGGGCCTCGTCGATGATGACGAAGCTGTCGGTGAGGCTGCGACCGCGGATGTGGGTGAGCGGGAGGACCTCGAGCAGACCGCGATGGATGACCTCGTCGATCACCTCGGGGCCGGTGATGGACTCGAGGCCGTCGAGCACCGCGGCCATCCACGGACTCATCTTCTCGAACTCGGACCCGGGCAGGTAGCCGAGATCCTGGCCGCCGACGGCGTAGAGCGGTCGGAACACGACGACACGTTTGTGGGAACGCTGCTCGAGCACCGACTCGAGACCGGCGGCGAGGGCCAGCACGCTCTTGCCGGTGCCGGCGGGTCCGCCCAGCGACACGATGCCGATGGTGGGGTCGGCGAGCAGATCGATGGCGATGCGCTGCTCCGCCGATCGGCCGCGCACATCGAACAGGTGACCGTCGCGGCGCACGAGGTGGAACGCCTTGTCGGCGTGCACCCGGGCCAGTGCCGACTGTGAGCCGGAGTGGAGCACCACGCCGGTGTTGACCGGGAGCTCGCGAGCGCGCTCGTCGTCGACCACACCGAGATCGAACAGATCGTCGATGAGGGACCCGCTCACCGGGATCTCGACCATGCCGGTCCAGCTGGTGTCCCGGGCGAGCTCGTTGCGGTACTCATCGGCGTCGAGTCCGACGATCGAGGCCTTCAGCCGCAGCGGGAGATCCTTGGTGACGACCGTGACGTGCTGACCGGCGGCGGCGAAGTTGCGGGCGACGGCGAGGATCCGGTGGTCGTTGGTGTCACCGGCCAACGAGGGCGGCAGGGCGCTGAGGTCCTGGTGGTTGATCTCCACCTGCAGGGTGCCGCCCTGCTCGTTGACCGGGATGGGCGACATCAGCGAGCCGTGCTCGACCCGATAGGACTCGAGCTGGCGCAGCGCCTGTCGTGCCGACCAGCCCAGTTCGGGATGGTTGCGCTTGGACTCGAGTTCGAGGATGACCACCACCGGCAGCACCACGGCGTGCTCCTCGAAACGCAGCATGGCCTTCGGATCGGCGAGCAGCACCGAGGTGTCGAGCACGTACATGCGCCGTGCGTCGGGAGCGGCGCTCATCGGACGACCCGGCGCCGGGCCCGACCCTTCTGCGCACGGACGGAGAGAGGCGGGGCTGGTCGCGGTGTCACGGTGCTCCCATGGGGTGACGACGGTGGACGGGACCTCCGTATCCAACACCGCGCGGGGAGCCCGCGCGCGGATGGCCCGGCGGAGCTCGCCGGGCCGCGTCGAGCCGGCCCTCAGATGACGACCCGCATCGGGATGCCGCGGGCGTCGCGTTCTTCGCCGCCGAGGACCATCGCCGAACCGGTCACCATCCGGTGGGCGGTGCGCACCAGCACGGCGGCGTCGAGGACATCATCGGGGGCGGCGCCGGGATGGCGACGTTCGAGCAGGTGGTTCCCCTCATGGAACACGGTGGCCAGCAGCGCCAGCCGTTCCGCTCGTCCGGCGGCGGTGCGCTTGGCGCTGGTGAGCGGCGCTCCGGCCAGCTCGGCGAAGGCGGATTCGGGATGGGCCTCGACGACTCGGGCGAGGATCCTCGGATCGGGCGGATCGCCGAGGGCGCGGTCGACCTGGACGATCTTGGGGATGAGGTTGAACGCCTGGATCGAGATGCCCCGGCCATCGATGCGGCGCCCCATCGCCACGGCAGCGGCGTGATCGGTGCACCCGAGCACGGGACGCGGCGGGGTCGGGAAGACACTCGGGGCCCGGCGCCCGAGGCGCTGACGCGTCTCGATGTCACATCGGCGCGGCCCGGACTCCGGCAGGCCCATCGGCATGTCGAGCGCCACCATGGCGAACCGGCCTCCCACCACATCGGCGAGGAGTTCGTCGATCTGGGCCACCACCTCCACCGCGATGAGCCGGTCGGGTCGGTCGAGCGGCGCCATCGCCGCCACCCATCCGCCCCGACAGCCATCGACCCCGACCAGCAGGCGGTCGGTCGTCCCGCCGTCACCGCTCCCGGTGGGATCGTCGATGGGGGAGCGCGGCACGGGCGGGGCTCAGAGGTCGTCGATGCGCTTGAAGATCTCGCCGTGGGTGACACCGCTGGCCGCACCGACATCGGCGGCGTGCTGGAGCACACGGGAGCGGAACTGATCGCGCTGGTCCTCGTCGTCGGGATCGGTGATCCCGTGGGTGGTGACGAACTGACTGCGATGGGCCAGCAGTGCGTCGGCCTTCGCCTCGGCGTACCCGGTGATGTCCTCGATGTGATCGGGCCGCTCGGCCTCGAACAGCAGCAGGGTCGACGGCCGATGGTGGGCGACCTCATGATGGGGGAAGAAGTGCGGATCGCGTGCGGCGACGAGGGCGTCGAGGGCGATCCAGCCCGCCGCTCGGTGGTCGGGATGCAGGCGATAGGTCTTCCATGGATCATGGGCGAGGACGACATCGGGCGTGGTGGTGCGGATCCAGCGCGCCACCTCGTCGTGGACCTCGCGCGAGGGCGTGAGCTCCCCATCGGTGAGGCCGAGCATGATGACTTTGCCCTGTGAGCCGAGCAGGCGCGCCGCCCGGAGCTGCTCGGCGCGTCGTGTCTCGATCAGCGCAGCGGTGTCGGCGTCGGGATCCCAGGTGCCCTTGGATCCGTCGGTGAGGATCAGGTGGTTGATCGTGCAACCGCCGACGGCCCACTTGGTGAGGGTGCCACCGCACTGGAACTCGGCGTCGTCGGGATGGGCGGCGATGACGAGGGCATGACGCGGGATGGGGAGGTCGCGGGTGGCCATGGCGCCGGTGATGCGGTCGCCGAGCGGCAGCGCCGGTTGCGATGACTCATCGGGCGTCATGGCGTCTCGTTCCAATCGGGCCAATCGGGGGCTTCGAGATCGTCGGGACGATCGACGTCCCATCCCAATCGTGCATCTTCGATCATCGTGACCGGAAGTCCGAGTCGCTGCGCCTCTCGGGCATGGCGGGCGGCCGAGCCCGGTCCGTAGGCGAAGGTGAAGCCGGTCGTGGTCGGCAGCGAGATCACGTTGGTGCCGTCCCCATGGCGATCAGGCACGATCACGACCGACTGCGGTCCGCCCCGGACCACGGCCTCGAGCACGGTGGTGAGGTCGCGGGCGTGCGGGAGATCGGCATGGGCGACGATCACCCGATCGAACCCGAGACTCGCCAACTCCCCGACACCGTCGGTCACCGCGGCGTTGAGCCCCCGACCGGGCTTCCAGAGCACCATGGCATCCATCGAGGTCGCCCATCGGGCCACATCATCGTCGTCGCACACCACATGCACCGGCAGCTCGCCGGCGGCCCGCAGCACGGCGGTGGCCATCGAACGGGCCAGTTCGATGCGCTGGGAGGGTGTGAGCGTGTCGGCGAGCCGGGCCTTGGCCATGGCGAAGGCCTTCACCGGCAGGAGGACGGCGACGCCGCGGACCGGTGTGCTCACGGCGACGAGTGTAGGGGCGCGTGGCGGTAGCGTCGTCGGCCATGCCCGCAGCCGATGACGAACTCCAGCCATGGTGGATGCACCGCCAGAGCGATCCGTCGTCGCCCGATGTGATCATCGGCGATGCGGCACAGCAGAACACGACGCATCGATCCTGGACCCTGCTGGGAACCGTCGGGTCCCCCTCGGCCGCTGCGGTGGATCCCCGAGGTCTGGTGTCGCTGCGCCGCGAGAGTGCATCCATCGACTGGTGGGTCGGCGCGGATGACCGCTGGCATCTTCCCTCCCGATCGGCTGGTGTGCGGCAGCGCTCGGTCGATGGCGCACCGGTGGTGGAGACCATCATGCGGGTGCCCGGCGGCGAGGTCGTGCACCGGGCCTGGGCGGTGGCGGGTGGTGAGGATCTCCCCGGTGGTGCCGTCATCCTCGAACTGCACAACGCGTCGAGTGTCCCGGTGGCGGTGGCGTTCGCCATCCGTCCGTTCGGGCCGCTGGGGCGGGTGTCGGTCGGCCGCATCGACCTCCACGACACCGTCGTCGAGGTCGACGGTGCGCCGATCCTCCATCTGTCGCGTCAGCCGTCGCGCCTTGCGGTGGGATCAGCCGAGCTCGGTGACTCCCTCGGCGTCGTGCTGTCGGGGGAGGCCGGCCCCGACTGGCCCGCCGGTGGCGTGCGCTGTGGCGAGGGTCGGGCCTCGGCCGCGCTGCTGTTCCCGCTCCCGCACACGGCCACCATCCGGGTCGTCGCCCCGCTGGCCCCGCTCCTCCCGTCGAGCCGCCGATCCCGCTCCACTGCGGTCGGTGCGCCGACCGGGGCGGCCATCGCCTCACTGCCCGGTCCCGATCGGGTGGTGGCGGGATGGGAGGCGCTGACGCGTCGGGCGCCGCGTCTCGAGCTGCTCGAGCGGCGCGCCCCCGAGGCGCTGGCCGCCGCCCGTCGGTCCGCCCTTCTGCACGCCGCCGGCGATGAGGTTCTCAGCTGGTCCGAGGGTCCGGTGTCGGTGTTCGACGCCTGCGCTCTCGTCGTGGCGCTCGATCAGCACGGGCTCGGTGACGAGGCGGCGCGGGTGCTGATGACCCTCGACGACCGCATCGGGATCACCGGTCGGTTCGAGGGCGAGGAGCGGCGCGTCGATGCCGGAGCGGCCTGGCTCCATGCGATCGCGCATCACGTGCGATGCGCCGCCGATGTGGTCCTCGCCCGCACCCTCATGGGCGACATCGCCAAGGTCGCCCATCGCGTGCATCGCGATGTCATGGGAGCCCGGCGCACCCTCGCCACCACCGGACCGCAGTGGGTGGGGTCGAGCGCGGCGACGCGCCTGCATGATCTCCTCTGGGCCGCCGCCGGCCTCCGGGCCGCCGCTGAGGCGCTGCGCGTCGCCGACCAGCCCGATGCCGCCGCCGAGATCGACTCGTTCCTGGTGCATGTCGAGTCATCGTGCCGCGACGCGCTCGCAGGACCGATCGGGTCCACCGACGCGCCGGCGGTGCTCGCTGCGCTGGTCGAGACCGACACCGGAGTCGAGGACCCCGAGGTCGGCGTCGAGCTGCTCGGCCGCCTCGTCGGTTCGGTGCTCGAGGATCATCCCGACGGTGTGGTGTGGTCCCCCGGTCGCGGAGACAGCGTGCGTCTCACCGTCGCCCTCGGGATCGCTCGGGCCCGTCTGGGTGATCCCGACGCCGTCGCCGCACTGCGCTGGATGCTCGACATCGGCGAGCCCATGTGGGCCTGGCCCGACCATGTGCATCCCCGCACCGGTGGTGGCAGCGCCGGCGAGGGTCATGCGCCGGCGTCGACTGCCGCCTTCCTCCGACTGGTGCGGGCCCTCACGGTGCTCGAGGGCGCAGGTTCCCTCGATGTGCTCCCGGCGGTGCCGGCCGACTGGCTGGGCCGTCCCGTCGAGGTCCACGCCCTGCCCACCCGGCATGGGCGGCTCTCGTTCGCCGTGCGCTGGCACGGGGCGCGCCCGGCGGTGCTGTGGGAACTGACGCCGGCGCCCGCCGGGACGGGGACCGACGCCTCCGGGCCGGTCTCGCTGGGCTTCGGTGGACTCGATCCGGACTGGTCCACCACCGAGCTCAGAGGCGAGGCCCTGCTGGTGGCGCCGATGGTCGGGACCGAACCGCAGGCCGATCCGCAGACTGATCTGCAGGCCGAAGCGCAGGCCGATCCGGCCGCTGATGGGCCCGCCAGCAGCGGCAGCGGACCCTTCCCGGCGGCCGCCACCGAAGGCCCCGAGGAGGGCGTGTCCTTCGGCTGAACGCGATCGGTCACGCATGTGCCTTCGGTCACGCCTAAAGTGTCGGCACCACGATCCGCTCAGGTGCGGAGAGGCGACACCATCGGCCGCGGCCGAAGGAGGCAATTCACATGACATCTCATGCGGGATCCCACCGCTGGGTGAAACTCGGCGCTGCCGCCATCGCACTCGGCCTCGTGCTGTCTGCGTGCGGCGGTTCCTCGTCCTCGAACAACGAGGCCAACAAGAAGGCCTCCGACGTCACCATCAAGGCCACGAGCGACCCGAAGATGGGTGGCTCGGTCAAGTTCGGCATCGAGGCCGAGACCGACGGGTTCAACCCCACCACCAACCGTTGGGCAGTGTCGGGCTACATGGTCGGCAACGCCGTGTTCGATCCGCTGGCCGCCTATGACGCCAACGGCAAGTGGCAGCCGTACCTGGCCAAGTCGTTCACCCCGAGTGCCGACTACAAGACCTGGACCATCGCCATGCGTCCCGGTGTCACCTTCTCCGACGGCACCCCGGTCGACGGCGCGGCGGTGGCCAAGTCGCTGAACGCGGTCAAGGCTGATGCTCTGGTCGGCATCGCCGTGCGCAACATCGCCACGGCCACCGTCGATCCGGCCAACCCGCTCAACGCCATCGTCACCACGGTGGATCCGTGGGCCTCGTTCCCGGCGCTGATGAGCGCGCAGGTCGGCTACATCGTGGCGCCGGCCCAGCTCGACGCCGCCAAGCCCGCCTCGTCGAACCAGCCGATCGGCTCCGGTCCGTTCATCCAGAAGGAATGGATCCCGGACAACCGCTGGGTGGGCACGAAGAACCCCAACTACTGGCGTTCCGACGACAAGGGCAACAAGCTCCCGTACCTCGACTCGGTGGAGTTCCGTCCGATCGTCGATCCGCAGACCCGGGTGAGCGCGCTGCTCAGTGGTGACATCAACATGATGCAGACCACCGACTGGCCCTCGCTCGACAAGCTGCAGAACGAGGCCGCGGCGGGCAACATCCAGTTCGCCGGCGATCACGGTGAGACCGAGGAGAGCTTCATCCTCTTCAACACCTCGAAGGCACCGGTCAACGATCCCCGTGTCCGTGTCGGGCTCGCATGGTGCACCGACCGCGATCAGATCCTCGTGGTGAACGAGACCCCGCTGGATCGGGCCGCCGACAGCCAGTTCGCTCCGGACTCGCCGTACTACGTGAAGACAGACTTCCCGAACAACGACGTGGCCAAGGGCAAGGCCCTCATCGACGCCTACAAGGCGGAGAACCCCGGTCCGGTCACCGTCGTGCTCGGCACCACGCCGGTCCCGGCCAACACCGCCACCACGGCACTCATCGCCCAGCAGTGGGAGCGGTGCGGTGTGACGGTCGAGCAGAAGACCACCGAGCAGAGCAAGTTCATCATCGACGCGGCCACCGGCCAGTTCGAGGCGAACCTGTGGCGTCAGTTCGCCGCCTCCGATCCCGATGGGGACTACCAGTGGTGGACCGGCAAGAACGCCACCGGTGCGCTGGCGCTGAACTTCGCCCGCCTCAATGATCAGCAGATCAACGATGCGCTCGACAAGGCTCGTGCCACTCCGGACCAGGCGGTCCGCAAGGAGGCCTACGCCACCCTGCAGAAGCGTCAGACCGAACTGGTGCCCTACATCTGGCTGGCGCACACCCAGTGGGCCATCGGTGCGGCCAAGAACATTCGCAACATCACCAACGTGACGCTGCCCGACGGTCAACCGTCCGCCCCGATGCTGGCCGGCTTCGACGGTGCCGTTCGCCTCACCCAGACCTGGATCGAGTAGCAGCAGCGCTCGACCATGCAGTGGACGGAGCCCGGCGCCCTGCGCCGGGCTCCGTCGCGTCCGCATCCGACCCTCCCACGAGCGCTCCCGCTACCGTCGGTCAGGTGGCGACACGGGCAGCATCGACTCGGAAAGCACCGACACGGGCACGACCCATGCGGGCGGCGCTGCGGGGTCGGGCCCCCAGTCTGAGCGTCGAGCGCGAACTCTGGAGCGCCGGCGACACGGTGGTCGTCGGGGTCGACGAGGTCGGGCGCGGGGCCTGGGCGGGTCCGTTGGTGGTGGGAGCGGCTGTGGCCCCCAGGGATCGCCGGCCCTATGGGATCCGCGATTCCAAGCTGCTCACCGAGGCCGAGCGCGAGCGGTCCTTCGATCGCATCGCGTCATGGTGCGAGGCCTGGTCGATCGGTGTGGTCACCCACGAGGAGTGCGATGCCCTCGGCATGTCGGCGGCGCTGCGGCTCGCGGCGCGCCGCGCCCTCGACGATCTCGGCCCGACGCCCGATCGGGTGCTGCTCGACGGATCCTGGGACTTCGTCGGCGGCGGGCGCACCCGCACGATCGTGAAGGGCGACGCCACCTGTGTGTCGATCGCGGCGGCGTCGATCCTGGCCAAGGTCAGTCGCGACCGCATGATGCGGGCCGAGGCCGAGCACTTCCCGGGCTTCGAGTTCCATGCCAACAAGGGCTATCCGTGCCCGAGGCATCGCATGGCACTGGCGGCCCACGGTCCGACCACCATCCACCGCCGCAGCTGGTCGTTCATGGACTCGTCACCGTGGAGCGGGGTGCATCGACTGCCGGCCTTCGATGAGCCCCCGACCCTGTTCTGACCTCTACCCTCGGACCATGACCAGATCGGCACGCGTCATCCTGCTCCTGTTCGTGGCCTGGACCGCCTTCGTCTGGATCAGCCGCATCTCCAACACCCTGCGCTCCACCACCGAGTCCACCGGGGGCAAGGTCGTCTCCACGGTGCTGTCGATCCTCATGCTCGCTCTGGCGGTGGCGGTGCTGACGGTGCTGGTGCGCGGCTGGGCCGGCCCCGTCGGTGCCGGGTCGATCCGGGCGCTGCGCCTCGCTGCGGTGGTCACCATCGTGGTGTGGGCGGTGCGGGTCCCTCAGATCGTGTTCCTCGACGACGATCCCACCCATGGGGCGGGGTTCAAGATCGTCCATGCCGTGCTGGGGTTGATCTCGATCCTGTTCGCCCTGGGCCTGCGCCGGGTGGCGGCGAGTCCGTCGCACCGGCCGATGCCCTCGTCGGCATCGGCCTCGTAGCGGCTGCAGGCTACGCTCGCAGGTCTATGGGTCAGCCAGTCACCGTCATCGAGAAGACCTCCCCGTACCCCGATGTGGTGCGCTTCGAGACCAATCGAGCCCTCACCGGTATGGGACACGAGTCCTACCGATCGGTCGACGACATCAAGGCCGATCGTCCGCCCGATCGCATCGCCCGCGCCCTGTTCGAACACGGAGGTGTGGCGGCGGTGCATGTCAACGCCAACGTCATCACCGTGCATCTCGACCGGGTCGACGGTGCCACCGGACTGAAGCAGATCATCGAGGAGATCTACATCCACTACCGCGAGGGCGTCGAGGTGCCATCGCTGGAGGCTCCGGCTCCCGAGGCCGACTAGGCCCCCGATCGGAAGGATCATCCATGGCCCGTTTCAAGGTCGGCATCCAACTGCAGCCCCAGCACACCACCATGGACGATCTCCGCACCGCATGGCGCGCCGCCGATGCGATGGGGGCGGACTCCATCTGGACCTGGGACCACTTCTATCCGCTCTACGGCGAACCCGATGGCGCCCATTTCGAGGGGTGGGTCACCCTGGCGGCCATGGCCGCCGACACCGCGCATGCGCAGGTGGGGATGCTGGTCACCGGCAACACCTATCGCAATCCCGAACTGCTCGCCGACATGGCTCGCACCCTCGACCATGTCAGCGGCGGGCGCGCCTCGCTGGGCATCGGTGCCGGCTGGTTCGAACGTGACTACGACGAGTACGGCTACGAGTTCGGCACCGCCGGATCCCGACTGCGGGCCCTCGAGGAGTCCCTCATGCGCATCCGGGCCCGGCTCGACCGTCTCAACCCGGCGCCCATCGGCCCGCTGCCGATCATGATCGGCGGGGGTGGGGAGCGCGTCACGCTGCGCATCACCGCCCAGTACGCCGATCAGTGGAACACCTTCGGTCCCCCGGAGAACTTCGCCCACAAGAACGCCGTCCTCGACCGGTGGTGCGCCGAGGTGGGTCGCGATCCGGCGGCGATCGAGCGCACGGTCGGCATCGGCTCCCATGAGCTCGACGCCGTCGAGGCCTATCTCGAGGCCGGGGCCGACCACCTCATCCTGATGACCGGCACGGAGGGGGCCTTCGATCTGGGGGCGCTGGAGAGGTTCCTGGCCCTGAGGGACTGAACCCGGTTGCCAGTATCGAACAGGTGTTCGATACTGGGAGGGTGACCGCATCCCCGAGTCCCCGGCCGATCCCCGGATCCACCTCCGACATCATCTCCGGACCCGTCCCCGGGTCCCGGTCCGCGGTGCTGCGCCGTCTGTCGGAGATGATCCGACCCGTCACCCTCGCCACCGACCGCACCCTGCCGGTGGCCGATCCCCTCGCCGCGCTCCTGCCCGATGGTGGGCTCGCCCGCGGTTCGCTCGTGCAGGTCGCCGGTGTGGGTGCCACCTCGCTCGGTCTCGCCCTCCTCGCCGCCGGCCGCGCCGCCGGTTCCTGGGCGGCGGTGATCGGTCTGCCCGAACTGGCCCTGGTCAGCGCCGACGAACATGGTGTCGACCTCGATCGACTGGTGCTCATCGACGTCCCCCGATGGCGGCGCGGGGCCGAGGTGGTGGCGGCCACCATCGACGGCATCGATCTGGTGCTGCTGGATCGTCGTCTCCGGTTCACCGCGTCCGAGATGCGTCGCATCACGGCGCGCGGCCGTGAGCAGGGTTCGGTGCTCATCCTCGTCGAACCCGGACTGCCCGATGCGTCGCCGTCGGAGTCCTCGGGCGACTGGTCGCCCGATCTCGTCCTCACCCTGCACTCGCCGCGATGGTCGGGGTTGGGATCCGGTCATGGGGTGCTGCGTCGTCGTCATGTCGCCATCGACGCCGTCGGGCGCGGTCGGGCGTCGCGACCTCGCCATGTCGAACTGCTGCTGCCCGATCAGCGCGGTTCGCTCGCCGCCGATCCGCTCGAACCGTCACCGGACGCGGTGATCCCGCTGTCCTCCCGGGAGCATCGTGTCGCCGGCTGATGGTGTCGTGCGCACGCTGGTGGTGGTCTGCGCCCACTGGCCGCTGGTGGCCGCCGGTTCCTCGTCGACCGACGCGGCGGTGGTCATCGGTGCCGGTCGGGTGGTGGCGGTCTCGCCGCGGGCCCGGGCCGAGGGGATCGAGCTCGGCCATCGTCGTCGCGAGGCTCAGCGTCGGTGTCCATCGGTCGTGGTGCATGAGGCCGATCCCGATCGCGATGCCCGTCTGTTCCACCTCGTCACCAGTGTCCTCGAACCCATCACGGCGCGCATCGAACTCTCCACCCCCGGTGTCGTGGCGTTCCCCACCCGTGGTCCGTCGCGTCGTCTCGGTGGCGATGCCGCACTGGCCGATGCCGTGGCGCGGGCGGTCGATGGGGTCATGACCGGCATGGGGTGGCCCGGATCGGTGGGGGTGGGGATCGCTGATGGTCGCTTCGCCGCCGAACAGGTGGCCGCCCAGATGGTCGTGCACGGCGGTGTCGGTGTGCTCGATCCGGGCACCTCGCCGGCCTTCCTCGCCCCGCAGCCCGTCACGGTGCTGGGTCGCGACGAGCTCACCGAGGTGCTGCTGCGTCTGGGCATCACCACGCTCGGCGCGTTCGCGGCGCTGCCGGTGGCCGATGTGGCGGCCCGGTTCGGACCCGAGGGTCTGCTCGCCCGTCGTCTCGCCGCCGGCCTCGACGACCACATCCCCCAGGTGGCGGCTCCACCACCGCATCTGATGGTCACCGCGGAGCTCGATCCCCCGGTCGACCGGGTCGATCGGGCGGCGTTCGTGGCCAAGGGTCTGGCCGAGCAGCTCCACGAGATGCTGGCCGCCGACGGGCTCTCCTGCACCCGGGTGCACATCGCGGCCGAGACCGAGACGGGGGAGTGCAACGAGCGGGTGTGGCGGCAGGGCGACGCCTTCGGGGTGGGTGCCCTCATCGATCGGGTGCGCTGGCAGCTCGACGGCTGGCTCGCCGGTCCCGCCCTGCTGCGCCCCACCAGCGGCATCTGCCGACTGACCCTCCTGCCCGACGAGGTCGGTCCGGCCCGCGGTCGGCAGCTCGGGTTCTGGGGCGGGGAGACCGCCGCCGACGAGCGGGCACGGCGGGCGTTGGCCCGGGTGCAGGGCATCGTGGGGGCGGCGGCGGTGACGGTCCCGGAGGTCCGCGGTGGTCGGGGCCCGGGCGAGCGCATCGTGCGGGTGCCGGCGGCCACCACCGATCCCGATGCATCGCGTCGTGGTCGCGCCACCGAGTCGCCGCCGTGGCCCGGTCGGGTGCCCGCCCCCTCGCCGGCGCTGCTGGTCGACCGGCCGGTGCAGGTCCGTGACACCACCGGCCGACCCGTGTCGGTGTCGGGTCGCGGGGTGCTGAGCGCGCCACCGGCGGATCTGGTGGGCGCGGCGTCCCGCCCGATCGGTGTCGCCGCCTGGGCCGGACCCTGGCTGCTCGACGAACGCTGGTGGGATCCCACCGGCCATCGTCGTCGGGCCCGTCTGCAACTGCTGCTGACCGATGGTCGCGCCGTGCTCGTGGCCTGCGAGCATCAGCAGTGGTCGATCGAGGGCTGGTACGACTGATGGCGGCCCCGCTGCTCGGCGACGGATCCGATGCCCCGGCCTGGTCCCGGGCCCGTGTCCCCTACGAGGCGCCGGCGCTCGTCCGCGGTCGGTCCGGCACCCCCTATGCCGAACTGCACTGTCATTCGCATTTCAGCTTCCTCGACGGGGCCTGTGCGCCGGAGGTGCTGGTCGAGGAGGCGGTGCGGCTCGGTCTCGAGGCGCTGGCCCTCACCGATCATGACGGTCTCTACGGCGTGGTGCGTTTCGCCGAGGCGGCGCGGGCGGTGGGACTGCCCACGGTGTTCGGGGCCGAACTCACCCTCGACCGTCGCGGTCCCACCGGTGGTGAACCCGATCCGGGGGCTCGTACGGGGGAGTCGCATCTGGTGGTGCTGGCCCGTGATCCGCGCGGCTACGCCCTGCTGTCGCGGGCCATCAGCGAGGCCCAGCTGCGCGGCGAGAAGGGTGCACCGGTGCTGTCGCTCGAGCAGTTGGCCGCCGTGGGCGGTGTCGGTGCGCCGACCGCTGATCAGGGGCACTGGTCGGTGCTGACCGGGTGCCGACGAGGGGCGGTGGTCACCGCGCTCGAGCAGTCCGGTCCGGCGGCGGCCCAACAGCAGTTGCTCCGACTCATCGAGGCCTTCGGCCGCCAGCAGGTGGCGGTGGAGCTCTGGGATCACAACCATCCGCTCGACTCCCCCCGCAACGATGCGCTGGCCGAACTGGCGCTGCGTCTCGGGGTCGATCCGGTGGCCACGGTCAACGCCCACTACGCCACCCCGGCGCAGCGTCCGTTGGCCACTGCGCTGGCTGCGGTGCGATCCCGTCGCAGCCTCGACGAGATCGACGGCTGGTTGCCGGCGGCGGCCGGAGCCCATCTGCGCTCGGGGGCCGAACAGGCCCGTCGTTTCGCCCGGTTTCCAGGGGTGGTGGAACGGGCCGCGGAGATCGGTCGCGACCACGCCTTCGATCTGGCGCTGGTGGCGCCTGATCTCCCACCCTTCGACTGCCCCGACGGCCTCGACGAGATGTCATACCTGCGCCTGCTCACCGAGCGCGGTGCCGAACAGCGCTACGGCCCGCGTCATGCCGAGCGCGTGCCTGGGGCATGGGCCCAGATCGACCATGAGCTCGACATCATCGAACGACTCAACTTCCCCGGGTACTTCCTCATCGTGCACGACCTCGTCGAGTTCTGTCGGCGCAACGACATCTACTGCCAGGGGCGCGGTTCGGCCGCCAACTCCGCGGTGTGCTTCGCCCTCGGGGTCACCAAGGCCGACGCCGTGGCCCTCGGTCTGCTGTTCGAACGGTTCCTGTCGCCCGAACGCGACGGTCCCCCCGACATCGACATCGACATCGAGTCCGGTCGTCGCGAGGAGGTCATCCAGTACGTCTACGAACGTCATGGCCGTCATCACGCCGCGCAGGTGGCCAACGTCATCACCTATCGGGCCCGATCCGCAGTGCGCGACATGGCCGGGGCCCTGGGTCATGACGTGGGTCAGGCCGACGCCTGGGCCAGGCAGCTCGATCGGTGGAGCCCGTTGGGTTCGGCCGAGGTGCCCGAGATCCCCGAGCCCGTGGCCACCCTGGCCGCGCAGCTGCAGCATGCGCCGCGTCATCTGGGCATCCATTCGGGGGGCATGGTGCTGTGCGATCGGCCCATCATCGAGGTGTGCCCGGTCGAGTGGGCGCGCCATGAGGGCCGCACCGTGCTGCAGTGGGACAAGGACGACTGTGCGGCGGCCGGTCTGGTCAAGTTCGATCTGCTCGGTCTCGGCATGCTCACCGCGCTGCATCACAGCGTCGATCTCATCGCCGCCCATCACGGCCTCACCATCGACATCGCCGAGCTCCCCCAGGACGACGCCGTCTACGACATGCTGTGCGCCGCCGATTCCATCGGGGTGTTCCAGGTCGAGAGCCGAGCCCAGATGGCCACCCTGCCGCGTCTGCGGCCGCGGGTCTTCTACGACCTCGTGGTCGAGGTGGCACTCATCCGACCCGGTCCCATCCAGGGCGGCTCGGTGCATCCCTACATCCGTCGGCGCAACGGCATCGAACCGGTCACCTATCTGCATCCGCTGCTCGAACCCTCGTTGGCCAAGACCCTCGGAGTGCCGCTGTTCCAGGAGCAGCTCATGTCGATGGCCATCGACGTCGCCGGCTTCTCACCCGGGGAGGCCGATCAGCTGCGGCAGGCCATGGGTTCCAAGCGCAGCACCGAACGGATGGAGCGACTGCGCCAGCGGCTCCATGAGGGCATGGCCGAGCGGGGCATCACCGGCGAGGTCGCCGATGCCATCTACGAGAAGTTGGCGGCCTTCGCCAACTTCGGGTTCCCCGAGAGCCACTCGGTGTCGTTCGCCTATCTCGTGTACTCGAGCTCCTATCTGAAGCGGTACTTCCCGGCGGCGTTCTGCGCCGGTCTGCTCAACGCCCAGCCGATGGGGTTCTACGCGCCGCACACCCTGGTGGCCGATGCGCGTCGTCATGGGGTGGAGGTGCGCACCCCCGACATCAACGCCTCGCAGGTCGACGCGTCGTTGGAGGGCTTCCATGTGGTCGATCTGCTCCCCACGGGCGGCATCCATCCCGAGCAGCCGCCGATCCGACTGGGTCTGTCCTCGGTGCGATCGGTCGGCGCCGAACTGGCGGAACGCATCGTCGTCGAACGCGACGCGAACGGACCCTTCCGATCCATGGAGGACCTCGCCCGTCGTGTCACGCTCACCCGACCCGTGCTCGAGGCGCTGTCGGTGGCCGGTGCCTTCGGCTCGCTCACCGATCGATCCGGGCGCTCCCTCGATCGCCGTCGCGCCCTGTGGGCCGCCGGCGCAGTGGCCCGCACCCGACCCGACACCCTGCCGGGCACCATCGTCGGACTCGAGGCCCCCACCCTGCCGGGTCTGTCACCGGCCGAATCGGCCTCGGCCGACCTGTGGGCCACCGGCATCGCCCCCGATGGCCATCCCACCCGGTTCATCCGTGAGCACCTCCAGTCGCTCGGGGTGCTCACCGCCGCCGAGCTGCTCGGGGCCGAACCGGGGTCGAGGGTGCTCATCGGTGGGGTCGTCACCCATCGGCAGCGTCCGGCCACGGCCTCGGGCATCACCTTCCTCAACATCGAGGACGAGACCGGTCTCATCAACGTCATCTGTTCGCCCGGACTCTGGAAGCGGTACCGCCGGGTGGCCCGCACCGCTCCGGCACTGCTGGTGCGGGGTCGGCTCGAGCGGGTCGAGGGGGTCACCAACATCATCGCCGAGCGTCTCGAGACGCTGCCGGTGCCCGCCACGACCCGTTCCCGCGACTTCCGCTGAGTCATGGCGGCCCACCAGGGTTCCGCAGCGGTCCACCGGCGTCAGAGGGCCGACACCTAGGCTCGGGCGGTCCCGCGACTGCGGTCATCATCACGCTCCAGGAGGCATCGTGCTCTCGCTCATCATCGCTTCGGCCGGCAAACACTTCTTCACCGTTCCCGGCATCAGCCTCGGTCTGCTCATCCTGCGGGTGGTCGTCGGCGTCACCCTCGCCATGCACGGACTCAACAAGATCTTCGGCGGCGGCAGGATCGCCGGAACCGCCGGCTGGTTCGACTCCATGGGGGTGCGTCCCGGCCGCCTCAACGCCTGGATGGCCGCCCTCACCGAGATCGGTTCGGGTGCCCTGCTCGCCCTCGGTCTGCTCACGCCGCTGGCCGCCGGCGGCATGCTCGCCATCATGGTCGTGGCCGGCATCACCGCGCATCGCAGCAACGGGTTCTTCATCTTCAACCCGGGTGGCGGGTACGAGTACGTGCTCGTGCTCGGTGCGGTGGCGCTCTGTCTCGGCGCCACCGGCGCCGGCAAGTGGTCGCTCGACCATGTCCTCGGTCTGAAGCTCTACGGCATCAGCCCCGGGTTCGTCATCACCGCCGTGGCCGGCTTCGGTGGTGCCGCCCTGCAGCTGCTCACCTTCTGGCGTCCCAGGAGCGTCGCCAAGTAGCCCGACCCGACCGTTGCGGTCGCCGCACTCGTCGACCGGGTCGACCGATGACGGTCAGGGGACGATGACGGTCAGGGGACGATGACGGTCAGGGGACGATGACGGCGCGACCCTGCAGGGTACCGCCCACCATCGATCGATAGGCGCTGACGGCATCGTCGAGCGGCACCGTGGTGGCGTGCACGGCGAACCCGCCGCGCTGGGCCAGCGCCAGCAGCTCGCCGAGTTCGGTCACACTGCCCCAGTAGGTGCTGGCCACGCAGCACTCATAGGGCATGGCGAAGAAGTTGAACGGCAGGGTGCCGCCACCCACGCCGACCACCGTGAGGTGCCCGAGGGTGGCGGCGACGGCGGCGGCGAGCGCCAGGGTGTCGTCGTAGCCGCAGATGTCGAGCACCAGTTCGGCCCCGCGCCCGCCCATGATGGCGCGGATCTCCGCAGCGGCATCGGGTCCCGACAGCACCGTGTGGTCGGCACCCACCTCGGCGGCCAGCGCCAGTGCCGATGCTCGGGTGTCCACCGAGATCACGGTGGCGGGGGAGAGGGCCTTGAGCAGCTGCACGGCGAGATGGCCGAGCCCGCCCGCCCCGATGATCACCACATGGGATCCGGGCACCAGCAGATGCAGCGAGCGCTTGATGGCGTGATAGGGCGTGAGGCCGGCATCGGTGAGCGGAGCTGCGGTCACCGGCTCCATGTCGCCGAGCGGCACCAGATAGCGAGCCGCGGGAACCAGCAGGTACTCGGCCATGCCGCCGTCGACACTGAGACCCGGACCGGAGCCGACACCGTTGGGGCAGTAGTTCTCCATGCCGCGCCGACAGTTGGCGCACTGACCGCAGCCCCAGGCGCCGTAGACGGCCACCGGTGCACCGACCTCGAGACCGGGGGTGGGCAGGGTGCCCGGGCCGAAGGCCTCGATCCAGCCGGCGTTCTCATGGCCGAGGGTCATGGGGATGTCGCGGCGGGCACCGGCGGAGAACTCCATGAGGCTGATGTCGCTGTGGCAGGCCCCGGCCCCGCCGATGCGCACCAGCACCTGACCCGGTCCGGGATCGGGCTGGGCGACCTCGCCGAGGGCCATGGCCTCGTCGACCTCGAGTGAACCGCCGAGCAGTTGGAACGCCTTCATGATCTCCCCCGGATGTCGTCGATCCGTCGTCGGTCCGTCCTCGGACCGACCCCTGTTCTAGCGCAGCACGGTTTCGTCGGTCACGGGATCGACTCGCTACGGTGCCGCCATGACGCGATTCGACACCGACACCGCAGTGACACCGCTCGGCGACGGTCGGTACGCCGCGATGCTCGATCCCGGCTGGTGGATCACCACCGGACCCAACGGCGGATACCTGGCCGCGGTGCTCATGAACGCCGCCACCTGCGCCGTCGACGATCCGGCGCGTCGCTGTCGTTCGTTCACCGTGCACTACCTGTCCCAGGCCGCCGCAGGTGCCGCCGTCGTCGATGTCGTCATCGAACGCACCGGACGCTCCATGACCTCGTTGTCGGCGCGGCTCCGTCAGGGGGACAGGCTCATCGCCACCGCGCTGGCGGCGTTCTCCTCTGATCGACCCGGCCCGTCATTCAGCGATCCGGTGATGCCCGATGTGCCGCCCCCCGAGGATCTCGATGTGCCGGTGTTCGACGACTCCCTCCCGCCCACCGCGGTGCCGGCCATGGCCCATCGCTACGAGCAGCGCTGGGCGGTCGGTCATCGCCCCTTCAGCGGCGGCGACGTGGCCCACATCGGTGGCTGGATCCGTCTGGCGGAGATGCGTCCGCTCGACGAGGCGGTGCTCGCCGCCTACACCGATGCCTGGATGCCGGCGATGTTCAGTCGGGTGGCCGGGGCCTGGGGGATCACCACGGTCGATCTCACCGTGCACATCCGGTCCGTCCCGCCACCGGGCTACGACGACTGGTGTCTCGTGCAGTACCGCTCGGCGGTCAGCGCAGAGGGATTCTGCGAGGAGGACGGCGAGATCTGGACCCGCGACGGTCAGCTGCTGGCCCAGTCGCGACAACTGGCGGCCATCATCTCGGTGCGCTGATCTCGGTGCGCTGGTCTATGGGGCTGCGGTGCCGCGCAGGGTGACCGATGCGATCGCCCCGGCGATGGCGGCGTCCACGGCGGACTGTGTCGAGGTGGCGGTGAGGCCCGAGATCCGGGGCAGGGCGAAGGCCTGGATCTGGAAGCTGATCGGAGCGGTGCGGGGGCAGGGACCCGACCACGCCGCCGAACCCGTGGCGTTGATGACGGCGACGGCCCCATCGGGGATGGTGCCGGCCGGGATGTCGGTCGCCGTCGGCGCGATGCCGGCGACGATCCAGCGTGCTCGGGTGGGGGCGGCGGTGTCGGTGGCCACCAGCAGGAGCTCCGCGGTGCCCTCCGGCGCGCCGCTGAGGATGAGCTGCGGGGAGCTGTCGGCGCCGGCGCAGGTGGAGCTGCGGGGGATGGGGCCGTCGGCCGGCCACTGCACCGACGACAGCGAGAACCCGGCGGGTCGGATCACGGCGTTGTCGGGCAGGACCTGGTTGGCAGGTCTGCTGGTCGGACTGCTGCGGGGCGGTGCGGTGGCGCCGGGCGCAGGATCGCGCAGCGTCCGCCCGCTGGTGCCGCAGCCGAGCAGCACCGTCGCACCCAGCGCGACCAGCACCGCCATCCCCAGCGTCCGCGTCGCCCGAGCTCGGCCTCGGTGGATCGATGCAGCAGCGTCGGGGGCCGGGGCGCAGGACATGGTCGCGAGGCTAGAGCGCGACACCCTCGGCCCCGTCGTCGCGGTGCCGGGGAGCGGATGGGGCCGGTAGCGTGCTCCCATGTCCGATCGGTGCATCCTGTCCGTGCATGCCCATCCTGATGACGAATCATCGAAGGGGGCACCCACGATCGCCCGCTATCGGGCCGAGGGTGTCCGATCGGTGCTGGTCACCTGCACCGGCGGCGAGGAGGGGGACATCCTCAACCCGGCCATGGATCGACCGGAGGTGCGCGACAACCTCCACGCCGTCCGGCTCGACGAGCTGCGGCGCGCCGCCGAGATCATCGGCTACGACGAGGTCGTCCTGCTCGGCTACCGCGACTCCGGCATGGCCGACAGCGAGGCCAACGCCCATCCCGAGGCCTTCGCCAACGTCGAGCTCGACGAGGCGGTGGGTGCGCTGGTGGCGGTGATCCGTCGCACCCGACCGCAGGTGATCCTCACCTACGGCGATGACCAGCAGGGCTATCCGCATCCCGATCATCTGCGGGTGCATGACATCTCGGTGCCGGCGTTCACCCTGGCCGGCGATCCCGACTACCGCCCCGATCTCGGTGACCCGTTCGCCCCGTCGAAGATGTACTACTCGGTGTGGTCGATGCGCCGCATCCGGGCCACCCACGAGAAGTTCCTCGAGCTCGGACTCGAGTCGCCCTACTCGGCCGAGTGGTTCGAGCGCCCCGATCAGGACCATCGGGTCACCACCTCGATCGACATCGCCGAGCACTACGAGGTGCGCCTCGAGGCCCTGCGCGCCCATGCCACCCAGGTCGATCCGGCGTCGCCGTTCTGGTTCGGGCTCCCGCCCGAGGTCGCCCGTGAGGTCCACCCCTATGAGGACTTCATCCTCGCCCACAGTCGGGTGGGGACCGAGGTGCCCGAGTCCGATCTCTTCGCCGGGATCGGCTGACCCATGACCTTCCCCAGCGAACCACCGATCGGACCGCCCACGGTGCCGCCCGAGGGTCCGCCCACCCGGGCCATGCATCTCGGTCCCATCACCGGGGAGGCACCCTCGGTCATGCCCCGATCGGGTCCGCCCGCCGCCACCATGCTCACCGGCCGCACCGTGGTGGCCTCGATCCTGTTCTTCGTCTGCGGACTCTCCGCCGTGCTCGGGGTGAGCGCCGGTTGGACTCGCGACCAGCTGCTCGACTCCGGGACATGGACCGCCACCACCACCGCCATCGCCACCGATCCCAAGGTGCAGGACGATGTCGCCGCCGCCATCGCCGAACAGATCGTGGCCTCCGCCGATGTGGAGGCGGCGATCCGCGAGGTACTGCCGGGGGTGCTCGGTCCTCTCGCCGGTCCGCTGGCCGACGGCGCCACCTCGGTGGTCCAGCGCGCCGTGGTGCAGGTGGTGCGCACCGAGGCGTTCCTCACCGTCTGGGACGCCGCGGTCCGGGTGGCCCATGACGAGTTCGTCGCCGACCTCGAGGGTCGGGGGAGGGCCACCTCGATCGGGCCGCAGGGTCTGTACCTCGACCTCGGGGCGGTGCTGGGCACGGTGCGCACTGCGCTCGACGAGAACGGCATCACCGCCCTCGACGGCGTCGATCTCTCCGGGGTATCGGTGCGCATCCTGCTGGTCGACGTGCCCGGTCTCGACCATGTCCGCGCCACGGTCTCCGCGCTCCGGGTGGCCGTCGTGGTGCTGCCCATCGTGGCGCTTGTCGCCCTGATCGCCGCCCTGGTGGTGGCTCGGCGACGGTGGTTGGCCTTCATCGGGGCCGGTGTCGGTGTGCTCATCGGCGTGGCCACGGTGCTGGTGGTGGAGTTCTTCGGTCATCGTCGGGCGGTGGACGAACTCATCGGTGGGGTGCTCGACCGCGCCGGAGCCGAGGCCGTGGTCGACCATGTCACCGCCTCGCTGCGTCCGCTCATGGTGGTCTGCGCCCTCGTGGGCATCGCCATCGCGGTCATCGGTGGTCTCATGGTGATCCTGGCGGAGCGCCGCGCCGCCGGTCGGGTCGACCCTTCGGCTGTCTCCTGATCGATGGAGCACTGGGGCCCTGAACGGATCGACGACATCGTCGCCCATCTCGCCGTGACCATGCCGGCCGAGGACCTCACCGCCGATGAGATCCTCACCGCCTGCTACGACCGCCCCGGCGTCGTGCTGGCGGAGCCGGCGGGCATCGTGGCCGTGGGAGTGGGACGGTCGCTGGACGGCGAACTGGTCGCCACGGTGCGACTGCTGTCGGTGTCGCCCGAGGACCCCGATGTCATCCATCGGCTGCTCACCGATGCCGAGCAGTGGGCCCGTGAACGTGATGCCCGACGGGTGGAGCTCGGCGGGGCGCTGCCCTTCTTCCTGTGGCCCGGTGTGGAGGTCGGCAGTCCGCTGCTGGCCGCCGCGGCGACCCGCGGCTACCTCGAGGTGGAGGGGTTCGAGGCCCATGGGGTCCCGAACTCGTTCCGGGCCGAGCCACCCGTGGGGATCGAGATCCGTCGGGCCGTCTCCGATGAGCAGGTGACCGCCGTGCAGCTCGCCGCCGCAGCTCGGTGGCCGTGGTGGTCCGACGAGATCGCTCGTGCCCTCGATCACGGCACCTGTCATGTGGCGCTCGACCCCGACGAGACAGTGATCGGGGTCGGATGTCATTCGATCACCCGGGCCACCTGGGTGGGTCCGCTGCTGGTGGTCGACACCCATCGCCGACGCGGCATCGGTCACGCGCTGCTGGGGGCGATCTGTCGGGACCTGATGATCGCCGACTTCCCGATCGCCGAGGTGCCACGGGTCGACGGCGAGGCGATGGAGGCGTTCGTGCGCGCCGCCGGCGCCCGGCCGGTGCGCGCCTATCGTCGTCTCGTGCTCGAACTCCGCTGATCGGATCCTGCAGAACGGATCCTGCAGAACGGATCTGAGCGGTCCTCAGGTGGCGTCGGCGCGCTGGAGCTCGCGCAGTTCGCGGTACCCGATGCGCACCGCACCGCTGCGTTCGATCATGGCGGCGACACGGGAGTCGTGGCATACGAGATGGAGATCGTCGACCCGGGCCGGCCACTGGGGGTCGAGGGCCCGCAGTTCGGGGGTGTCGGTGGCGGGATGCACGTAGAGCTCGGTGACTCCGGGGCGCAGATCGAACAGGGCCGCCTCGAGGGCGCGTCGACTGCCGACACCGCCGACGTGCACGAAGTGATCGGGGAACACCACCCCCTCCTCGGTGGCGAGGTCGCGGAAGGGGAAGCCGATGGCCTTCTGGGTCGAGGCACCGGAGAGCCGGATGGGCAGGGCGAACTCGACGGCGAGATCGAGGTAGATGTCGAAGAACTCGGGTCGCAGCTGCAGTGCGCCCATATGGGAGTCGAGGTGGGTGACGTCGAAGCCCCACAGGATCGCTCGCTCGATCTGGGCCCGGCACTCCCGGCGCACCTCGTCGAGGTCGGCGTGGTCCCAGAGGTCGGTGACGGTGCGGGGGAACCCGCCGTCGCCGTCGAGCAGTGATGGAGCGTGGGTGATGGGACCCCAGCGGTAGCTGTCGAGCTCGGCGTTGAGCGTGAGATGCACGCCGATGTCCTCGCCGCTGTGATCGGCAGCTGCGGCCCGGGCCCAGGGACAGGGCACCATGAGTGTGGCGCTGGTGGCCAGACCGAGACGCAGCGATTCATAGACGCCACTGTTGGCGGCCTGGCAGAGCCCGAGGTCGTCGGCGTTGATGATGACCAGACGGGTGTCGGCGGGATGGCCGAGACGTTCGGCGAGCGAGAGCACGTCCGAACGCTACCGCCCGCCACCGGTGCCGACCCCTCCGGCGGGCCGGCCGGGACCGCCGCAGACCTTCCAGAGCCCGATCGGAGCGGCACGGGCGGCGGCCGCCGCCGCACGGAGTTCACTGTTGTGGCTGCCGTTGGGCGCGATGATCAGCACGTCGGCGTAGCCCTCGGCCACGAGACTGAGGTTGACGAACAGACCGTCGTCGCGATGCACGTAGGCGAGGGTGCGTCCGAAGGCGTCGTGGGTCTCGCGGTCGGCCTCGAGGTGCACGATGGTGCCGACCGGCAGGAGCTCGGCGGTGCGACGGGAGGCCTCGGGTCCGAAGCACTGCACCGGCTTCCGGGGGTCCTTGGTCTCGGGGGTGTCGATGCCGAGCAGACGCACTCGCGTGGTCGACCGCCCGATGCGCACATCGATGGTGTCGCCATCGATCACGTGCACCACGGTGGGTCGGGCGGCGAAGGCGCTCGCCGATCCGGCGAGCCGGCCGGCGATGATCCGATGGGCCACCGCGGTGAGGGCGAGGATCACCGCGCCGAGCAGGAGACCGACCGCGGCACGGCGCAGTGCTCGGACGCGATGTTCGCGGCGGGTGAGGCGCATGGGGGCTCCCGTGGGGGCTCGGCGAGGAGCGGGACCGGGGCCGCCGCAGCAGCGATGGTCGGTGCCGACCGGGGCGAGCCCGGTGCACCGAGAGTGCTCAGAGGTTGAGGCTCAGAGGCGTTCGATGAGGGTGCCGGTGCCGAGACCGCCACCGCAGCACATGGTGATGATGGCGCGGTTGCCACCGGTGCGCTGCAGTTCGTGCACCGCCTTGGTGAGCAGCACCGTGCCGGTGCCGCCGAGGGGATGGCCCAGGGCGATGGCGCCGCCGTTGGGGTTGACGCGCTCGATGTCACCGTCGAGCTCGCGCTGCCAGGCCAGCACCACCGAGGCGAAGGCCTCGTTGATCTCGAACAGGTCGATGTCGTCGAGGGTGAGGTCGTTGCGCTCCAGCAGGGTCCGGGTGGCGTCGATGGGTCCGGTGAGCATGAGTACCGGATCGACACCGACCAGACAGGTGTCGACGATGCGGGCCACCGGGGTGAGGCCGAGCTCGGCGGCTCGTTCGGCGGTCATCATGAGCACGGCCGAGGACCCGTCGGAGATCTGGGAGGAGGACCCGGCGGTGTGCACGCCGTCCTCGCCGACCACCGGCTTGAGGCCGGCGAGGGACTCGAGGGTGGTGTCGCGCAGACCTTCGTCGCGGGCCACGTGATGGGTGGTGCCGTCGGGCTTGCCGTCCTCACCGAGGTTGGGGGCGTCGATCTCGACCAGCTGGGTGGCGAAGCGATCCTCGGCCCAGGCCTGTGCTGCGAGCTGCTGGGATCGCAGCCCGAAGGCATCGGTGTCGGCTCGGGTGATGTTCCACTTCTTCGCGATGCGCTCGGCACCCTCGAACTGGCTGGTGTACTCGTACTGGCCGAAGTAGCTCTTGGGGACCGGCACGCCGAGATCGAGGGGACGGGCCACGTTGGAGCCGATGGGCACCCTGCTCATGACCTCGACGCCGCCGGCCACGGCGACATCGACGACGCCGGAGGCGACGAGCGCGTAGGCGATGTCGGCGGCCTGCTGGCTGGAGCCGCACTGGGCGTCGACGGTGGTGGCGGCCACCTCGAGCGGCAGACCGGCGGTGAGCCATGCGGTGCGGGCGACGTTGAAGGCCTGCTGGCCGATCTGGCTCACGCAGCCGCCGACCACCTGCCCGATGGCGGCGGGATCGAGGCCGGTGCGCTCGAACAGTGCCTTGAAGGACTCGCCGAGCAGGTCGGCCGAGTGCATGGTGGACAGGCCGCCGTTACGTCGACCCACCGGGGTGCGAACGGCATCGATGATCACGACATCACGCATGCCGGCATCGTAGGCGCGCACGGCTCAGGCCGCCTCGGTGCGGGCCTCGGAGGGCTGTTCGACCCGCGCCGAGGCCGTGTGCCGGGCTCGCCGGGCGGCCTCGAGCGCGGCCCGGGCCAGGGCGATGCCCGATCGGGCCGAGGCCCGGCTGGCGTCATCGAGGTGCCAGTCGGCCGCGTCGGTGCCGGTCCTGGCGCTGGCATCGGTGCTGGCATCGGTGCTGACGCGGGAGCGCTCGTCGGGGGTGGTGATGCGGAGGTGCAGTTGGTTCTCCATGGCCACCAGTGTGCCGACGGGGTGTGACAGTCGGTCCCGACCGACCCGCTCGGCATCGGACCCCGGCATCGGACTCCGGCATCCGACCCCCGGCGGTGGGCCGGGTTCGGTGGGGGGTCTACCCTCTGGCCGTGGACTCCCGTCAATGGCTCGGCATCCGTCCGACCCACAACCCGATGCGCTGGTACCTGCCCGTCACCGAGGGCATCTGCAGCGGCCTCGGCACCCTGTTCGGGGGCTGTGGGCTGGGAGCGGCAATCGACGTGCTCGAACAGACCACCGGCCGCCCGGTGGTCTGGGCCTGCGCCCAGTACCTGAACTACACCCGTCCGCCCTCGGTGGTCGACCTCGATGTGCATGTGCTCGCCGAGGGGCGCACCACCACCCAGGCCCGTGTCGTGGGCCAGGTGGGTGACACGGCGATCCTCACCGTCAACGCCTCGCTCGGCAGCCGCGACATGCCTGAGGAGGGGCAGTGGATCACCGCCCCCTCGGTGCCGCCGCCCGACCAGTGCCCGCGTCGGGAGATGCGTTTCGATCCCGGGGCCACGATCTCGAGCCGGCTCGAGCAGCGGATCGCCATCGAGGAGCCCGGCACCGGCCGAACGGCGTTCTGGACCCGGATGCCCGAACTGCTCGAGATGTCGGCCGCCTCGCTGGCCGTGCTCGGCGACTTCGTGCCGATGGGTCTCGGTCAGGCGGTGACCAGCGAGATCAACTCCAACAGCCTCGACAACACCATCCGCATCGTCAACATCGTCCAGTCCGAATGGGTGCTGCTCGATGTGCGCATCGAGGCGGTGGCCCGCGGCTTCGGTCACGGTCACCTCTACCTGTGGTCCGAGGACGGCACCCTGATGGGCACCGCCAGCCAGTCCGCCATGATCCGACCCTGGAAGGGGCACTGAGATGAGCGCACCACGAGGCTATGGCATCACGATCCCGTTCGATGGGGTCCCTCTCGACGCCCAGCGCGACTGGATCACCGAGCTCGTCGACCTCGGCTACACCGATGTGTGGTCGGCCGAGACCGACGGCGCCGATGCCTTCACGCCGCTGGCCCTCACCTCGGTCTGGGCCCCTTCGCTGCGTCTCGGCACCGCCATCGTGCCGGTGTTCACCCGAGGCCCGGCGGTCATCGCCCAGAGTGCGGCGGCCCTGGCGGAGGCCGCGCCCGGTCGGTTCGTGCTGGGCATCGGGACCTCGTCGAATGTCATCGTGTCCCGTTGGAACGGCATCGCCTTCGATGAGCCATACAGACGCATGCGCGACACCCTGCGGTTCCTGCGGGCGGCCCTCAGTGGTGAGAAGGTCACCGAGACCTACGACACCTTCTCGATCCACCGGTTCCGACTCTCCACGGTGCCCGAGCAGGCACCCCCGATTCTCGTGGCTGCACTGCGCGAGGGCATGCTGAACCTCGCCGGTCGGGAGGGTGATGGCGCGATCATCAATTGGCTCTCGGCGGAGGATGTCGCCACCGTCGCTCCCATCGTGCGGGCCCATGGGCAGGACAAGGAGATCGTCGCCCGCATCTTCGTGGTGCCGTCGGCCGACACCGACACGGTGCGGGCCCAGGGGCGCTTCGCCATCGCCGCCTATCTCAACGTGCCGGTCTATCGCGCCTTCCACGAATGGCTCGGTCGCGGCCCTCAGCTGCAGGGGATGTGGGACGCATGGGCCGCCGGTGACCGCGCCCGTGCCCTCGAGCTCATCCCCGACGAGGTCGTGGATCAGCTCATCGTGCACGGCACCCCGGAGCAGTGCCGGGCGCAGATCCAGCGCTACGTGGACAACGGTGTGACCACCCCCGCCCTCGCCGTTCTCGGCCTCGCCGGGGTCGATGTGCGCACCGCCGTGCGCGAGCTCGCCCCCCGATAGTCGCTCGATCCGTCGGGCGCCGATGCGGGCCTGCCCGGGTCAGATCAGGCGCATCTGCTCGGTCCGCGCCGCCCGCTCGGCGAGCGGCTCCCAGGTGATGCCACCGCGCGGTCCCACGACGCGCACCTCGACCTGCTCGACCGGGATGGCCCGCAGGCCGCCCCGGGAGTCGCGCACGCTGAGCGAGCCGTCGGCCTCGCGGCGCGCCACGGTGGCCTCCTTCCACCGCTCGCTGTCGCGGCGGCGGAACCGCACGCGGTCACCGACGGTGAGTCCGAGTCCGGCCAGAGCCGGATCGGTGAGTCCGATCGGTGCACTCGTCCTCGTCCGACGCGGCGCGGCCATGGTCAGCGGGCGGTCGCGGCGGCGACGAGGGTGTCGTCGATGACCTGCTGGCGATCGGCACCCCAGGGCATCGGCATGATGACCGGGACCTCGACCCCGGCGTCGACATAGGCCCGCACGGTGGCCCGCACATGATCGGCATCGCCGAGCACGTCGATGGCATCAACCATGCGATCGGACACGGCGGCGACCGCACCGTCGCGGTCGCCGGCGGCGTGGCGGGCACGGATCTCGGCCACCTCGTCGGCGAAGCCGGCCCGGACGAAGTTGGCGGCATAGGAGTCGACCACGGCGTAGGAGAAGATGTCGCGGCGGCCCCGATCGAGGTTCGGCTCGCGCTCGGTGACACCCACGTGCACATAGGCGTAGACGGTGGCGTCGCCGCCCTGTCGGATCTGCTCCACCGACCAGCCCACGTGATCGGCCGGCAGATAGTTGAGCAGCACGCCATCGGCGAGTTCGCCGCCGAGGGCGAGCATGCGGGGGTTGAGCGCGGCGAGGATGATGCGGGGACGGCGCTCGCCCGGATCGATGCCGAGCCGGAAGCCCTTGACCCGGTAGAAGTCGCCGTCGAAGGAGACCTTCTCGCCGCTGAGACATTGGCGCAGCAGGGTGAGGTACTCGCGGGTCTGGGCCAGCGGTCGGTCGCCGTACTCGGCCCCATGCCAGCGGGCCACCACCGCCGGGGAGGAGATGCCGACTCCGAGCAGGATGTCGCGATCGGGGTGGAGCGCCTGCAGCGTGGCCGCTCCCATGGCGGTGACCGCCGGGGTGCGCAGCTGCAGGGCCAGCACACCGGTGCCCAGCGAGAGCGACGGGGCGGCGGCCCCGATGGCGGCGAGGGTCGAGAAGGCCTCCATGCCGACGGTCTCGGCCACCCAGAACGACTCGTAGCCGAGGTCGACGGCCCGGGCGGCGGCGCGCATCCCAGCGGCGGGGCCGAGGGCTGAGAAGCTGGCGAAGGTCAGTCCGATCGGGGTCGGACCACGGTCGGAGGCGGGCACGAGTCCGACGCTACCGCCACCGGCAGGGTCCGTCGGGCACCTTCGGAACGCAGGAAGAAATGATGCACCTGAAACACGCGCGTCACATCTTTGCCTCTACGATGCGTCCAGCAGTTCCCACCTCTGCGAGCGGCCCCGGCCACGACAGGAGACACCATGACCGAAACTCAAGAGCTCGACACCACCATCGCCGAAGCCCTCTCGATCATCGATGGCGCCCTGGGCGAGATGCTCAATCGTGAGCTCGTGAGTACCAGCGAGGTCGCCGACCTCCTGCTCGATGTCCGCACCATCCTCAAGCACGACCCAGAGGTGCTGAGCCCGAACTGATCCGGTCGGGGTCCCGGCCCCGCCATCACGATCGCTCGAGGGGCGCGGCTTCCTGCCGCGCCCCTTGCGCGTCCAGACACGAGTGCCCCGAGGAACCGGTCGTTGCCCGGGTTCAGCGGTCGAGGCTGGTGTGCTTGAACTCGTTGAGCGAGGGCCAGTCGCCCAGCATGGCGACGAGACGCTCCACGGTGCGCCGAGCATCGGCGGCATCGGTGGGGAGATCCATGAGGCGCACGAAGGCGGCCCGTCCATCGACCATGAAGGTCGGCACGCCCCAGACGTCGAGGTCAGTGGCCACCCGGGTGTGCTCGTCGCGGATGGTGGCGAGGGGTCGTCCGGTGGCCACCTCGGCGAACACCGGATCGGGATCGACGCCGTTGGCGGCGAGCAGCTCGCGCAGCACCGGCTCGTCGCGCAGCTGGGCACCCTGGGCGTGGCGGGCCTCGAACAGGGCCCGATGCACGGTGGGGAACTGCTCGGGCCGGGTGTCGCGCACGACCACGGCCGCCTGCAGGGCGAGGATGCCGGTGTCATCGGCGGGGCGCTCCCAGATCGGGGACTCACCCTCCTCCACGTGCACCTGCCCGAGGGAGAACGGGACGAACTCGACCGACCAGTCGGCTCCGTCGAGCAGACCGTCGACGATGTGCTTGTGGACGATGCGGGCGAACGGACAGCGGTAGTCCCAGGTGATCCCGAAGGTGATGGTCATGGTGGTCGAACCTCCCGATGGAGACGGATGGACCGGGGTCAGCGGTCGCGGTAGAGCGGCCAGACCCTGCGGGCGATGGCGCCGAGCGCCAGACCGACGGTGACGCCACCGACCACATCGGAGGCGTGATGGATGCGGACATGGATTCGGCTGGCCGCCACGAGCCCGCCGAGACCGAACAGGGCGATCCTCGTGGGCCGACTCGAGCGCTGGCTGAGCAGGATGCCTGCCACCATGGCGGTGCTGGAGTGACCGCTCGGGAAGCTGGTGGTGAGCGGGATGCGCATGCGGTGGGGGCGGGGCTCCTGGACCACGGGTCGCTCGCGCTTGAACTGCGTCTTGATGACACCGTTGATGATGACCGACTCGGCGGCCAGCGCAGCGGCGAAGCGCCAGGCGGCGCGTTCGTCCTCGGCCGAGCGCAGACCGCGCAGGAACGCCAGCAAGACCCAGATCAGACCGAAGTCGCCCAGTTCGGTGAGCGCGTAGAGGATGCGATCGGCCGGTTCGGTGCCACGGAGACGGTCGAACCAGCCGTCGACCATGGTGTCGAAGCGGTCGACGGGGGAGTCGGTCTCGGGGGGAGTCACGGGGGTCGACTCTAGGGGAGTGGACCCCAGCTCGGCACAGGCGGTCTCAGGCGTGCGGACCTCCGGCCCGCAGGGCCGCTGCGGTCTCGAGGCCGAGCTCCAGTGAACCGCCCTGGGCGGGGCAGAAGTCCCGGTAGTCGCACCAGTCGCACAATCGGGAGGGCTTGGCCTGGAAGTTCTCGCGATCGCAGGCCGTGACGATGGCCTCCCACACGGCACGGACCTTGCGCTCGATGGCGCGGGTGGACTGGTCGGTGGGGAGATCGGCGACGATGGTGCGGTCGCCGAGGAACAGCAGCTGCACGCGCCCGGGTCGGGCGTCATAGTTCTGTTCGACCAGGTACGAGTAGATGTGCACCCCCACCAGACGGGACTGCGCGAACCGGGGGTTGGGTGACCGGCCCGTCTTGTAGTCGGTGACGACGAGCGTGCCGTCGGGCTGTGTCTCGAGGCGGTCGATGATGCCGCGCAGCAGCATGCCGGTGGTGGGGTCGGTGTGCTCCAGATGCAGTTCGAGACCGGTGGGCTCCACCTCGGTGGGATCCTCGACGGCGAAGTAGGCCTCGACCAGGCGGGCTGCGTCGGTGAAGAACTGCTCCTGCTGGTCGGCGGGCAGGGCGAGTTCGATCCATTCGGGATCGGTGGGAAGTTCGGCCCGAGCCTCGGCGAGGCACTGCTGGGCGGCGGCCCGGTCGCGGGCCGGGGCCTCGAGGGTCATGAGGCGCTCCAGGGCGGCATGGACCAGCGTGCCCTTGACCGTGGCCACCGTGGGTGCCGAGGGGATGCGCTCGATGGCCTCGAACCGGAAGGCGAGGGGGCAGTCGGTGAACGAGGAGATCTTGGAGGGCGAGAGCGAGGACGGGAGCGGGAGGGCCATGGGCCAACGCTACGCAGTCCCGGTGACAGGCGCCGGGGGATCCGGCGGGTTGCGTGCTGCTACGCGAACGCCGTGGCGATCGAACGGGCCACGAGGGCCGGGTCCTCCAACGGACCGAAGTGGGCCAGGGTCGGGATCGACTCGACCACGGCGTCGGGGAGGTTCTCGGCGATGGCCTGGCCGAACACCGCCGGCACGGTCTCCTCGATGCCGAGGGCGATGGTGACCGGGCAGTGCACCTCGCCCAGGGCGAGGAAGGCCTGATGGGCCGAGCCGTGGGCGTACACCTCGGCCTCGTCGGCGGGTCGGCACTTCAGCGTGATCAGGCCGTCCTCGGTCGGGGCGAAGCCGTGCTCGACATAGGCGCGCAGGGCGTCGGGATGCAGCGAGGCGAAGGGCGGTTTGGCGGCGTAGTTGGCGATGGCCTCCTCGACGCTGGCGAAGGTGTCGCGGCGGCGCCGGGCGCCGTTCGACAACGGGTTGTCGGGATTGCGGCCGGTGGCGATCTCGGGTGGCATCACCACCGGCTCGTAGAGGTACAGGGCGCGGAAGGTGCCGGGTCGACGCTGTTCCGCCAGCAGCAGCGCGGCACCACCCTTGGAATGACCGACGCCGTAGGGCCGATCGAGTCCGAGGGCGTCGACCACAGCCAGCACATCGTCGGCGAACCCCTCCCACTCGAGCGGTCGGTCGACCGGTGCGGTCGAGTCGCCATGGGCCCGCAGGTCGATCGACCAGGTCGTGAACTGGGGGAGGTGGGCGGCGATCGGCTCCCACACCCGGCCGTGGAACCCGGTGGCATGGGCGAACAGCAGCGGTGGACCGTCGCCTCCGAGCGGGTGCACGCGCAGATCGACCTGGTCGGTGGAGCGGACTCTCATGGGACCATCATGGCGCTACCGTGCCCTCGATGCCGCACGACGAGCGCCCGCCCGGAGGTCATCCCCTCGATGAGGAGGTGCTGGCGATCAACCGCGAGTTCTACGAGGCCTTCGAGCAGCGCGATCTGGATCGCATGTCCGACGTGTGGGCCCATGACGAACGCGTCTCCTGCGTGCACCCCGGCTGGACGGCGCTGCGCGGCTGGGCGGCGGTGGGATCGTCCTGGGCGGCCCTGTTCAACGGTCCCCAGCATCTGCAGTTCATCGTCACCGAGGCCGAGGTCACCCTGGCGGGCGATCTGGCCTGGGTGACCTGTGTGGAGAACCTCCTGGCCGAGGACGGCAGCGCCACGATCGCCGCGCTCAATCTGTTCGAACGCGACGGATCCCGCTGGCGGATGCTGGCCCATCACGGCTCACCGGTGATGGCGAACCCGCTCGACAGCACCGGCGGCTGAGGGCGATGCTCGGGCGGACCCACGGGTCCGCGCCGACTGGGATCAGTCGTTGCCGCCCATGACGGTGCGCACGATCTTGGAGATCTCGCCGCTGGAGTCGTCGGGCACGATGTAGCCCTCCTCGTCGCGGATGAGGTTCCAGTTGGCGGCGACATCCTCGGCGGTGAGGTTCGGGTTGTAGTAGCCCGGGGTCAGCCCGATGAAGAAGCGCGAGATGATGCCGCCGGCGGCCGAGTAGACCTCGCCGCTGACCTCGCAGGCCTCCGACGCGAGATAGGCGACCAGCGGGCTGACCAGCTTGGGGTCCAGGGCGTCCCCGGCGGCGCCGAAGAGGTCCTCGGTCATGCGGGTGAGGGCCACCGGGGCGATGGCGTTGGCCTTGATGCCGTTCCTGCGTCCCTCGATGGCCACGACTCGGGTGAACCCGACCAGACCCATCTTGGCGGCGCCGTAGTTGGCCTGACCGAAGTTGCCGAGCACCCCCGAGTTCGATGAGGTCGACACGATGCGGCCGTAGCCCTTCTCCTTCATGACGAGATAGGCGGGCTGGGTGACGTAGAAGGCGCCGAGCAGATGCACGTCGATGACCGCCTCGATCATCTCCGGGGTCAGGTTGTGGAACGACTTGTCGCGCAGGATGCCGGCGTTGTTGACGACGATGTCGACGGTGCCGAAGGCGTCGAGGGCGGTCTGCACCACGGCCTTCCCACCCTCGGCGGTGGCGACCGAGTTGGTGTCGGCCACGGCCTCGCCACCGAGGTCGTTGATCTCCTGCGCCACGCGCTGGGCCGGACCGGCGTCGCCGCCGTCGCCGCCCACCGAGCCTCCGAGGTCGTTCACCACGATGCGGGCCCCGCGCCGGGCCAGTTCGAGCGCATGTTCGCGACCCAAGCCGCCGCCGGCGCCGGTGATGATCGCGACGCGTCCGTCGAATCCGATGTCAGTCATGGGGGGCCTCCTCGCGCCGTTGGCGCCGGGATGGGGAAGGGGACCGGGGCAGCGTAGTCAGGGGGACCGGACCGGGATGGAATCGCGTCGGGGTGCCGTCGGGTCCGGGAATCCACGGTCACGGGGGCGGTTGGGTACCATCCCCGCCCATGAGAGCCACCATCAGCAGGACCAAGGTCTTCAAGCGCCGCCAGAAGGTGGTGGCCGCCGTCGATCTGCCCGGCGTTCCCGCCGGCACCTTCGGCAAGATCTGGCTCGTCACCGGTGTCACCTGGATCCGCTACCACGTGGCGTTCGACAACGGTGGCGAACTGGCCAACCTCGACGCCTCCCAGCTGCGCGATCGCAGGGAGTGGCTGGCCGAGCAGGCGGCCGCCGAGGCCGCCGAGCGCGAGGCCCAGCGGGTCGCCGCCCGCGCCGCGCTGCGAGCCCAGGCGCTCGCCGATCTGGCCGACGGTCCCGCCGGACACTGAACCTGATCACGGAACCCGATCACTGATCCCATTCACGCGGAACCCCGCACCGCGGAACCCCGCCACACGGAACGGACATCACAGATGAAGCTCGGCATGCAGATCGACTACTCGGGGGGCTTCAAGGAGTCCGCCCGCAAGGTCAGCGACTACGAGAAGGCCGGGCTCGACATCGCCTGGGTCGCCGAGGCCTACGGCTTCGATGCCCCATCGTTCATGGGCTACCTCGCCGCCACCACCGAGCGCATCACCATCGGGGCCGGCATCCTTCCCATCTACACCCGAACCCCCACGCTCATGGCCATGACCGCCGCCGGGGTCGACGCCCTCACCGACGGCCGGTTCATCCTCGGTCTCGGTGCATCCGGTCCGCAGGTCATCGAGGGCTTCCACGGGGTGAAGTACGACGCCCCGCTGGGACGCACCCGCGAGATCATCGACATCTGTCGACGGGTGTGGCTCCGCGAGCCGGTCACCTACGAGGGCCGCTACTACACCCTGCCGCTGCCGCCCGAGCAGGGCACCGGACTGGGCAAGGCCCTCAAGATCATCGCCAAGCCGGTGCGGCCGCGCATACCGATCTGGATCGCCTCGCTCGGCCCCAAGAACGTGGAGCTCACCGCCGAGATCGCCGATGGCTGGATGCCCATCCTGTATCTGCCTGAGCGGGCCGCCGATGTGTGGGGTGCCGATCTGGCGGCGGGCAACGCCAAGCGCGCCGAGGATCTCGGACCGCTGGAGATCACTGCGGGGGGTCTGGTCGCCATCGGCGAGGACGCCGCCGCCATCGCCGAGTACTCCCGTCCGATGGTTGCGCTCTACGTCGGTGGTATGGGTGCCCGCGGTCGCAACTTCTACAACGACCTCATGTGCCGCTACGGCTACGAGGCCGAGGCGAAGAGGATCCAGGACCTCTACCTCGACGGGAAGAAGGACGAGGCCGCAGCCGCGGTGCCGGCCGAGTTCCTGAAGCTCATGAACCTCTGCGGTCCGGAGAGCTGGGTGAAGGAGCGCATCGCCGCCTTCGCCGAGTCCGGGGTCACGGTGCTCAACGTGGTGCCGGTGGGCGGCGACCCCCTGGCCACCCTCGAGAAGCTGAAGGACTGGACGAGCTGAGTCCGGCGCACTGAGACCGGCGTACTGGGACCGGCGTACTGGGACCGGCGCGGCGCCGATCGATCAGCGCAGCGACGCCACCCGGTCGAGCACCGCTTCGGCCTCGGCCACGAACCGACGCACGAGCTCACCGGCGGGCACCAGTTCGTCGATGGCACCCACGCCCTGACCGGCCGGCCAGAACTCGAGATCGGGATCGACCGCGGTGTCGGGTCCGGCGCCGAGATGGTTGGCCCCCTCGTTCATCGAACGGATGAACTGCGCGGGGAAGGGCTGGATCTCGTCGAGATGCTCCTCCCAGTACTGCGTGTAGGAGTTGCGTGCCACCCGGCAGGTCTTGCCCGTGAAACCCTTGGTGATGACGGTGTCGTCCTCGGCCATCGCCAGCAGTCGGTCCTTGTAGCCGGGAGTTCCGTAGGCCTCAGGGGTGGCGATGAATCGGGTGCCGACCCAGATGCCCTCGGCGCCGAGGCTGAGAGCCGCAGCGAGGCCGCGGCCGTCGACGATGCCCCCGGCGGCCACCACCGGGACCCGCCCCTCGACCGCGTCGACCACCTGGGGGACGAGCGCCATGGTGGCCACCGTGCCGGTGTGACCACCGGCCTCGGTGCCCTGGGCGATGACGAGATCGCAACCGGCGGCCACTGCGGCGACGGCATGTCGCACCTTGCCGCACATGCTGGCCACCAACACGTTGTTGTCATGGCACAGCTCGACGACATCTCGGGGAACACCGAGCCCGGCGACGAACACCCGGCCGCCGTGGTCGATGATCGACTGCACCTGGGCAGGCATGTCGCCGGGCATGGCGGTGAGCAGGTCGACGCCGAAGGGTCTGTCGGTGGCGGCGCGAACGGCGGTCATCTCCGCCTCCATGCGTTCCATGCTCATGGTGGATGCGCCCATGCAGCCGAAGCCTCCCGCCTCGCTCACCGCAGCGACCAGTGCGCTGTAGCTCACGCCGCCCATACCGGCGAGCATCACGGGATGGGTGACCTCGAGGATGTCAGTCAGTCGTGTCTTCACGGCGCCCACGGTAGGCGCCCGGTCCGGTGAACATGCGCCGTCTCCATCGCCGAGGGGTGAGGATGAGCGCCCGCGGGTAGTCCTCGAACAGCCAGCGGGCGAAGTTGCGGCGGGTCCAGGGCGTCGCCCCGGCGATCCGCACCGCGCCGCGGGCGCCCAGCGGGCGGCGCAGGATGGCGGTGAGCCGCTCGGCGAAGCGGTGGTCGACGGCCAGTTCCCGGTGCACGGCCCGCTCGTAGGCGCGGCGGACCTCGGCGGGGTCGGCGGTCGGCTGCGGGGCCGCCGCGATGGCCTCAGCGGCCCAGCGCCCGGTGGCCAGTGCCTGGCCGATGCCCTCACCGGTCATCGGATCGGTGGCCGCCGCTGCGTCACCCACGAACAGGGTGCGGCGGTGGGTCAGGGTCATGCGATCGACCCGGGCGGGGATCGGCCAAGCCCGGTGCGGACCCTCGGCCTCGGCCCGAGGACCGAGCCAGTCGCGCACATGGGGTCGACGCAGCAGATCGCGCCACACCGCAGCCATGTCGGGCACCGTGTAGGAACCACCGCGCAGGATGCCGTAGCCGACGTTCGCCGATCCATCGCCGAGCGGGAACGACCAGGCGTACCCGGGCAGCAGGTCGGGCTCGAACCACACCACCAGCTGCGAGGCCGCCTCGGGGGAGACATCGCGGAAGTACTGGCGGAACGCGTGCCACTCTCCCCGGTACTGCGCCGGCGCCACACCGAGGGAGCGCCGCACCCCCGACCACATCCCGTCGGCGGCGATGACCCAGCGGGCCCGCACCGTCCCGGCGCCGTCGGTGATGACCTCCACGGCGTCCTCGGCCTCGATGAGCGACTGGAAGGCGACACCCTCGGCGATGCGGATGCCGAGCCGGCGGGCATGCTCCACCAACGCGTGGTCGAGGTCACGGCGTCGGCACACCGCACCGTAGAGACCTTCACGCTCGGGGAACGGGAACAGCACCTCACGGCCGCTCGGGGACCGCACGAGGGCGGCGTCGACGTCGATCCAGGAGGCCACGGCGGCGGGATCGAGTCCCAGCTCGTCGAGTTCGCGCAGGGCCGCCGTGGTGAGCCCGTCACCACAGATCTTGTCGCGGGGGAACGAGGCCCGATCGATCACCAGCACCTCGAGGTCGTGGCGGGCGGCGGTGATGGCGGCGGCGATGCCGGCCGGCCCGGCGCCGACCACGAGCACATCGACGATGGTCGGCTCCGAGGCCTCGAGGGTGGCGGTGGAGCCGAGCGGGTCGGCCTCGCGCTGGCGGGGGTCCATACGTCGGTCAGGTTAGGGGTCGGCCGGGTTCCTCACCCCGTTGGGGCCCGTATCCGCGGGCGACCTCACCGGGCTCCAGGGGCCGCATGATCAGGTCGATCGCCAGCCAGATGGTCTTCGAGAACGGGAAGAACAGCACCGGCATGAACGCCGCGATGGCGACGGCGATCACCAGCAGCCCGACCCCAGGTGCTTCGGGCCAACTCAGCAGGAATCCTGCGATGAGGGCGAGCAGCAGGGATCCGAAACTCACGATGGTGTTGATGCCGAGGTCACCGGTCCAGTGGCCCTCGATGCGTTCGAAGCGCAGGTCGCAGCACGGGCAGCGCTCGGCGAGGGTGAACCATCGGGTGAAGAGGTGGCCGCTGTTGCACACGGCGCAGTGCTTGCGACAGCCGCGCAGCAGGGCCTGCAGCGGTCGGATGGTCGGATCGGGAGGGACGGTGCGCATGGGCGGGATCGGGGGGCGATGGTGGATCGCTCGCCCGCTCAGAACGTGATCTCGGGATCGATGTGGGTGATGTCGAGGGGGGTGTCGGGGAGCCGCCCGGCCACCAGGTCGGGCAGGAACTCGCGCAGACGGCGGGGCAGCACGGCGTCGGTGGAGCTGAGCAGCGCATCGATGTGCCACCAGTCATGACCCCGGAAGGCCATGGCCTCGAACACCTCGAGTCCGCCGGGGCGGATGGTGTCGAGGTCGATGCGATCGGTCCAGGCGATGTGCACGAACTCCTGCTGGTCGAACTTCCAGCCGGCGAAGGTGAACTTGGCGTGCTGGGTCCAGACGCAGGGTCCGATCTCGGCCCCGACGATGCCGGTCTCCTCGTAGAGCTCGCGCGCCGCCGCCTCGGCGCTGGTCTCGCCCCGCTCGATGCCGCCCCCGGGGATCTCCCACCAGTGACCCTTGGAGGAATCGGCGGGATCGGAGGCGCGCAGCAGCAGGGTGTGACCGTGCTGATCGAGCACGACCACCCGCGCCGCCGTCCGTCGCAGCACCCACTCAGCCATCGTCTCGCTCCCCGTGGTCGAAGCCGTCGTCGGACCAGGCCATCCAACGGCCATGAGGGTGGCACATGGCGAGCGGGGTGGTCATGACCGAGCCCTCGCGCCAGTGGCGCAGCGAGAGCAGCGTGGGGGTGCCGTCGCCCTCGTCGTCGTAGGCAGATGTGAACTGATCCACCGAGTCGATCCCGGGGGTGAAGCGGGGTTCCTCGAGGGTGAGCATGGCGAGGTCGCGGCGGGTGCCGATGGCGTCGAGGGCGGCGACCAGGGACGCTCGCCCGTCGGCGGGGATGTACGCCATCGCCCAGGTGGACAGCACGACCGGCAGCAGCTCGGGATCGGCGGCGGCGACCAAGGGTGCGAGATCGGTGACCGCATCACCGCGCACCAGGGAGGGTGGTTCGAGGGTCACGACCGACAGGGCGGCCTCCAGCCGGGCCGAGCGCTCGGGGAGATCGGGCCAGAGGCAGGCCCGCAGCCACCGCGCCTGCACAGGATCGGAGGCGTCGATCGGCGCCGGGTCGACCCCGGTGCGTGCCGCGATCGACGGGAGAGGTCCGATCGGGGGAGTGTCGGGGCCGCGCAGCTCGCAGCACAGCTGCACCGGCGAGGATGAGGGTCCGAAGGTTCCGAGGACGGTGCCGTCGCGCAGCAGCTCCACATGCCACCGATCGACGAACAGGTTGAGACCGGCACTGGGTCCGCATTCGATCAGTGCGATGGCCCGGTCACCGGTGTCGATGGTGGCCAGTCCGGCGGCGATGGCGGCGCTGCGTCCCACCTCGTTGGTCTGCACCGATCGGGTGCGCATGGTGGTGACGATGTCCGCGCCGTGCTCGGCGATGGCGAGATCGACCGCTGCGGCGGCATCGACCGAGGAGTCCCCCGCCATGAGTCGGGCCAGTGGAGTGGACGTTCCGGTCAGGGCGAGATCGTGGAGTGCGGCATGGAACAGCACCGGGACCCGACCGCGTCGGGAGTTCGGCGCCGCCGCCCGATCGACGAACTCCAGCAGCTCGGGTGATGCCGCCACATGACGGGCGATGCGCTCGTAGGTGGGGGAGTAGCCGGCGAAGTCGTGATCGGCGAGGAACAGGAACAGCGTCCGCAGTTCATCGGTCCGCACCGGATCACCCATCGAGGACACGATACAGCCGACCCGAGTCGTCGACTCTCGGCCCCATGGGACAACATGGGCCGGTGAGTGTGTCGGCGTCGACGTTGCTGAAGCGAGGCATGCTCCGGCGCTGCCCGGTGTGTGCACAGGGCCGACTCTTCCACCGCTGGGTGGTGATGGTGCCGGCCTGTCCCCGGTGCGGGCTGATGTTCCGGCGCGAACCGGGGCAGTGGCTGGGATCGTGGTTCCTCAACGTCTGTGTCGTGCAGACCGTGGTGATCCTCATCCTCGCCGTCGGTGTGGGTGTGACCTGGCCCGATCCGCCGCTGGGGTTCATCGGATCGTTCACCGCCCTGAGCGCGTTGGCGGTCCCGATCCTGTTCTTCCCCCACTCCCGCACCCTCTGGGTGGCGATCGATCTGGCCATGACCCCGCTCGGATTCGACGACGGTGTCGCCCCCGGGTTCGAGCTCGAGTCGGATCTCGAACGCTGGCGGGCGGAGCGTGACGATCAGTCCTGATCAGGACTGATCAGGACGCAGCACCACCACCGTGAAGGTGACGGTGCGGGTCGCATCGCCGCTGCCGCCGATGCGCACGTAGCGCAGACGGATCTCGGTGATTCCGGGAGTGCGCCCAGCGAAGCTGGTGACCTGCACGAGCGGCGCGGCCTCCGGTGCATCGGGATCGAGGGTGGTCGTGGTGGCGGGTTGCCCGGTGGCCATCGGTTCGATGATCGTGGTGGTCGACGTCGACGTCGATGTCGATGTCGACGTCGAGGCCAGCAGGGTCCGATCGTCACGGAACTCACTGGAGAGGGGCACGACCACGGCGGTGTCGACCGGCTCGAGTTCCCAGTGCCAGCCCCGGGTGGGATCGGCGGGCAGGACCAGTTCGAACCTTCGCCCCGGACCGACCACCACCGACCGCGTCGGATCGGTTCCCAGCACCGGAGCGAGTGGGTCGACGGTGGTCGAGGAGTCGGTGGCCATCGCCGTGGAGGTGGTGGTGGCATCCTCGCCCGAGGAACCACCGCAGGCCGAGGTGATCGCCACGACCATGAGCACGAGGCCGAGACCGAGCGACAGCAGAGCACGGCGGTTCGGGCGGGCCATGGGCGAACACTAGGCCCCGCCTCCGTCGTCACCGCCCGCGCCGGTGTCGGCCGGTGTCATCGCCCGCTCGGCGGGGATCTACAGTCGGGCACCGTGAACTTCGACGAAACCCCGGAACAGGCCGCCCTCCGAGCAGAGATCCGAGCGTTCCTCGATGCCAACGCCTCCCGCAAGACCGGCACCGACGCCGACTGGTCCCGGGGGCCCGTGGACGACAGCCATGAGGCCGCAGAGGCCTACATGGCCCGCTGCCAGCAGTGGCAGCGCACCCTGTTCGACAACGGGTGGGCGGGCATCACCTGGCCGAAGGAGTTCGGCGGCCGGGGCGGTTCCGCCGCCGACGCCATCATCTTCGGTCAGGAGGTCGCGGCCTACGACGTGACCGCCGGCTTCCTCAACGCCGCCCTCTCCCTGGTCGGTCCGCCCATCATGCGCCACGGCAACGCCGCCCAGCAGGAGCGGTACCTCAGGCCGCTGCTGCGCGGCGATGAGCTGTGGTGCCAGCTGTTCTCCGAGCCGGGCGCCGGTTCCGATCTCGCCGCTCTCGGCACCCGCGCCGTGCGCGACGGTGATCAGTTCATCGTCAACGGCCAGAAGGTGTGGAACTCCGAGGCCCAGCACGCCGATTTCGGGATCCTCATCACCCGCACGAACCCCGACGCCCCCAAGCACCGGGGCATCACGTTCTTCATCGTCGACATGCACACCCCCGGCATCGAGGTGCGCCCGCTGCGTCAGGCCAACGGCCAGTCGCATTTCAACGAGGTGTTCTTCAACGACGTCCCGATCCCGGTGGAGAACGTCATCGGCGAGATCGACAACGGCTGGCCCGTGACCCGTACGGTGCTCACCAGTGAGGCCGGTCTCATCGGTGGTGGCGGCGGTGTCGCCGGGTTCGCCACGCTGCTCGAGACCGCACGCCGGTTCGGGCGCACCGACGATCCCGTGGTTCGCCAGGGACTGGCCGATGTGTACGCCCGGGAGCGGATGCTGTCGCTGATGGGTCTGCGCATGCAGACCTTCATCATGAACGGACGCGGCCGGCCGCCGCATCCCTCGGTGATGAAGAACTTCATGACGCAGTCCTCGGAGATCAAGACCAGTCTCGCCCTCGAGATCGAAGGGCCCGACGGCATGCTCGACCGGGCCGATGCCCCCGATTCCGGCTTCTGGCAGAACGCCGTGCTCACGCAGTTCGCGTCGCGCATCGGCGGAGGCACCAATGAGGTGCATCGCAACATGATCGCCGAGGGGGCGCTGGGTCTTCCCCGCGACGCGCAGCCCGACAAGGACCTCCCCTGGAAGGACATCCTCAAGGCCTAGCTGCAGGTCATGCTGGTCGGGCGCCGCTGCGCCCGGTTCAGTCGAGCTTCAGCACCCGCCGGGCGTTCTCGCGCAGGAACTTCGGCCACACCTCGTCCTTGAACGGCACGTTCGGCAGTTCGGCGAAGATGCGGTCGTAGCTGAGACCGGCGGGGAAGTAGCCGGCGTAGATGATCTTGTCGGCACCGCGGCTGTTGGCGTAGTCGATGATGTTCTTCGGGTAGTGCTTCGGGGCGAACGCCGAGGTCGAGTAGTAGAGGTTCGGCCACTTGAGCATGAGCTTCATGGCCAGCTCGGTCCACGGTTCGGCACCGTGGCGCATGACGAAGGTGAGATCGGGGAAGTCGTACATGACCTCGTCGATGAGCTCGACATGCTGCGGTGCGAAGGGCACGCGGGGGCCGGGGATGCCGGCGCAGACGAAGATCGGGAGATCGAGCTCCACGCACAGGGCGTAGAACGGATACATCCGCTTGTCGTTGATGGGCACCCGGTAGCCGGCGGGGAAGGTGCTCAGTGCGCTGAGGCCGATCTGCTCATGGGTCGCCCGGATGCGACGGATCTCGGTCATCACATCGTTGGGATCGAACTCGAGACAGGTGATGAACCGGTCCGGATGCAGTTCGAGGGCGCGGATGCAGTCCTCGTTCTCCGGTCGGTAGCCGAGCATGGCTGTCTCGATGTTGTGGCGGTCGAGGTTGTCCATGAGGAACGCCACCGGATCGATGCTCTCCTCGATGTCGGGTGGGACGTCCTTGAACATGTACTGCGCCGGGAAGCGGAAGTCCTTGGACTCCTGGTCGCGGAGGTGGGGGGCCAGGAACTTGTAGACCTCCTTGCGGTTGCGACTGGGCATGCCCACGAAGGTCTCGATGATCCTGATGTCGGTCGGGAATCCCATGGTGCGGGGCCTTTCGCGTCGTTCGGAACGCCGAATCTAGGCGATGGCGCCAGAGGTGCCGTTCGGGCGGCGCAGTCCTCCGGGCGGCGCGGTCCGGGCGGCGCCGACCCGGTGATCAGGCGGCGGTGGGGATCCGGTCCAGCGGCACCCCGGCGCGGATCTCGAGGAGCCAGGCCTGGAGCATGAGCTCGCTGGCCCGTCGCCGGTAGGACACCGCGAGGGGACCGTCATCGTGACCGGCCCGCCGGCGCAGACGTTCCGCTCGGGCCCGCAGGCCTCGGGCGTCGACCACCACCATCTCCTGTGTCCGCATCATCTGGTCCCTCCGATGCTCACTGCTGCGTCGTGGATGGATCTCGGTCCCTTCCATCCGGGACCATCAGATCGGCCGGAACGCACCGGAGTTGAGCGCGCCGTATCCGAGCACCGCGACGGGGGACCCGCTCGGTCAGGTGGTGGCCACCGCCGCCCCGCGTCCATAGCGATGCCGGAACAGCAGCTGGGCGACCAGACCGGCCGGCAGGGGGAGCCAGTACGACACGATGCGATAGGCGAGGGTGGCCAGCAGCGCATCGGCGGAGGGGACGCCCGACAGCACCAGCATGGCGGTGAGGCCGGCCTCGACGAAGCCGAGACCGCCGGGGGTGAGCGGGATCATCGTGAGCAGGGCGCTGGCGCCGTAGGCGAGCAGCACCAGACTGAGCCGAGGACGGACGCCCACGGCCATGAGGGCGGCGACCAGGGCGAAGTAGTCGAGCAGCCAGTTGCCGACCGCAGCGAGCAGAGCCCGCTTCCACCGGGCGCCGAGACCGGCCACCATGGCGTCGCGCTGCTGCACCAGCCCATCCGCGGTGGGACCCCCGCTGCGGTGCATGCGCCGCAGGATCGGGGTCCAGATCCGCTGCAGCAGATCGCCGAACAACCGCAGGGGGCGGTCATGGCGGACGATGACGTAGCCGAACAGGAACAGCACGAGGAACAGCAGCGCCCCGCCCCAGGCCACCCGGTCGAGGCCGTTGGGCACCGGGGCACCGACGATGGAACCCAGCAGCGCCACCATGGGGAGGCAGAACAGCACACCGTTGGAGATGATGGCGTTGGCGGCGAGGGCGGCCCCGGCGGAACCCCGGTCGATGCCCGAGACCGACAGCATGCGGAACCCGGTGGCCCCACCGACCGCCGCGCCACCGGGCAGCACCTTGGCCACGGCGTTGGACACCAACTGGGCGGTGCCGGCCACGAACCAGCTCACCTGGGGCAGGGCGACCCGGGTCAGGGCCCATGCGCACACGTACGAACCGCTCTCGAGGGCGATCATCACCACGAACCAGACCACGCTGAGGCTGCGCAGCCGCGGGACCGTGTCCCACATGTCGACCAGCTGGGGGGCCAGACCGTAGAGCGCGAACGCGGCGATGCCGAGCAGCAGCAGGCGCCCGAGGATGCGGGCGATCGACGGCGAGGCGGAGGTCGGTTCCTCTCCCGGGGTGAGATCGGGACCGGCGACGGGGTTCAGCCGAGGACGCCCTTCGTGCGCAGCTCGGCGATGCGCTCGGCGTCGTAGCCGAGCACCTCGGTCAGCACCTCATCGCTGTGCTGGCCGGCGGTGGGGGCGATGCCGGGATCCGGCAGCTGGGCGCCGACCACCTTGATGGGGGTGGGGAGCATGTCGGCGCCATGGGTCTCGGCGGGGAGCCAGGGCAGGCGATCCTTGAACTGCGGATCGTCGGCGAGGGTCTTCGGGGTGTTCACCGGACCGAGCGGCGTGTTGTGTTCGCCACCGAAGGCCATCCATTCGGCCGAGGTGCGCGACTTGAAGATCTCGGTGAGGATGGCGAGCAGTTCGCGGTTGCCCCGGGCGTGGTCGGCGTACTTCGAACCCGGCCACTTCTCGAACAGGTCCATGCGATCGATGCCGGCACAGAAGTTGCGCCAGAACTCCTGCTCGGAGGCCATGAACAGGATGTGGCCATCGGCGGTCTCGTACATCTGGTAGCGCACGCCCTCCTTCATGCCGGCGGTGCCGGGGGCCCGACGCTCGTAGTCGTCGGCGGCGTTTCCGGTGACCTCGGACTCGGGACGCTCGTAGGCACGGTGGGTCTCGCTGCGCAGCCAGTCCACGGCGGCGGCCGCATCGGACTGGGCGATCTCCATGAAGAGGCCCTCACCGGTGGCCCGGGCGTGCACGATGCCGGCGAGGATGCCGATGGCGCCGAAGAGCGGTCCGGCGTTGATGCCGACCGACACATGCTCGGGGATGTAGCAGAAACCGTCCTCGTCGTAGGCGGGCGGCACGATGCCGGCCCAGGTGTCATAGGCGATGCCGTGGCTGGGGAGATCACGGTACGGGCCGGTCATGCCGTAGCCACTGATGGTCATGAAGCAGATCCGCGGATTGATCTTCCTGAGATCCTCGAACCCGAGACCGCGGCGGGCGAGCGCGCCGGGACGCATCGCCTCGATCACCACATCGGCGTCGGCGACCAGTTCCTTGAAGATCTCGACACCCTCGTCGGTGCGCAGGTCGAGCATCAGACTGCGCTTCCCCCGGTTGGCGTGGAGGAACAGCAGCGAGGTGTTCTCGATGATCGGCCAGGTCATCTGGCGGCCGTAATCACCCCCGGGTGCCTCGATCTTGATGACCTCGGCGCCGAGATCGACGAGGTTGGTCGTGATCGAGGCGGGGCCGAGCATGGAGGCCTCGATGATGCGGACGCCGGCGAGGGGGGCGATGGTTGTCATCCCCCTAATCTGACACGCCGTGGTCCGGAGCGTCACCTCCGCCGCCCACCCGGGGTCGGGTCGTCGGGACCCCGATCGATGGGGCATGATTGAGGCCGTTCACGGCGCAGGGCCGTGTCCGAGAGCCGTCCACCAGCGGTCCATGAGCAGTCCTGAAGCTGTCACCGAGAGGGGAACGAGATGCGAGTAGTCGTCGATTTTGATCTGTGCGAGAGCAACGCCGTCTGCATGGGGATCGCCCCGGAGATCTTCGAGGTGCGGGACGACGACTTCCTGTACGTCCTCGACGAGAACCCCCCGGAGTCCATGCGGGCCAAGCTCGAGGAGGCGGTCCAGCGCTGCCCCAAGCAGGCCATCGCGATCGCTGAGGACTGACGCCCGCCGGCGTCAGGTCCGCATCCGACCGAGCCCCCACCGGATCTCTCCGACCCATGACATCCACGGCAGTCGTCATCGGCGCGTCACTCGCCGGAATGCACGCAGCGCGCACCCTGCGCCATGAGGGACATGACGGCGACATCGTCGTGATCGATCCCGATCACTTCGCCTCCTACGACCGTCCACCGCTGTCGAAGCAGTTCCTCGCCGAGGATCTCGAGCCCGAGCGCATCCTGCTGCCCTCGGCTCGTGAGGACCTCGGACTCGATCTGCGGCTCGGCACCAGGGCGACCGCGCTCGACCTCGCCGATCGGTCGGTGTCGCTGCAGCATGCCGATGGCACCCTCGGCCTCGTGTCCTACGACTCGCTCGTGATCGCCACCGGGGCCTCGGCCCGTCACCTCCCCGGCACCGCCGGCGTGCGCGGGGTGCATGTGGTGCGCACCGTGGCCGACTCGCTGGCCCTGCGCGCAGATCTCGCCGCGCAGCCGCGGCGGGTCGTGGTCATCGGTGCCGGCTTCATCGGCGGAGAGGTCGCGGCCACCTGCCGTGGTCGGGGGCTGGAGGTCACCCTCGTCGAGGCGATGCCGGTGCCGCTGGAGCGAGCACTCGGCGCCGAGATGGGCGCGGTGTGCGCCCAGGTCCATCGTGACCACGGGGTCGATGTGCGTCTCGCCACCGGCGTCGACGGACTCGAGACCACCCCTGACGACGACGGGACTCCTCTGGTCACCGCGGTCAACCTCAGCGACGGCACCTCGGTGCCCGCGGATGTCGTGGTGGTCGGGATCGGGGTGCAGGTCAACACCGGGTGGCTCGAGGGGTCCGGACTCGCCCTCGACGACGGCATCCTCTGTGACGAGACCCTGCTGGCCGCCCCCGGGGTCGTCGCCGCCGGTGACATCGCCCGCTACCACAGCCGCCGCTTCGACCGATCGTTGCGGGTCGAGCACTGGGAGCATGCCATCGCCGGTGGTGAGGCGGCCGCCCGTCGGCTGCTGGCCGAGCAGCGCGGCGATGCCCCGGAGGTGTTCGATCCGGTGCCGTGGTTCTGGAGCGACCAGTACGACCGCAAGATCCAGCTGGCCGGTCGCCCCGAGGCCACCGATGTCGCCCGGGTGGTGCACGGCAGCACCGAGGAGTTCCGGTTCGTCACCATGTATGGCCGGGCGGGACGTCTCGTCGGTGTGCTGGGCATGAACCGCCCCCGCCATGTCATCCAGCTCCGGGGTATGGTCGAGGAGGGCGCATCCTTCGATGAGGCCTGCGCCCGAGCGGAAGCGATGTGACCGGCATGGCCAACGAGGACGAGGAGATCATCGACCAGGTCGATGACACCGGCGCAGTGATCGGCACCGTCACACGGGCCGAGATGCGGGCGGCGAACCTGATGCACCGCTCGGTGTTCATCGCCGTCATCAACGATGCCGATCAGATCCTCGTGCACCGCCGGGCGGACTGGAAGGACATCTGGCCCGACGCGTGGGACATCGCCGTGGGGGGAGTCGTCGCCGCCGATGAGCCATGGGAGGTCGCCGCCGCCCGTGAGCTGGCCGAGGAGGTGGGCGTCTCCGCCGAACTCAGCTACCTCGGCGAGGGTGTCTACTCCGATGACCACGTGCGCGAGTTCGCCCGGGTCTATCTGGCCCGCTCCGAAGGGCCGTTCACCTTCGAGGACGGCGAGGTCGCCGAGGCGGCGTGGGTGCCCATCGCCCAGCTGCGCGACTGGCTCGACGGTCGACCGGTCTGCCCCGACAGCATCGCGCTGGTGCTGCCCCGCCTCGACGCTCCATGACCGCAGCGGCGTTCCTGTTCCTCTCCATCACCGTCACGGTGGCGGTGTTCGACTGGTTGGCCGTGTCCATCGGGAACCGGATCCTCGAGTACATCTGCAAACCGCTCACCATGGTGGCGCTGGTGGGAGTCGCCCTCTCGCTCGATCCGTCCTCGGACACCGCTCGGCTGTTCCTCGTGATCGGTCTGGTGCTCTCGCTGGCCGGCGATGTGTTCCTCATGCTGCCCTCCGATCTGTTCGTTCCCGGCCTCGCCTCGTTCCTGCTCGCCCACCTCGCCTATGTGGTGGCCCTCGCCGCGCTGGGTGTCGGTCTCGGCGGGGTGGTCACGGGCGCGATCGTGGCGGCGATCGCCGCCGCAGTGGTCGGTCGCCGCATCGTCGCCGGTGCGGCCGCCGCCGACACCGCGCTGCGACTCCCGGTCATCGCCTACATGGGGGCCATCTCCACGATGGTGATGTTCGCCTTCGGCACGGGAGCCGTGTTCGCCGTGATCGGCGCACTGCTGTTCTTCGTCAGCGACGCCGTGCTCGGATGGACCCGTTTCGTGGGTCAGTTCACCCAGAGCCGCGCGGTGGTCATCGTCACCTACCACCTCGGGCAGATCGGGCTCGTGCTGGCGCTGATCTGATCGCCGTAGGCTCCGACCATGGTTCTGCTGGCGGTCCTGATCGTGGTGCTGGTCGGCGTGGTGGCGGTCGTCGTGTACGACCTCACCCAGAAGCGGCATGCCATCCTGCGCAACTTCCCGATCATCGGTCACCTCCGCTACCTGCTCGAGCGGGTGGGTCCCGAGCTCCGGCAGTACATCGTCACCGACAACAACGAGGAACGACCCTTCAGCCGCGACGAGCGCACCTGGGTCTACGCCTCGGCGAAGGCGGAGAACAACAACGTCGGCTTCGGCACCGACAACGATCTCGACAGCGCCCGCAACTACATCATCATCAAGCACGCCGCGTTCCCCGCTCCGCCCCGGGTCGGCGAGCCCGATCATCCCGATGTGCGCATCCCTGTGCCGGCGGCCAAGGTGCTCGGGGCCGCCCATCATCGTCCGCAGGCCTTCCGACCCGCCTCGGTGGTCAACGTCTCGGGCATGAGTTTCGGCTCCCTCAGCGGACGGGCGGTCGAGGCGCTCAACCGGGGCTGCGCGCTGGCCGGCGCGCTGCAGGCCACCGGCGAGGGTGGCATCACCGAGTACCACCGTCAGGGGGGCGATCTCGTCTGGCAGATCGGCACCGGCTACTTCGGATGTCGTGATGATGATGGAGGATTCGATCTCGCCCGGCTCGTCGACGGCGTGGCCTCCGCCCCGGTCCGTGCCATCGAGATCAAGCTCTCCCAGGGGGCCAAGCCCGGTCTGGGCGGGGTGCTGCCGGGGCCCAAGGTCACCCCTGAGATCGCCGCCATCCGCGGTGTGCCGGTGGGTGTCACCTGTCGCAGTCCCGCCCGGCACCGCGCCTTCGGCGATGTGGACTCGCTCATCGAGTTCGTCGAGACCATCGCCGCGGCCACCGGTCTCCCCGTCGGCATCAAGTCCGCCGTGGGTGAGGACGCGTTCTGGTCCCAGTTGGCCACCGCCATGGCCCGCCGCGGTGGCGGGCCGGACTTCATCACCATCGACGGCGGCGAGGGCGGGACCGGTGCGGCGCCGCTCACCTTCACCGATCATGTCTCGCTGCCCTTCCGCTGGGGCTTCACCCGCGTGTACCGCGAGTTCGCCGAGCAGGGACTGGTCGACGACCTCACCTTCATCGGATCCGGGAAGCTCGGTCTGCCCGAGGCCGCCCTGTCGGCCATGGCCATGGGGTGCGACATGATCAACGTGGGACGCACCGCGCTGCTGTCCATCGGATGCATCCAGGCTCAGCGCTGTCACACCGATCGCTGTCCCACCGGTGTGGCCACCCAGAACCCTCGGCTGGTCCGGGGCCTCGATCCCGCACACAAGTCGGTGCGCTGCGCCAACTACCTGGCGACACTCCGCTTCGAACTCCTGCGCCTGGCGCGGGCCTGCGGTGTGGTGCATCCGGCGCTGGTCACCACCGATCAGATCGAGATGCTCGAGGATCGATGGCGATCGAGCTCACTGCGCGAGGTCATCGGCTACCAGCCCGGTTGGGGATTGCCCTCGGCGGCGCAGCAGGCGGATCTCTGCCGATCGATGGCCGAACCGCTGCAGTAGCCTCCCACCGTGCCCGCTGTGATCGACCGAGTCCGTCGCGCCGTCGACGAGTCGCCGCAGCTCTCCCATTGGGCCGAGCGGCTCCGGGAACTCGTGCTCGGTCACACCGACACCTCCGATGCACCGCGCTACGAGCAGGTGCCGTGGCAGGCTCCCGTCGACTCCCGACCCCGTCCGCTGCAGACGATCCTGTTCGCACTGTCCGGCGTCCTCGGGGGGCTGGTCATCGCCGCGTCGGCGCCGGTGTGGCGCCTGGCGGTACCGAACTGGCGCATCACTGTGCCCGGCATCGCCCATCCGGGTTCCGCACTGGCCTCCACCCTGTGGTTCCTGCTCGGACTCGTGCTGCTCGCCATCGGCTGGCTGGGTCTCATCGCGCGCGCCGGACGCATCCCCGATCCGCGACGCGCCCTCATCGTGGTCGGGGTGGTGATCGCGCTGTGGGCCATCCCGGTGTCGCTCGGACCGCCGCTGCTGTCCAACGACGTCTACAGCTACGTCGCCCAGGGTGAGATGGCCTCGCGCGGCATCGATCCCGGTTCGACCGGACCGGTCGCCCTCGGTCGCAACGACTGGACCTCCGGCGCCGATCCGGTGTGGCGCGCCGCTGCGGCCCCCTACGGGCCGGTGGCGGTGTTCACCAGCCGCACCGTCGTGGAGGCGGCCGGGCATGATCCCGCCGTGGCGCTGTGGCTGTACCGGGTCGTCGTGGCCGGCGGCATCCTCATGGCGGGCATCGGGGTCTCGTTGATCGCCCAGCGCAGCGGGGTCTCCCCGGCGGTGGCCGTCGCCATCGGCATCGGCAATCCGATCGTCATCCTCCATCTCATCGGTGGGGCGCACAACGACGCACTCATGTTCGGCTTCCTCGCCCTCGGCCTCGCCGCGGCCCAGCGGGGACGGCGCGTCCTGGGCGCCGCGCTGCTCATCGCCGCCACCGCCATCAAGCTCCCGGCCGCGCTCGGACTGGTCTATCTGGGTTGGTGCTGGGACGGTGCCATCGCCACCACCGGTCGTCGCATCCTCACCACCGCCCGGGTCATGGGCGCTGCAGTGGTGGCCATCGCACTGGGCTGCGTGCTGATGGGGATGGGGCCGGGCTGGCTGACCGCCCTCACCAGCACCGGCAAGGTGAACGACACCTACTCACCCACCACGAAACTCGGGTTCAGCATCTCCGAACTGCTCGGAGGAGTGGGCATCGACGTCGACGGCGCCACGCTCACCGCCGGGGTGCGGGCCATCGGCCTGCTGCTGGTGGTCCTGTTGGCGCTCGTCGTGATGATCCGCAGTCCTCGCATCGGCGTGGTGCGGGCCACCGGGGTGATGCTCGTCGCCTATGTGATCCTCGGTCCGGTGATCTGGCCCTGGTACCTCGCCGCCGGGTTCGCCCTCCTCGCCGCCGGCGGTCTCGGCCGCTACCAGCCCGCCGGACTCGTGGTGTGCATCGCCGCCAGCTGGTTCGTGTGGCCGACCTCGGTGGTGTCCATCCAGGAACTCGGCGGTGGCTATCAGCATCTGCGCGGTCTCGGCGTGGTGATCCTCGTCATCGGTCTCGCCTGGGCGGCCCAGCGCTTCGCCTCGCGCTGGGAACGACGAGCCCACCCGGCCATGCCCACGGCGATGGCGCAGGCGATCGACGAACGCTGAACCGCGGTGGCGTCGCCTCGGTGGCGATTCCTCAGTGGCGACTCCTCAGTGGCGATGCAGGAACCGATGGTGCTCGAGCAGCTCGTGGGCCAGTCGGTCGGCCTCCCGGGTGCGCAGGGCGACACTGACCTCGAGGCGTTCGAGGTGCTGGGCGAGGATCTTGTCGCCCTGAGGGACCTCGTGGGTCTCGAAGAACGAGAGCACCTCGTGGGCGAGACCCGGGTCGGAGATCGATCGGATGCCCTCGAGCAGCCGGGCGATGGAGTTCGACGGGAACCGGCGATTGATGGTGTCCCATTCGGCGACCACGAAGAACCAGGCCAGATCCCCATGGTGGCGATTGGTGAGCGCCCGGCGCAGCACTGCCGGGGCGTCCTGGGTGCGGATGGCATCGGTGATGCTCATGGCCAGCAGGCGCCGCAGGAGATCGGCGTCGGGGAAGTCGGCGAGCGCAGCGAGATGACGGAGCTGCTCCTGGGGGGTGTCGGCCTCACGCATGCGCACCACGAACTCGTCGAACTCGGTGACGGTGCCGGAGGCGGCCACGATCGTGATGGCCGCGGCGCGCAGGGCGGCGTCGGCCCCGACATCGGGCGCCGAGCCGTCGAACCCGGCGATGGTGCGGGCCCGACGACGCACGGCCTCGTCCTCGCCGAGGACTCCGAGGGCCTCGAACAGCACACCGCGCAGCGCTCGGTCGCGATCGTCGGTGATGGGGGCGTCGCCGAGACGCTGCAGCGCCGGGCCGATGAGGGCGCGCACCCGGCTCTGGAACGCACTGCGGGCCTCGCCGTCGAGGAGGCGGTCGAGGGCGGTGAGGGAGGCGATGATCCGCTGCCACACCGAGAGGTCGGTCTCGGTGGCGAAGGCATCGACGGTGACGAGGAAGTCATGGGCGGTGATGCGTCCGGCGAGCACGCCGGCCCAGGCATCGTCGATGAGTCCGTAGCGCTCGATGGGGGAGAGATCGCTCTGGGCATGGGCGACCAGGGCCGCCCGCAGCTGGGGCGCGTAGTCGACCCGGTAGAACCCGGTCCCCTCGGTGTTGACCAGGACCCACAGCGCCGGTTCGACCAGCTCGATGTCGATGGAGGGACCGTCGAGCAGCACCTTCTCGACGGTGAGGACGCCGTCGGGCATGGTGCGCTGCGAGAGCATGATCGGCACCATCCACCGCGAGCGATCGTCCTCGCGGGCGGTGGGTCCGGTGCCCTCGCCGAGATCGCCGGCGTACCCGAAGCGGTGCTGGGAGAGGCGCAGCGTGCGTCCGTCGTCGACGATCTCGACCGAGATGACCGGATGACCCCCCTGGAGGATCCAGGAGTCCATGATGCTGCGCACCGGCTGATCGGCCACCGCCTCGATGGCGTCCCACAGGTCGGTGGTCTCGGTGTTGGCATGGGCATGGGTGGCGAGGTAGGACCGGATGCCGGCCCGGAACACCTCGGGCTCGAGGAAGGTCTCGAGCATGCGCACCACCGCGGCGCCCTTCTCGTAGGTGAGGATGTCGAACATCCCCTCGGCATCGTCGGGGGAGACCACCGGGTACTCGATGGGGCGGGTGCTGGTGAGGGCGTCGGTGTCGAACGCCGCGCTGCGGGCGAGTCCGAAGGAGACCCAGCGCTCCCAGTCGGGACGGTAGGCGTCGGTGGCCTGCATCTCCATGAAGGTGGCGAACGCCTCGTTGAGCCAGATCCCGTTCCACCAGCGCATGGTGACGAGATCACCGAACCACATGTGGGCGAGCTCGTGATGGATGACGTCGGTGACGTTGAGCAGCTCGGCCTGGGTGGTGTCCTCGGGATCGACCAGCAGCAGGATCTCCCGGAAGGTGATGCAGCCGAGGTTCTCCATGGCCCCGAACGCGAAGTCGGGGATGGCGACGAGGTCGACCTTGTCCCCCGGGTAGGCGATGCCGTAGTACTCGCTGAAGTGCCGAAGGCCGAAGGCGCCGACCTCGAGAGCATGAGCCGTGAGATGGCCCTTGCCCCGGGGATACACGATGCGCAGGGGCACGCCGTCGACATCGACCGGTTCGGTGGCCTCGAGCGGGCCGACCACGAAGGCCACCAGGTAGGTCGACATCACCATCGTGTCGGCGAAGCGCACCACATCGGTCCCGGGTCGGTCGGGATGGGGGGTGCGACTGATCTCGGCGGCGTTCGAGACCGCGAACAGTTCGGCGTCGACCTCCAGCGTGATGCCGAACACCGCCTTGTGGGCCGGTTCGTCCCAGCACGGGAACGCCCGTCGGGCATGGGTGGCCTCGAACTGGGTGGTGGCGATGATCTGCTCCGCACCGTCGGTGTCGAGGAAGGTGGAGCGGTAGAACCCGTGCAACCGATCGTTGAGCTCACCGGCGAACTCGATGTGCAGGGTGGCGGTGCCCTCGACCACGGCGGGAAGTCCGAAGGCCACGCGCTCGGTGGCGGCGTCGAGGTCGATCGTGGTGACGTCGTGACGCACCCCGGCGGCGTCGACCAGCCAGGCCCGTTCGATGACGAGATCGAGGGCGTTGCAGTGGATGGTGTCGGTGGGTGCGTCGATGACGAGCCCGATGGCGACCGAGCCGCGGAAGGCGGCGGCGCCCAGGTCCGGCTCGAGGGTGAGGTCGTAGCGATGCGGTCGGACACCGGCGGGGAGGCGGTACGGATCGACGACCTCGGGATCGTCGAAGGCCGGCGGGTCGGAGGGGAGTTCTCGTGCGGTCACCCCTCCAGCGTAGGGTCACCGCCATGACCTCCCTCCCGCCCCCTGTGGGGCGATCCCTCGACGTGGTGTGCATCGGCATGGCCATCGTCGACGTTCTCACCCACACCGACGACGCCTTCCTCGACCACCACGCCATGGTGAAGGGGGCGATGGACCTCATCGACACCGAACGGGCCCTGCGCATCTACGACGCCATGCCCCCCGCCATCGAGATCTCCGGCGGCTCGGCGGCCAACACCGCCGTCGGCGTGGCCTCCTTCGGGCGCCGGGCCGCCTTCATCGGCAAGGTGGCCGATGACGACCTCGGTGCGGTGTTCGCCCATGACATCCGGGCCGCCGGCGTGGCCTACGCCACCGATGCCGTCACCGGCGCCGCCGCGGCGGCCGGCACCGCCCGGTGCCTCATCCTGGTCACGCCCGACGCCCAGCGAACCATGAACACCCACCTCGGTGTGGCCGCCTCGCTGCAGGCCTCCGATGTCGATGCCGATCTCATCGCCTCAGCCTCGGTGCTCTACATCGAGGGCTACCTCTGGGACGATCCCGGGGCCATCGGGGTCATCCGCACCGCCATCGACACCGCCCGTGCTGCCGGCACCCGGGTGGCCTTCTCCCTCTCCGACGGCTTCTGCGTCGATCGTCATCGTCAGGAGTTCCTCCGACTGGTCGCCGCCGATGTCGACATCCTCTTCGCCAACGAGGTCGAGATCTGCTCGTTGTACGAGACCTCCGAGTTCGCCTCCGCCGCCGCGCAGGTGTCGGACCATGTCGCCATCGCCTGCCTCACCCGGTCGGAGCAGGGATCGGTCGTCGTCGCCGGCGGCGAGCGCATCGTCGTCCCGGCGGTCCCCGCCGAACTGGTCGACACCACCGGAGCCGGTGATCTCTATGCTGCGGGCTTCCTGTCCGGCTGGTCCTCCGGTCTGTCGATCGAGGATGCCGCCCGGATGGGTTCGCTGGCGGCCGGTGAGGTCATCTCCCATCTGGGCGCCCGTCCGCAGTCCCCGCTGTCCGATCTCTGGAGGGTCCACCGATGAGCTGGAAGTGCTTCGACGTCACGGTCACCGATCACGTCGCCCATGTGGTGCTGAATCGACCCGATGAGCTCAACTCCATGATCCGGGAGTTCTGGAACGAACTGCCGCGCATCGTGCGCCAGCTCGACGACCGCGGCGATGTGCGCGCCATCGTGGTGTCCTCCACGGGCCGACACTTCTGCGCCGGCATGGACCTCGCCGTGTTCTCCGCGAACGACACCGGTCTCGGTGGTGGAGCGGGGGAGATGGGCCGGGTGCGAGCGCGGCTGCGCCAGACCGCGCTGATGCTCCAGGAGAGCTTCAGTGCTTTCGAGAAGGCCCGCATGCCGGTGCTGGCCGCCATCCATGGAGGTTGTATCGGCGGTGCGGTCGACATGGTCACCGCCGCCGACATGCGCTACTGCAGCGCGGACGCCTTCTTCGTCATCCAGGAGATCAACATCGGCATGACCGCCGATGTCGGCACGCTCCAGCGCCTGCCCAAGCTCATCCCCGAAGGCATCGCCCGCGAGTACGCCTACACCGGTCGCCGCATGACCGCCCAGCGCGCCCTCGAGGTCGGTCTCGTCAACGAGATCTTCCCCACCCATGAGGCACTGGTCGATGGCGTGCTGCAGATCGCCGCCGAGATCGCATCCAAGAGTCCGCTGGCCGTGTGGGGCTCGAAGGAGATGATCAACTACGCCCGCGATCACTCCGTGGCCGATTCGCTCGACCACATCGCCACCTGGCAGACCGGGATGTTCCAGCCCTCCGACATGATCGAGGCCTTCTCCGCCAAGGCCGAGGGGCGGGAGCCGAACTACCCCGATCTCATCGGCAACCCCGAGGAGTTCTGATCAGGGCAGTGCTTCGAGCGGCGGCAGGAAGTCCCAGCGCAGGTCGCCGACCTTCACCAGCACCGAGGAGATCCACCCGCCCATGGCGTTGAGGTGGTCATCGAGGAGGGCGCCGTCGGCCAACGTGGCCTCGTCGACCTCGTAGGAGCCCTCGTAGGAGACCTCGACGGCGTACTCGGCGGTGTCGAGATCGGTGGGGTAGGCGGCCTCGATGGTGGGACCGGAACGCTCGAGATGATCGCGTCCGATGGTGGGACTGACCGCCGGCAGCACCGCCAGCAGCTCGGCGACATCGGGGGCCTTGGCGAGGCGCTGCACCCGCAGGGCGATCTCGATGTCGATCCGGGGGGCCTCATCGAGCTGCTCGCCGATGTACCAGGACCGGTACGAGGTCTGCGCCCAGGTGGGCCAGGTCAGCGTGATGTCGGCCTGCACCCGCGGGGGGTGCCCCTCGCCGGGGAGTCCGTAGCTGGTCTCCCAGGTCATGTCGCCGAGGAGCATGTCGACGTTGAAGCGCTCCTCGAAGGCCTGCCGCTCCAGCATGGCGCCCTCGAAGGCGTCGCGCAGCGCGCCGATGGCGTCGGTGAACACATGGTCGAGCACGTGGTGACCCTACCGGCCGCCACACCCCATCGGAGATGCATCCGCTCCGGATCTCCCCGGGACCCGCTGCGGTAGGTTCGCGCCCGATGCTCTTCCCCACCATCGACTTCGCGGTCTTCTTCGTGGTGGTGTTCACCGGCAGCTGGATCCTGCGGCCCCATCGCCGGGCATGGCGGTGGTTCATACTGGCGGCCAGCTGTGTGTTCTACGGCTGGTGGGACTGGAACTTCCTCTACCTGCTGCTCGCCAGCATCGGCATCAACTGGTTGTTCGGTGTGGTGATCCACCGGGCGCTCACGCCTGATGGCGAGCGCACGCCGCTGAGCATCTGGCTCGTGCGCGCCGCCGTGGTGGTGAACCTCGGGATCCTCGGGTACTTCAAGTACTTCAGCTTCTTCGTCTCGGCGGTGGCCGACCGACTCGACAGCCTCGGTATCTCGGTGAGTGCACCGGTGCTGCGCATCGTGCTGCCCGTGGGGATCTCGTTCTTCACCTTCCAGGCCCTCAGCTATGTGATCGACATCGGCCGGGGACACTGGCGGCGTCCGCTGCCACTGCTCGACTTCGCGGTCTACCTGTCGTTCTTCGCCCATCTCGTCGCCGGCCCCATCGTGCGGGCCAGCGAGTTCGTCCCCCAGCTCGATCACATCCCGGACCCCCGCTACGTGCGGGCCTCCGAGGCGTTCATGCTCATCTTCCGCGGGATGTTCAAGAAGGTCGTGATCTCGAGCTTCCTCGCCACCCAGATCGTCGACCCGGTGTTCCGACTCCCGGGCGCCTACGACCGCTGGGAGGTGCTGTGGGCGATCTACGCCTACGCCATCCAGATCTACGCCGACTTCAGCGGCTACACCGACATCGCCATCGGGGTGGCACTGCTGCTGGGGATCCGCTTCCCGCTGAACTTCGACGCGCCCTACACAGCCACCTCGCTGCAGGACTTCTGGCGACGTTGGCACATGACCCTGTCGCGCTGGTTGCGCGACTACCTCTACATCCCCCTCGGGGGCAATCGCGGTTCGAAGCTGTTCACCTATCGGAACCTGTTCCTGGTGATGCTGCTCGGTGGGCTCTGGCACGGGGCCAACTGGACCTTCGTCATCTGGGGGAGCATCCATGGCGGCTACCTGATCGGCGAACGGGTGGTGAAGGAGCGCTGGGTCGGTCACGAACGGGGAGTGCCGCCGAGGGTGGTGAAGGTCCTGCAGTGGTTCCTGACCTTCAACGTCGTGTGTCTGGCCTGGGTGTTCTTCCGGGCGCCCTCGGTCAGCGATGCCTTCGCCGTGCTGTGGCGACTGGTGGTGGGCACCGGCAGCGATGCGAACGTGACGCTGCTGCTGATCCTGGTGGTCCTCGCCAGCCTCGCCTCCCAGTTCGTGCCCGAGCGCTTCCCGAAGCGGGCCGAGCGCTGGTTCGGTGGTCTCGCCCCCATCCTGCAGATCGCTGCGCTGGCCCTCGGGCTGGTGATGATCGACGCGCTCGGGCCCGAGGGTGTCGCCCCGTTCATCTACTTCCAGTTCTGAATCCGGCCGATCCGGTGCCGGGCCCGGACTCGCCCGACGAGGCGCAGTGGTGGCCTCTACGCTCGGGTCATGGCTCGCCCGGTCCGGTCTGGAGCATCACCCCGCCCGCCGGCCGACGACCGCTGGTTCTCCTGGCGCACGCTGCTGCACCGGAACCGGTCGCAACGACCCGGCACGATGTCGGCCGGCATGATCCTGATCGTCATGGTGGCGGGCCTGCTGCTGGCGATGACCCTCAACGCCGATGCCACATTGCGGAAGAGCAACGCCAAGGGTGATGGCTGGCGCAACGGAGTGGCCAGCGTGATCGCCACGGTCAGCGACACCTTCCAGTTCACCTTCCTGCGCACCCGCGTCGACGCAGCGCTCGGCAAGAACCAGGGTTCGCGCATCGATGCGGCCGAGCTGGTGCGTCGACAGCAGGAGGCCCAGGCTGCGCAGGACGCCTACGCGGCCAGCCGACCCCCGACCATCGCCGCGCCCACCTCCTCGGCGCCGCTGCATCTGTGGGTGGGCGGTGACTCCATCACCCAGACCCTCGGGGCCTCGCTGCAGCGGGTGCTGGCCACCACCGGGGTGTTCACCTCGACCCTCGACTACCACGTGTCGACGGGCCTGGCCCGACCCGACTACTTCAACTGGCCCGAGCACCTCGTGCGCGATGTCCTCCCCAAGGACCAGCCCTCGGTCCTGGTGATGATGTTCGGGGCGAACGACGGCCAGAACATGACCGACCGGCAGGGCCGCGGCCTCACCCGGGGATCGCCGGAGTGGCTGGCCGAGTACCGGCGCCGGGTGGCGGCCACGATGGACCTGCTGAAGTCGCCGACCGACGACCGGCTCACCATCTGGTGCGGTCCGCCGCCGATGGGTCCGGGCACCAAGGTGCGGGGCATGGACGAGATCGCCCACATCGTGTGGTCGGAGGCGCAGACCCGCCCGTGGATCCAGTACTTCGACACCTGGCCGTTCCTGTCCGATGACGAACTGCGCTACGTGCTCGAGGCGCCCTCCGCCGACGGTCAGCGTCGGGTCCTGCGTCAGGCCGATGATGTGCACATGTCGGTGGCCGGCGCCGACCGGGTGGCCTGGGCGATCCTCGCCCGGATCGGGACGCTCATCGATCTGTCATCGGGTCGCATCGCCCCTCCGCCCGGCGAGACCGCGCCGGCCTCGGTCGCCGAACGGCGCGAGGTACCCGAGTCGATGCCCGGTTCCGAGTAGGGGTCGCGTCGCCCGACGACTCGCCGATTGCACCGCTTGCACCGCGGCTGACTCGCCGCGGCTGGCTCAGGGGTGCGAGGCGGTGACGGTGGTGAGGATACCGCCGCGAACCTTCCAGATCGTCTCGACGGTGATGCGACGCGGGTGGGTGGCGGTCACGAGGTCGTCGAGGATCTCGTTGGTGACCGCTTCATGGAACGCCCCCTGATCGCGGAAACTCCACAGGTACATCTTGAGACTCTTGAGTTCGACCAGCAGCGCATCGGGCACATAGGTGATGTGCACCGAGGCGAAATCGGGCTGACCGGTGACCGGGCACAGACAGGTCAACTCGTCGGTCTCCAGGAGGATCTCGTAGTCCCGACCCGGCTCAGGGTTGGGGACGGTGATGAGTTCCCGGGAGGGCTGGCTGGGCACGACGGCTCAGCCGCGACCGGCGTTGGGCTTGGTGCCGTGGTTGGCCGGCTTGCGACGGGCGTTGGTCTTGCGCTTCGAGGTCTTCTTCGACATAGGGCGCCGATCGTACCCGTCGGCACCCGCGGTGACCCAACCCGTGCGGTCCGGTCGCCGTCGGATCGCCATCCGGTCGAGGACATCAGGTCCCGTCGGCGCTGGGCAGGGGGCCGACTAGCGTGCTCGCCCGATGGAACGCTTCGGATTCGTCGGACTGCCCAATGCGGGGAAATCCTCGCTCTACAACGCCCTCTCCGGCGGCAGCGCCCTGGCGGCGCCCTATGCGTTCGCCACCAAGGACCCCAACGTGGGTGTCGCCAAGGTCCCCGACCAGCGTCTCGAGCGTCTGGCGGCCATGAGCGGCAGTCGTTCGGTCATCCCCGCCAGCGTGCAGTTCGTCGACATCGGCGGGCTCGTCGAAGGGGCGAGCACCGGCGAGGGACTCGGCAACAAGTTCCTCGCCAACATCCGTGAGGCCGACGCCATCGTCTTCGTGCTGCGGGCCTTCGTCGACGACGACGTCCCCGGACCCTCCGATCCTCTCGAGCATCTGCGCATCGTCGAGACCGAACTGGCTCTGGCCGATCTCGAGACCGTCGAGAACCAGATCGACAAGCGCCGCAAGGCGGCCAAGTTCGATCGGGCCGTCGCCGATGAGGTCGCCGCCCTCGAGAAGGCGAACGCCGTGCTGGCCGAGGGGTCACCGATCTATCGCAGTGCGCTCGATGAGGAGTCCCGGACCCTGCTGCGGCCGTACTTCCTGCTGACCAACAAGCCGGTGTTGGCCATCGTCAACGTGGCGGAGGACGAACTCGATCGCATCGAGGAACGCACGGCCCCGGTCATCGCCGAGCTGGGGAGCTGTGGCGAGGTCATCGGGATGTGTGTGCAGCTCGAGGCCGAGGCGGCGCAGCTCGACGCCGACGAGCGGGCCGAGATGCTCGAGGGACTCGGGCTGGGTGAGGGCGCCCTGCCGCGCTTCCTGCACACCGCCTATCAGATGCTCGGACTGCGCACGTACTTCACCACCGGCGAGAAGGAGACCCGGGCCTGGACCTTCCGGGCCGGCTATCGGGCACCGCAGTGCGCCGGTGTGATCCACTCCGACTTCGAACGCGGATTCATCCGGGCCGAGGTCATCCATTGGGATGACCTGCTCGAGGTGGGGTCCTGGTCCAAGGCCCGCGACGCCGGCATCCTGCGGGTCGAGGGCAAGGAGTACCAGCCCGTCGACGGCGATGTCATGGAGTTCCGTTTCAACGTCTGATCCGCCCGTAGCATCGGACCATGAGCGAACCGTCCGCCACCGACGCCTCGTCGGCCTGGTTGGTCGTGGGTGACACCGTGCTCGCCTCGCTCGAGGTGGCCGACACCGGGCGCGCCCGGGCCCGTGGGCTGCTCGGTCGCGACTCCCTCGACGGTGCGCTGCTGCTGCAGCCGGCCCGATCAGTGCACACCTTCGGCATGCGCTTCGCCATCGATGTGGCCTTCGTGACCGCGGAGCTCGATGTGCTCGACGTGGTGACGATGGCGCCCAACCGACTCGGTCGGCCGCGCTGGCGGGCCCGTGGCGTGATCGAGGCCCCCGCCGGAGCCTTCGCCCGCTGGGGTGTCGCCCCCGGTGGTCGGCTGGAGATCCGGTGAGCCGCGGTCGACTGGTGCTGGTCGGCACCCCGATCGGCAATCTCGACGACCTCGCCCCCCGAGCCGTGGCGGCTCTGGCCGCCGCCGATGCCGTGGTCTGCGAGGACACCCGCCGCACCGGCCGGCTGCTGTCTCACATCGGCGTGCGGGCCCCGGTGCTGATCGTGATGAACGATCACACCGAGTCCGAGGTCATCGCCGGGATCCTCGCCCGTCTCGGCCGCGGCGAGTGTGTCGCCGTGGTGAGCGACGCCGGCATGCCCGGGATCTCCGATCCGGGTGAACGACTCGTCGCCGCGGCCGTCGCCGCCGATCATGGGGTCGAGGTCGTCCCCGGTCCCTCGGCGGCCATCACCGCGCTGGTGGGCAGCGGCCTGCCCGCCGGCCGGTTCGTCTTCGAGGGATTCCTGCCCCGCCGGGGCTCCGGTCGCAGCGCGCGACTGCGTGAACTGGCCGGCGAGCGGCGCACTGCGGTGCTCTACGAGGCCCCGCATCGGATCGGGCGCACCCTCGCCGATCTGCTCGAGGTGTGCGGTCCCGATCGCGTGGTGGTCCTCGGGCGCGAGCTCACCAAGCTCCACGAGGAGTTCTGGCGGGGCACGCTCGCCGAGGCCCAGCAGCACTGGAGCGATCACGAGCCCCGCGGAGAGTTCGTCATCGTGCTCGACGGGGCTCCGCCCCCGGCGGAGATCGACGACGACCGCATCCTCGCCGCCCTCGTCGAGGCCCGAGCCCGGGGGGCGAGCACCCGCGACGCGGTCGATGACGTCTCCGAGCATCTCGGAGTGGCCCGACGGCGGGTGTACGCCCTCGCCACCGGAGATGGCCGCGGCGCCTGACGCGCTAGGTTCAACAGGTCATCACCGGGGGATCGGTCGACAGGGGGATCCGTGCGTCGTCGGACAGTGCTGCTCATGCTCGTACCGCTGCTGCTGGTGGCGCTGGCCTGCTCGGGCTCGCAGTCGGGTTCGTCGGCCAGCACCTCGTCGACCCAGCCCGCCCAGTCGGGCACGGTGGCGGTCAGCGTGGTGGACAACAACTTCCGTCCGCAGGACGTCACCGTCACGGTGGGCTCGACGGTGATCTGGACCAACGAGGGGCGGGCCGACCACAACATCGTGGCGTTCGGGGCCACCCCGTTCCATGTCGACACCGCCTCGTTCGGACCCGGCGCGACCTACTCGTGGACCGCCACCGAGCCCGGCACCTATCGCTACTACTGCTCGATCCATGGCGCTCCGACCGCCGCCATGTACGGTTCGGTGACCGTGGTGGGGCGTTGAGCGCCCGCAACCGCATCCTCAGGGGGAATCCATCATGACCACACGCTCTCGCACCGCGCTCGTGGGCGCGCTGCTCGCCATCGCCATGATCATGGCGTCCTGCTCCTCAGGGTCGTCCTCGTCGGCACCGGCCGAACCGGGCACGAAGGCCTCGGGTCGCACCATCGCCGTGCCCGCCGATCAGCCCACCATCCAGGGTGCCGTCGATGCCGCCCAGCCCGGTGATCTCATCCTCGTCTCGCCGGGGATCTACAACGAGGCCGTCAACATCACCACTGCGGGGCTCACCCTGCGCGGCACCGACCGCAACGCCGTGATCCTCGACGGCGAGTTCAAGCTGGAGAACGGGGTCAGGGTGCTCGGGGCGAACAACGTCACCGTGCAGAACATGACGGCGCGCAACTACACGAACAACGCGTTCTTCTGGACCGGTGTGAAGGGGTACCACGGCTCGTACCTCACCAGCTATCGCACGGGGAACTATGGCATCTACGCCTTCGACTCGGTCGACGGACAGTTCGACCACTCCTACGCCTCCGGCAGTCCCGACGCCGGCTTCTACATCGGCGAATGCTTCCCCTGCAACGCCGCCATCCTCGACTCCATCTCCGAGTACAACGGACTCGGCTACTCGGGCACCAACGCCGGCGGCAACCTCGTGATCGCCCGCAGCGAGTTCCGGTTCAACCGGGCCGGCATCGTCCCCAACAGTGGCAGCTACGAGCTCTGCTACCCCGAACGCGAGACGACGCTGGTGGGCAACCTCGTCCATGACAACAGCCAGCCCGAGACGCCGGCCATCGATGTGGCCAAGCTGGCGATGGGCAACGGCATCCTCACCGCCGGCGGGCACAACAACCTCATCATCCGCAACCGGGTCTGGAACCACGAGCGCGTCGGTATCGGTCTCGTGCCGTTCCCCGAGGACGGTCCCAAGGACGTCGTGCCCACCGGCGATGCGCTCACCATGCCCTGCAGCGAGGCGCGCAACCTCCCGCTGCCGGCCAAGGACGCCCTTCCCGGCACCCTGCTGTGGGACTCCATCGGCAATCGGGTGGAGGGCAACTCGGTGAGCGACTCCGGTCTGGCCGATCTCGCCTTCGGCACCCTCACCGGCTCCGAGGATCCGCTGGGCAACTGCTTCAGCGGCAACACCTTCACCTCCTCGGCCCCCGCCGCCATCGAGACGACCATGGCCTGTTCGGGACCCTCGGGGGCCTGGACCGACACGCTGGATCTCGTGGCCCTCATCGCCTCGGAGCGGCCGCCCTCGGGTGACTACAAGGTGCAGCCGGTGCCGTCGCCCCAGCCGAACATGCCCGATGCCACCACGGCACCGGGTCAGCCGGCGGTGGACCTGCCGGAGAGGATCGACATCGCGTCGATCCCACTGCCCGCCCGACCGTGACGGCGGCCGGACCCGTCGCCGAGGTCTCGACCCGTCGCCATCTGGGGGTCCTCGCCCAGGCGCTGCTGATCCTCGTCGGTCTCGCCATCATCGGTGCGGCCGTGGTGGTCGGACGGACGGCTCGCGCCGAGGCGATGCCGAGCGGCTTCCAGCGCATCGTGCAGGGGACGGTGCCGCAGTTCGTCGTGCGCTGCGCCTACAGCCACTCCTCGACCGACGATCCGATCGTGTACCCGGGTGACCCCGGCGCGTCGCATCGTCATGACTTCTTCGGCAATCGCGCCACCGCCGCCGCGTCGACCGCGGACGCGCTCCTCGGGACCGACACCTCCTGCCAGCAGGCGCTCGACACCGCCGCCTACTGGGCCCCCACCCTGTTCGATCACGGTGCTCCCGTGGTGCCCCAGGGGGCCGACGTGTACTACCGGCCCGGGCCGGGGATCGATCCCGCCTCGGTGCGGCCCTATCCGCACGGACTGATGATGATCGCCGGTGACGCCATGGCCATGGCACCGCAGTCCACCCAGTTCGTCGGCTGGGCGTGCGGGTCCGGTGGCGATCCGCAGGCCGAGGCGCCGATCTGTCCGCCCGACGCGCCGCTGCGCCTGAAGGTGGTCTTCCCCGACTGCTGGAACGGTCGCGAGCTCGACAGCACCGATCATCGTTCGCATATGGCGTACTCCCGCGGCGGACGTTGCCCGGCCGACCATCCGACACCGGTGCCGCAGCTGCAGCTCACGGTGCGCTACCCGGTGCATGGGGAGGGTCACGAGCTGAACCTCGCGCCCGGTTCGATGTACGGCGGCCACGCTGATTTCATCAACGCCTGGGATGAGGCGGAACTGGCCGGTCAGGTGCGCCTGTGTCTCAACCGTGCGCTGGTCTGCGGCGTCATCTCCAACAAGGCCGAGGACGTCGACCGCCCGCTGCCGACCCGCGCCTGAGCCGGGGAGAGCCGCGACGGACTCAGCTGAACGCGGGGATGACCTCGCGGCCGAACAGGCGGATCATCGCGGCGATGTCGTCGAAGTCGCCGAGCGAGGCCTGTCCGCTGTCGGCCGGAAGACCGGCGCCGAACGCGGCGTGCACATGGGTGCACCCGGTGGACCGCTCATAGGCGCGGATCTGGCCGATGACGCGTTCGGGCGAACCCCACAGCAGACGGTCGGCGGCGATGTCCTCGGCGGTGATCGGTTCACCGGCGTCGAGGCGGGCGAACAGCTCGAGCTCCTCGGCCTCCTCGGCCGACTCGCGCCAGTGCGCCATCAGGCCGTCGACGTAGGCGGGGAGCACCTCGGTGCGCACCTGCTCGTCATCGGATCCGACCCAGGCGTAGCGTCGCAGGATCCAGTCGGCGGGTCGGCCGAGCGCCGCGCAGGCCGGTCGGTAGATGTCGAGGCAGCGCAGACCGGCCGCCAGCGACTGCACCGGACCCCAGATCCAGCTGTCACCGAGTCGGGCGGCACGATCGACCGCGGTCGGAGCCACCCCGGCCACCCACAGCGGGGGATGGGGCTGCTGCACGGGCCGGGGATGCACGGTGAGCTCGGGGAACGACCAGAACCGACCGTCGAAGGAGGTCTGTTCCTGCTCCCACACCAGACGCAGGATGGTGAGCGCCTCCTCCATGCGTGCTCCGCGCTCGGTGAACCGCGAGCCCTGCACCTGGTACTCCAGGGGCCACCAACCCATGCCCACGCCGAGCGAGATCCGACCCCCGGAGAGCTGATCGATGGTGGCCACCTGCTCGGCGACCCGGACCGGGTTGTGGATGGGCAGTTGGAAGATCCCGGTGCCGACGCGGATGGTGGAGGTGCGGGCGGCCACGGCGGCGAGGAACGTGAGTGGATCACTCATGTTGCCGGGCATGAAGTGGTGGTGGCCGATGGTGACCGTGTCGAACCCGGCCTCCTCGGCGATGACGGCGAGATCGAAGGTCTCCCGGTAGGGATCAGGAACGTGCAGGTCCTTGAGCAGCGGCAGCGACAGCGAGAACCTCATGGCTCGAAGGGTCCCCGGCCCATCTGGTCGCGCACGGTGACGACGGGCGGGTTGGTGAGGGAGCGGCGCTGCCAGTTGGCCCCGTCGACCACGAGGGTGTGCCCGCTGATGAAGCGGGCGTAGGGGGAGGCGAGGAAGGTGGCGGCCCAGCCCAGCTCGCGCGGTCGGCCGACGCGCAGCGCCGGTTGGCAGCTGTCCTTGTCCTCGGTGCGGGCGAGGTTCCCCTGGATGTCGGCGGTCATGTCCTCATGGGGGAACAGACCCGGGACGAGCCCGTTCACCTGGATCCCGTAGGGCCCCCATTCCACGGCGAGGGTCTCGACCATGTTCTTCACGCCGGCCTTGGCCGCGGCCGAGTGGGCGAACCCGGGGCCGCCGGTCCAGGCGTAGGAGGCACCGACGTTGATGATCGAACCGGGCGTGCCGGCGGCGAGATGGCGGCGGGCGAACTCCCGGGCGCAGAAGTAGGTGCCGTTGAGCGTGATGTCCACCACGGTGCGCCACGCGTTGGGACTCATGTCCTCGGCGGGCACCGGGAAGTTGGCCGCCGCGTTGTTGACCAGCACGGCGGGGAGACCGAAGCGGGCCTCGGCGGCGTCGAAGGCGGCGGCGATCTGCTCGGGTTCACGGATGTCGCAGGTCACGGTGAGCACCGGTGCGTCGAGCGCGGCCATGGCCGCCTCGGCGGCGGCCAGATGCTCGGGCCTGCGACTGGCCACCACGATCGAGGCACCGAGTCGGGCGAACTCGGTGGCGATGGCCCGGCCCAGGCCGGTGCCGCCACCGGTGATGACCACTGCGGTGCCCTCGTAGGTGCCGGCGGGCAGGGCCATCGCCCCGAGGGCGGGGGCGTCGGGCAGGCCGGCGGTTCCGTCGGTCGCTCCGGCAGCGGGATCGGTCGTGGTCATGTCAGCTCCCCCGGTAGTGCGCCGGGCGGCCCTCGGCCCGGGCGGCCCGGAACTCGGCGAGATCCTCGGACTTGTTGATGAAGGTCTGGTAGATCAGCTCGTCGGCCATCGAGGATCGGACGGCGGCATCGGCGAGGTGGGAGATGACCCGCCGGGCCATCTTGATCGTGACCGCCGGAGCGGCGGCGATGCGCTCGGCCATCTCGCGGGCTGTGGTGTCGAGCTCGGCGCGGGGGACCACACGCGACACCACCCCGTGGGCGAGCGCCTCCGATGCGTCGAGGACACGGCCGGTGAGCACCATGTCGCTCACGAGACCATGGCCGCTCATCTGGAACAGGCGTCCCACACCACCGGTGTCGGGGATGACCCCATGGCTCGTCTCGGGCAGCATGAAGCGGGCGTCGTCGGAGGCGATGCGGATGTCGCACAGCAGCGCTCGTTGGAAGGATCCGCCGATGGCCCATCCCTGGATGGGCACGATGACCGGGATGTCGAGGTCGAGGATCTGGAGGATCCCGGTGTGGCCGCGGCTCATGAGCTCGTGATGGGTCATGTCCACCTGGTGACCGCCGAGGGCGGCGACGTCGCGCCCGCTCGACCAGGAGTGACCCTCGCCCCGCCAGATCACGCAGCGCAGATCCTGCCGGGACCGGATCTCGCCGAGGATCTCGAACAGCTGCGCATCCATCGTGTCATCGAAGGCGTTGCGCTTGTCCGGGTTGTCGTTGGTGATGACGGCGATGGTGCCGTCGTACTCCACTGTCACCTGCCCGCTCATGTCACCTGCCCGCTCATGATCCCCCTCGTGGTGCCCTCCGTGGACCGCAGCAGTCTTGCCGACCCGCCCGAGGCGGGCGAATGGCGGCGGTGCCCGCTCGGGTGTGGTACCCAGTGGCCCGGGTCCGGTCCGGTGCCGGGCGGGGGACGAGGGAGTGGACATGCGTTGGACGATCGGTGAGGTGCAGGTCACCAAGGTGGCCGAGATGGAGCAGCCGTTGCCGTTGTCGGGTCTGCTGCCCGCGGCCACGGTGGAGGCGCTCGCCCCGCATCAGGGCTGGCTCGCCCCGCACTTCATCGACGAGCAGGGCATGACCGCGCTGTCGATCCATGCCCTCGTCATCGAGAGCGAGGGGCGCCGGATCCTGGTCGACACCTGCGTCGGCGATCGTGAGGTCCCGGGCATCCCGGGCTTCCGCGGTGATCCCACCTTCCCGGATCGTCTGGCGGCGGCCGGCTTCCCGGTCGAGTCCATCGACATCGTGTGCTGCACCCATCTGCACTTCGACCACGTGGGGTGGAACACCCGACCCGAGGGTGGTCGGCAGGTCCCCACCTTCCCCAACGCCCGCTACCTGTTCTGCCGTGCCGAGTTCGAGCACTGGACGAGCATCACCGATGACGCCTACGCCTCGACCATCGCCGACACCGTCGCCCCGATCATGGAGGCCGGACTGGCCGATCTCGTCGATCCCGACCATGTCGTCACCGGGTCGGTGCGCTTCGTGCCCACCCACGGTCACTCCCCGGGTCATATGTCGGTGCTCATCGAGTCCGGGGGTCGGCGCGCCCTCATCACCGGCGATGCCACCCACCATCCGGTGCAGTGGGCCGAGCCGGGCTGGGGCATGGCGGCGGACTGGGACGGCGCCATGGGCATCCGCACCCGAGAGTCGATGCGGGCCGAGTTCGCCGATCCCGACACCCTGATCATCGGCACGCACTACGCGTCGCCCAGCGCCGGTCACATCGTCTCGGTCGACGGGCAGTGGCAGTTCCACGCCCTGCTCTGACCCGGGTGGAGTTCCGTGGGTGTGCCTCCGGGTCGTAGCCTGAGGATGTGTCCGAACCCTTCTACGTGACCACGCCGATCTATTACGTCAACGACGTGCCCCACATCGGTCACGCCTACACCACGATCACCGCCGATGCGCTGGCCCGGTGGCACCGTCTGCTCGGCGATGATGTGTTCTTCCTCACCGGCACCGATGAGCACGGTCTCAAGATCCAGCGCTCCGCCGAGGCCAACGGTGTCAGCCCGCTCGAGCAGGCCGATGTCACCAGCGCCCGGTTCCGTGAGGTGTGGAACTCGCTCGACATCTCCAACGACGACTTCATCCGCACCACCGAACCGCGGCACATCGCCTCGGTGCAGGCGTTCATGCAGGCCATCTTCGACAACGGGTTCATCCGCAAGGGCACCTACGCCGGGCAGTACTGCGTGGCCTGCGAGGCCTACTACACCGATGACGACCTCGTGGAGGGCAACTGTCCCATCCATGGTCGTCCCGTCGAGTGGCTCGAGGAGGACAACTGGTTCTTCGAGCTGTCCAGGTTCGAGAAGCCCCTGCTCGACTGGTACGAGGCCCATCCCGACTGCGTGCATCCGGTGGGGAAGCGCAACGAGGCCCTCGGGATCATCCGCCAGGGTCTGGCCGATGTCTCGGTCTCGCGCACCTCGATCTCCTGGGGTGTCCCGGTGCCCTGGGACGACGGGCACGTCTTCTACGTCTGGTACGACGCCCTCATCAACTACGCCACCGCCATCGGCTACGGCGCCGATCCCGATCGCTTCGCCCGGTACTGGCCGGCGGTGCACCATCTGCTGGGCAAGGACATCCTGCGGTTCCACTGCGTGTACTGGCCCGCCATGTGCATGGCCGCCGGGCTCGAGCCCCCGGCGCATCTCGGGGTGCACGGCTTCCTGCTGGTCGGCGGCGAGAAGATGTCCAAGACCCGTCTCAACCAGATCTTCCCGGCTGATCTGGTGACCGACTTCGGCGTCGACGGTTTCCGGTACCACTTCCTGCGCGACAACCCCTTCGGCCCCGACGGCGACTTCTCCTACGAGGCCATGGTCACCCGGTACAACACCGACCTGGCCAACAACTTCGGCAACCTGCTGTCGCGGGTGGCCACCGTGGTCGGCCGCAGATGCGATGGCATCGGTCCGGCCCCCGATCCCGCCTCACCGCTGGGGGCCGTGGCCGCCGACAGTCTGCGCGACGCCGCAGCGGCTTGGGCCGGACTGTCGCCGAGCAACGCCCTCGAGGCGACCTGGCGGCTCATCGCTGCGGCCAACGCCCATCTCGAGACCAACGAACCCTGGAAGATGGATCCCGGCCCCGCCGTCGACGCCGTCATGGGTGACGCCCTCGAGGTGCTGCGCATCGTGGCCATCCTCGCCACCCCGGCCATGCCGGCCACCTGCGCCCATGTCTGGGAGCGCATCGGTCTGACCGGAACCCCGGCGGAGCAGCGTCTGCCGGATGCGGCCGCATGGGGCGGATATCCCGGTGGACTTCCTGTTCGCACCGGCGATCCCCTCTTCCCCCGCATCAGCACCAAGTAGGGGCCATGGCGCTGCGCTGGATCGACGACCACTGTCATCTGGACCGATCCGACGAGGACTCGCCGTCGGTCGAGCAGCTGCTCGCCTCGGCGCGGGCCGCCGGGGTCGAACGCTGCATCACCGTGGGCTGCGATCTCGCCACCTCACGGGAGGCCATCGCCGTGGCGCGGGCCCATGAGGGGGTCTGGGCGACCGTCGGTGTGCATCCCCACGAGGCCTCCGGTGGTCTCGACGGCATCGAGGTGCTGCTCGGCGAACCCGAGGTGGTGGCCGTGGGGGAGTGCGGGTTCGACCTGCACTACGAGCACTCGCCGCGCCACGCGCAGGCCGAGGTGTTCGCCGCGCAGATCGAACTGGCCCGGGCCCATGACCTGGCGCTCGTGGTGCACACCCGGTCGGCATGGACGGAGACCTTCGCCCTGTTCGCCGAGGTCGGCGTGCCCGAGCGCACCGTCATCCACTGCTTCACCGGCGGCCCCGAGGAGGCTCGACGCTGTCTCGACCTCGGCGCCATGCTGTCGTTCAGCGGGATCGCCACCTTCAAAGGGGCGCCCGAGGTGCGCGAGGCCGCCGCGATCTGTCCGCTCGACCGCGTGCTGCTCGAGACCGACGCCCCGTGGCTGGCTCCGGTTCCCCATCGGGGCCGCCCCAACCAGCCCGCCTTCGTCACCCTGGTGGCCGAGGTCGTGGCCGACGCAATGGGGGTGCCGCTGGCTGATCTGGCCGAGGCCACCTGGGCCAACGCGGCGAGCACCTACCGTCTGCCGGCCTGAGCGATCCGCCGGTCGGTCGCCGGTCCGCTGTTATCGATCACCGTGCATGAGTATGCACAAACAAGTTGCGGGACGTCGGGGACCCTCCTACGGTGACCGCTGGCTCCGGGCGGAGTCAGGAGTCCGCATCTCTCGCGGGCGGCATCGGCCCGGACCGGTCCTGCCCCCCAGCGAAGGCGAACGTTCTGTCCCCCACCGCATCCACCGCACAGCGATCGCTCACCGTGGCCGTCGTGGTCACCGTGGCCTGTGTGCCGCTGCTGCTGCTCGATCTCGTGTGGTCCTCGGGCTCCGCCGCGCCCACCGCCGGGGCCAGTGGCACCGTGGTCGTCGCCGTCGATGAGGTTCCGATCGAGGAGTCCCCGGGCACCACGGCCGCTCCCGCGGCGGAACCGCCGGCCCCAGCGCCGGCCCCTGCCGCGCCGGTGAACCCTGCACCCGTCGTCGCCCGTGCCGCCGTCCCGGCCCCGTCGCCCGTCACCACCCCGGCCACCACCCCGGCCACCACGCGGCCGCCGACCACGACACCGCCCCCGCCGATCGTGTCCGGCTCCGACGCCGAGTTCCTCGCCTGCGTCCGTGCCCGTGAGTCGGGCGGGAACTACGGCATCGTGGACGCCTCGGGCAGCTACATGGGGGCCTACCAGTTCTCGCAGTCCACCTGGGACGCCATCGCCGGCCGGGTCGGTCGCGACGATCTCGTCGGGGTTCGTCCCAACCTCGCTGCTCCCGGTGATCAGGACGCCATCGCCCTGGCCACCCTCGCCATCACCGGTCGCTCGCCCTGGGGTGGCGTCTGCGGCTGACCGCCGATCGGTGCGAGGCTGATGCCGTGACACTGACCCATCGTGAGATCACCGACCTGCTGGGTCGTCACGGTCTGCGCCCGAGCCGCGCCCTCGGACAGAACTTCGTCGCCGACCCCAACACCATCCGCCGCATCGTGCGTCTGTCGGGGGTCGGTCCCGGCGATCCCGTGGTCGAGATCGGACCCGGCGTCGGCTCGCTCACCACTGCGCTGTGCGAGGTGGGGGCCGAGGTCATCGCGGTCGAGCTCGATCGTCATCTGCTGCCGGTGCTGGCCGAGGTGGTCGAACCGCTCGGTGCGCGGGTGGTGCACGGCGATGCGCTCGAGGTCGACTGGTCCGAGCTGCTGGCCGCCCATCCCCGCTGGACCCTGGTGGCCAACCTCCCCTACAACGTCGCCACCACCATCGTGCTCTCCCTGCTCGACGATGCACCGGCCATCGGCTCGATGCTGGTCATGGTGCAGCGCGAGGTGGGGGAGCGGCTGGCCGCCGCACCCGGCTCGGGGGCCTACGGCATCCCGTCGGTGAAGCTCGCGCTCACCGCCACCGCCGAGGTGGTCGCCCGGGTGCCCGCCACCGTGTTCATCCCCCAGCCGCGGGTCGAGTCGGTGCTGGTGCGCATCGCCCGGCGGGCCGAACCGGCGGTCGGCGTCGATCAGGACGCCCTCATGGGTCTGGTCCGGACCGCGTTCGGACAGCGCCGCAAGATGCTGCGCCGCTCCCTGGCCGGGCGGGTCACGACCGAGCAGTTCGAGCGGGCGGGCATCTCTCCGGAGGACCGACCCGAGCAGCTCGGGGTCGAGCAGTGGGGTCGGCTCACCGAGATCCTGGCCGCCGGAGAGGCCTGCGATGCCTGAGTCCACGGATCGTCAGGTGCTCCACGCCCCGGCCAAGCTCACGCTGTCGCTGCGGGTCACCGGTGTGCGCGCCGACGGCTACCACCTCATCGATGCCGAGATGGTGGCCCTCGACTTCGGCGATGACCTCGTGCTCTCCACCGGCGATGGTCTCCGCGCCGTCGATTCGACCACCGGTGCGCCGATCGATCTCGGCCCGATCTCCGACAACCTCGTCACCCGCGCCCTCCGCCTCGCCGATCGTCGCTGCCAGGTGGAGATCATCAAGCGCATCCCGGCCGGCGCCGGCCTCGGGGGAGGATCCGCCGACGCCGCCGCGGTGCTGCGCTGGGCCGACTGCACCGATCTCGACCTCGCCGCCCGTCTCGGTGCCGATGTGCCGTTCTGTGTGGTCGGGGGACGGGCCCGGGTCAGGGGCATCGGTGAACAGGTCGAACCGCTTCCCTTCGTCGAGCGCGTCCTCACCCTGCTCACCCCGCCGGTGGCCTGCTCGACCCCGGCGGTCTACCGCCGATGGGACGAGCTCGGTGGACCCATCGGCGACAACGGCAACGATCTCGAGCCGGCGGCGCTCGACCTCGAGCCCTCGCTGGCCCGCTGGCGCGATGAACTGGCCGAGGTGAGCGGCCAACGGCCCCGGCTGGCCGGTTCGGGCTCCACCTGGTTCGTCGAAGGAGCCCACCCGGGTCCCGGACGAGTGGTGGCGCGCACGATCCCCTGAGACACGGAGCCCTGAGATGGGACCCGACGATGGGCGTCGTCGATGGGAGTCGTGTCCGAGGCGCCGCATCGGGCGCCGGCGGGGGTCTCAGACCGGGCTGGTCATGTCGCCCGCGGACGGGCGGCGCAGGCCGGGAGACCTCAGGGTCACTTCCCGGCAGCTCGACGCTGGAAGCGGGTCCGCTTCAGCATCTTCTTGTGCTTCTTCTTGCGCATGCGCTTACGGCGCTTCTTGATCAGTGAACCCATGGTGCGCCGATCGTAGCCAAGGCGGCCCGGAGGTGCGAAACGAGGTCGACCGGTCGGGAACGCAGGGGCGTCGCAGCGGCGGGTCGGGGCCGCCGTCGAGCTCGGGGGCAGGGACTCGAACCCCGAAGACCAGGACCAAAACCTGGCGTGTTGCCAATTACACCACCCCCGAAGGGCACGCCGGACCGTACTAGACAGTACCCATGTCCTTCCGACCCCTGGCGGCGATCGTCCTCGCAGCGGGAGAGGGCACTCGGATGCGTTCGAGTCGGCCCAAACCACTGCATCTGCTGTGCGGTCGGGCCATGGTCCTCTATGTGCTCGACGCACTGGGTGACTGCGCCATCGACCGGGCCGTGGTCGTGGTGGGCCATGGCGCCGAGCGTGTGACCAAGAAGCTCGTCGACGCCTCCCCCGACGCCCCGCTGGAGTTCGTCGAGCAGTCGGTGCAGCGCGGCACCGGCGATGCGGTGGGGGTGGCGCTCACGGCGTTCAGCGCCGACGAGCTCGACAGCGCCGAGGGCGACATCCTCGTGCTGCCCGGTGACACCCCCCTGCTGCGGGCCTCCACCATCGCCGAGCTGGTGCGGGTGCATCGTGACACCGATGCCGCCTGCACCCTGCTCACCGCCGAGATGGCCGATCCCGGGGGCTACGGCCGGGTGGTCCGCGGTCGGGACGACCGGGTGGCGCGCATCGTCGAGCACGCCGATGCCACCGACGCCGAGTTGGCCCTCACCGAGGTCAACACCTCCATCTACTGCTTCCGGGCCAGTGTGCTCGGCCCGTCGCTGCGGCGCATCACGCCCCAGAACGCCCAGGGCGAGTACTACCTGACCGACGTGGTCGAGGTGCTGGCCTCGGCCGGCTACCGGGTCTCGGCGGTGGTGGCCGACGACGCCTCCGAGACACTCGGGGTCAACGACCGGTTGCAGCTGGCGGCGGCCGAGGCCGAACTGCGCCGACGCACCAATCGGGGCTGGATGCGCCGGGGCGTCACCATGGTCGATCCCGATCGCACCTACATCGACGCCACCGTCGAACTGGCCCCGGATGTCACGATCTTCCCCGACACCATGCTGCAGGGTCGCTGCGTGATCGGCTCCGGGGTCGAACTCGGTCCCAACACCCGCCTCATCGACTGCGAGGTCGGCTCGGGCGCCGTGGTGGAGCACACCGTCGGACGCGAGTCCGTGATCGGCGAGCGGGCCGTGGTGGGTCCCTTCGCCGTGCTGCCCCCCGGCTCGACCATCACGGCCGATGCCCGGTCGGGGCCGTTCTACACTGCGCCGACGAACTGAGTCGGTGCGCTCCCGCACACCCTGCCCACGAAGAGGCCGCATGGAACTGGTCACCAAGAAGCGACTGCATCTGGTCTCGGGTCGGGCCAGTCTCGCCCTGGCCGAGGAGATCGCCGAGCGGCTCGGGGTCGGGCTCGGCGACGCCAACCTCGCCGAGTTCGCCAACGGCGAACTGCACACCCGCTTCGGTGAATCGGTCCGCGGCACCGATGTGTTCATCATCCAGACCCATGCCGGTCATGGCGACATCTCGGTCAACGACGCCATCATGGAGCAGCTGATCATGGTCGACGCCGCCAAGCGGGCCTCGGCCAAGCGGATCACCGCGGTCTGTCCCTTCTACGGATACGCCCGCCAGGACCGCAAGTCCGAGGGGCGCGAACCGATCACGGCCAAGCTCATCGCCAACATGTTCGCCGCCGCCGGGGCCAAGCGTCTGATCTCGGTGGATCTGCACTCCGGCCAGATCCAGGGCTTCTTCGACGGTCCGGTGGATCACCTCACCGCCATGCCCGTGCTGGTGCAGTACATGGCCGGCCTCGGCGAGGACCTCGTGGTGGTCTCGCCCGACGCCGGGCGGGTGAAGGTGGCCGAGCGCTACGCCAACGCGCTGCATGCCGATCTCGCCATCGTGCACAAGCGGCGGGTCAAGGGCGTCAAGAACACCGTGGAGGCCCGGGATGTGGTCGGCGAGGTCGACGGTCGGGTGTGTGTGCTCATCGACGACATGATCGACACCGGCGGCACCATCGTCGCCGCCGCCGAGCAGCTCAGGTCCCGCGGCGCCACCGAGATCTACGCAGCGTGCACCCACGGGGTGTTCTCCGGTCCGGCCATCGAGCGGCTCTCGAACTCCTGCATCTCCAAGGTGGTCACCACCAACACCCTGCCGCTGCCCCCCGAGAAGCAGATCGACCGGATCGAGGTGCTCTCCGTGGCCGGGATCATCGCCGACGCCATCGATGCGGTGTTCGAGGACACCTCGGTCAGCGAGATCTTCGACGGTCACAACCAGAGCTGATCGGCGGGCGTCGCCCGCCCGGTCCGCCCCCCGACCCGTCCCCGTCGATCGCCTCGGCCGGTCGCCTGCTCCGGTCGCCTGCTGCGGTCGGGCCGCTGGCCCCGAGGGGTCGTTGCCGGGCTGTCGGGGCAGCGGGTTCGCCCCGCCGGGGCCGGACCGGTAGCATCTCGGCTCGTTTGCCGATCGAGGGCGCGCCGACGCGTCGCCTCCCCAGGAGCACCCCCATGGACCTCACCCTCACCGCCGAGACCGGACGCACCACCGGCTCCCGACCCTCCAACCGCACCCGTGCCGCCGGCAGCATCCCCGCCGTCGTCTACGGGCTGGGCCGTGATGCGGTCTCGGTCACCGTGCCCTGGACCGATCTGCGGCGCGTGCTGTCCACCGAGGCCGGGGTCAACGCCCTGATCACCCTGAAGGTCGACGGCCAGACCGACCTCGCCATCGTCAAGGATCTCCAGCGTCACCCGCTGCGTCGCAACGTCCTCCACGTCGACTTCCTGCGGGTCGATCCCGATGCGCCGGTGGCCATCGACGTCCCGGTGCAGCTGACCGGTGAGGCCAAGGCCGTCGAGGGTCGTCGCGGCATCGTCGACCATGCCCTCAAGAACATCACCGTCAAGGCCAAGCCCGCCGACATCCCCTCGGTGATCACCGTGGCCATCGACGACCTCGTCATCGGCCACACCATCACCGTCGCCGATCTGGTGCTGCCCGCCGGTGTCACCACCGATGTCGATCCGGGCGCTCCCGTCGTCACCGGTGCCGCCACGCGCTTCACCACCGAACTCGACCACGCCGCCGGTGGTGACGCCGCCGAAGGCGCAGAGGCCGCCGCCGAGGTGGCGGGCGACGCCGACGCCGACGCCGACACCGGCGCCGACGAGGCCGCCGACGCCGACTAGGCCGAGCCGGTGGCGCCCGGCGGCACCCGCGGACCGCGGCGGGGCACCCCCGCTGATCTGCTGGTCGTGGGCCTCGGGAACCCGGGCCGGGAGTACGACGGGACCCGTCACAACGTCGGGTTCGACGTCGTCGACCTGCTGGCCCGTCGACATCAGGGCCGTCTGAAGGCCGGGCGTGAGCGCGCGCTCGTCGACGAGGTCCGCATCGGCGCCCATCGGGTCGCCCTCGCCGAACCCACCACCTACATGAACCTCTCGGGCGAGGCCGTGGCGCCTCTGGTCCGACGCTTCGGTATCGAGGATCTGGGCGATCTGGTGATCGTGCATGACGAGCTCGACCTGCCCACCGGCGTGGTGCGCATCAAGGTCGGCGGTGGTCTCGCCGGTCACAACGGTCTGCGCTCCATCAAGGCCCACCTTCACACCGACGCCTTCCTGCGCATCCGCATCGGCGTCGGCAAGCCACCGAGTCGCGAGCAGGGCGCCGACCATGTGCTGCGGCGCGTGGGTCGGGCCGAGCGCGAGCTGCTCGACATCGCGGTGGAGCAGGCGGCCGACGCGGTGGAGGCCATCCTGACCCGTGGGGTGGACGCCGCCATGAACGAGGTCAACGCCCGCAGCTGAGAGGTGATCAGTGGGGCAGTGGGACCCGGGCCGGCAGCAGCTGGTAGGACGGATTGATCATGGCGAGCTGATGGCGGACCTCGGCGACCATGCCCTCGACCACGAGATGGCTGCCGAGATGGATCCCCCCGATGGTGCGACGACCGAGGAACACCACGGTGATCCCTCCGGTCTCGTCGGCGAGGGTGATCTCGAGGCTGGCGATCTTCTCGGCCCAGGGCTGGACCCGCATGGCCTTGACCCTTCCGGCGACGCGGACGGTGCTGCGCCATCGGGTCTCGGCGATGGGGGTGACTCCGCGCAGGGCCCGGGCGCCCAGCTGGGCGAACTCGGTGGACTCCTGCTCGACGCGCCGAGCCTCGGCCGCCTTGGTGGCCCTCGAGAACAGCGCCATCAGTTGTGGATGCCGGCCGTGCCGGAGACGGCGCCGTGCTCGACCTGCTGGACATGGGCGCCCTTGGCCGATCGGGTCAGGTGGTAGGGGACGAAGGTCACGTTGGCATGGGGGACATCGGCCAGCGCGCTGGCGATGGTGTCGGCCGAGCGGTCGTGCAGGAGCTTGTGCCAGGCCGATCGGTACACGCGTCGGGGGATGAGCACGCTGACCTCGGTCTGGCCGTCGCCGGCGATCTCGGCCACGAGCTGGAGCACGGCGCGATCGAGACGACGATCGGGGCATTCGCGGATCTCCAGCGGCAGCGAGGCGAGCGGGAGCTCGGACCATTCACGGGCGAGTTCGCTGGCGTGCAGCTCGTCGATGGCCACATGCACGGCCCGCAGTTCATCGGGCATGAGGGTGCGGGCGTACTGGATGGCCCGGGCCGAGGTGCGATCGATGTTGTCGATGAGCACCATCACCGAGTGACGACGCAGGATGGGTGCCTCGACGGCCCGCTCGGCGTCCTCATGGAGCTCGGCCCGCTCGGTCTCGTACTGATGGTTGAGCCGGACCACGACCCACACGAGGATCGGGACGAGGATGATGATCGCCCAGGCACCGTGGGTGAACTTGGTGACGCCGATGACGATGGTGACCACGAAGGTGACCACTGCGCCGAGGGCGTTGATGAACAGTCCGGCCCGCCAACCCTGTTCCTTGATCCGGATGTGTCGTCGGGCCATGCCGGCCTGCGACAGCGTGAAGCTGGTGAACACGCCCACGGCGTAGAGCGGGATCAGACGGGAGACCTCGGCACTCATGATCGCCACGATCACGGCGGCGCTGATGGCGAGCGAGACGATGCCGTTGGAGAACACCAGACGATGCCCGCGCTTGGTCAGCTGGCGCGGCATGAAGGAGTCCTCGGCCTGGAAGCTGGCGAGGCGGGGGAAGTCGGCGAAGGCCGTGTTGGCGGCCAGCACCAGGATGAGCATGGTGGCGGCCTGGGTGAAGATGAACATGGCGTGCCCGATGGCGCCGTTGCCGTAGATGGCCTGCGCCACCTGTGACATCACGGTGCGCTCCTCGGTGGGCACGGCGTGGACCTGGGTGGCCAGGTACGAGATGCCGATGAACATGGCGCCGAGCAGACCGCCCATGACCATGAGGGTGTTGCGGGCGTTCTTCCATTCCGGCGGCTTGAAGGCGGGCACACCGTTGGAGATGGCCTCGACGCCGGTGACGGCCGCACCGCCGGAGGCGAAGGCGTGGAGCAGCAGGAAGAGACCGGCCCCGCCGGTGACCTTGAGGGCCTCGGTCTGTTCGGGGTCGAGGGCCACGTACTCGAGGCCGCCGCCGAGGAAGTTCTTGATGAGCCCGACGATGATCAGGGCGAACATGGCGACGAGGAAGGCATAGGTCGGGATGGCGAACAACTTGCCCGACTCCTTCACCCCGCGGAGGTTGCCCCAGGCGATGATGGCGATGAAGGCGATGGCGAGCTCGACCCGGTACGGGTACACCCCGTGGAACACCGAGTAGAGCGCGGCCACGCCGGCGGAGACCGACACCGACACCGTGAGGATGTAGTCGGTGAGCAGGGCCACACCGGCGACCTGGGCGGGGATCACGCCGAGGTTGTCCTTGGTGACGATGTAGGCGCCGCCGGCCGAGGGGTAGGCCTTGATGGTCTGGCGGTAGCTGACGATCAGGATGGCGAGCACGATCACCATGGCCAGCGTGATGGGCAGCACATAGCCGAAGGCGTTGATGCCCAGCCCGGCGGTGAGCAGCGTGAGCATGATCTCCTCGGAGGCGTACGCCGTGGAGGAGAGGGCGTCGGAGGAGAACACGGCGAGACCGACCGTGTTGCTCAGGCGCTCGTGCTGCAGCTGGTCGGTGTGCAGGGTGCGACCGAGGAAGCGGTTCTTCAGCCGGAAGGAGCGGTTCTCGGGCAGGTCGACCTTGGGAGTGGGCGGCAGCGGACTCGGCCCGTCGAGTCGTTCGGAAGTCGTCGTCATACGTCCGACAGTCAACACCCGCCGGGGCGATCGGCACAATCATGGCGACCGGCTGTTCATCTCCGCGACATGTTGGCGGCGGCCGGTCACGGGGCGACCTCGCCGGCCCGCCGGTAGCATCGGGCTCCGTCCATCCCCCGGTCGCTGCCCGCGTCCGGCCACCGGCGCGCGTCGCGCCCCGTCGCGAGGTCCCGTGTCGCTCTCCGAACTCCCCCCGCTGCTGGCGGCGGAGCCCGCCATCACCGCCGTGCTGGGCCGGCGCGACGCCATCCTCGCCGTGCCGGATCCGGCCCGCGCCATCACCATCGCCGCGCTGGCCCAGCAGACCGATCGACGCCCGCTGGTGGTGGCGGTGCCCACCACAGGTGAGGCCGAGCGCCTGGCCCACGACCTCGCCGTGTTCCTCGGACCCGATGCGGTGGAGATGCTCCCCGCCTGGGAGACCCTGCCCTTCGAACGGGTCAGTCCGGGGGTCGAGACCATGGGGCGGCGATCGCGGATCCTGTGGCGCCTGCGCGATCCGCATCGGGTGCCCGCAGTGGTCGTGACCCCGGTCCGCTCGTTGGTGCAGCGCCTCGGGCCCCATGCCGCCGATGTCGAACCCGTCATCGTCGGGGTGGGCGACCAGCTCGACCCCACCGAGCTGGTGTCGCGCCTGGTGGCCATGGGCTATCGACGGGAGGGGCAGGTCGAGCATCGCGGGGAACTGGCCGTACGTGGCTCGATCGTCGACCTGTTCCCCAGCACGGCCGATGCTCCGGTCCGGATCGATCTGTGGGGCGACGAGGTCGATCGCCTCTCCGAGTTCTCCGTGGTCGATCAGCGATCGACCACGGATCGGGCCGAGGTCGAGATCTTCCCCTGTCGGGAGCTGCTGCCCACCGCCGAGGTCCGGGCGCGGGCCGCCGCACTGGTGGGCTCACGTCCGTGGGGTCGTGAGCAGTGGGAGCGCCTCGCCGAGGGGCAGATCTTCGACGGCATGGAGAGCTGGTTGCCGTGGTTGGTGGACGCCGACGGCGAGGAACCCGAGGTGCTGTTCGATCTCGTCGACGACGACGCCCTCGTGCTGCTGCTCGAACCACGCCGACTGCGCGATCGCGCCGCTGATCTGCTGGCCGAGGAGGCCGACCTCGCCCGCTCGCTGTCGACGACCTGGGGGGTGGCCGCCACCGAGCAGTTCCCCCAGCTCCATGTTCCCTTCGATCGTCTGCTGGTGCGCACCGGGGCACCGGTGTGGACCGTGACCGCGGTGCCCGAGGGGCCCGACACCCCGACGGTGCAGGCCAACGGCTGGGATCCGGTGGTGGGGGAGGGCTCGACGCTCATCCCCACCCTCGAGCGTCTGCTGGCCGAGGGGCATCGGGTGGTGGTGGCCGCCGACGGCACCGGATCGGCCGATCGCATCGTGTCCCTGCTCGGTGAACAGGGTCTGCTGTTCGAGTTCGACGAGCGCCGACGTTCCGATCTCACCGCGCCGGGCGGTCGCATCGTGGTGGCCCCCATCGAGCGGGGTTTCGTGCTCCCCGGCATCGGGCTCGCCGTGCTCAGCGAGGCCGATGTCACCGGACGTCGCCGCGCCCATCGACGCTCGCGACCGCGTCGGGCGGCGGCCCAGGGGTACTTCGACGACCTCCGCACCGGCGATCTCGTCGTGCACCATCAGCACGGTGTGGCCCGCTTCGGGGGCATGGTCAAGCGTGCCATCGGTGGCGTGGAACGCGACTACCTGCTTCTCGAGTATCGCGGCGACGACCGTCTGTACGTGCCCAGCGATCAGATCGACGCCGTGCGTCATTTCACCGGTGGGGACTCGCCCACGCTGAGTCGGCTCGGCGGCGGTGAATGGCAGCGCAACAAGGCCCGTGTGCGCGCCGCGGTCACCGAGATCGCCCAGGAACTCGTGGTGCTCTACCAGAAGCGGGTGCACGAACCCGGGCACGCCTTCGGACCGGACACGCCCTGGCAGCATGAGCTCGAGGCGGCGTTCCCCTACGAACTCACCCCCGATCAGCGCACCGCCATCGATGAGGTGAAGGCCGACATGGAGGCACCGGTCCCCATGGATCGTCTGGTGTGCGGCGATGTCGGTTTCGGCAAGACCGAGGTCGCCATCCGGGCCGTGTTCAAAGCGGTGCAGGACGGCAAGCAGGCCGCCGTGCTGGTCCCCACCACCCTGCTGGCCCAGCAGCATCTGCAGACCTTCAGCGATCGCTTCGCCGGGTACCCGGTGCGGGTGGAGATGCTGAGTCGGTTCCTCACCACGGCGCAGGCCAAGAAGGTGATCGACGGTCTCGCCGCCGGCGAGGTCGATGTGGTGGTGGGCACCCATCGGCTGCTGTCACCCGAGCTGCGCTTCAAGGATCTCGGGCTGCTCGTGGTCGATGAGGAGCAGCGCTTCGGGGTGAACCACAAGGAGGCCATCAAGGCGCTGCGCGTCGGTGTGGATGTGCTCACCCTCACCGCCACACCCATCCCACGCACCCTCGAGATGAGTCTCACCGGGATCCGCGATCTCACCCTGCTGAGCACTCCGCCGGCGGCGCGTCAGCCGATCCTGACCTATGTCGGCGAGCACGACGATCGGGCGGTGGCCGAGGCCATCCGGCGCGAGATGCTCCGCGAGGGTCAGGTGTTCTTCGTGCACAACCGGGTGCAGGACATCGAACGGGTGGCGTCCCATGTGCGCGAACTGGTGCCCGAGGCCCGCATCGCCGTGGCCCACGGGCAGATGGACGAGGGCACCTTGGAGCGCGTCGTGCTCGACTTCTGGGAGGGTGAGTTCGACGTGCTGGTGTGCACCACCATCATCGAGAGCGGCATCGACATGCCCACGGTGAACACCCTCGTGGTCGACCGTGCCGATCTGCTCGGACTCGGTCAGCTGCACCAGCTGCGCGGACGCGTCGGTCGCGCCGGCAGTCGCGCCTATGCCTATCTGCTGTTCCCTCCGGAACGAGCGCTGTCGGAGCAGGCCCACGAACGGCTGCGCACCATCGGGGAGGCCACCGATCTCGGTTCGGGGTTCCGGATCGCCATGCGCGATCTCGAGATCCGCGGCGCCGGCAACCTGCTCGGCACCGGCCAGAGCGGCCACATCGCCGCGGTGGGCTACGACCTCTACTGCGAGATGGTCACCGAGGCGGTGGCCGAGCTGAAGGGCGAGACGCCGCGCGAACCGGCCGAGATCAAGATCGAGGTGCCCGTCGACGCCCACCTCCCGACCGACTACGTCGAGCGCGAGGAGTCGCGTCTGGAGGCCTATCGCCGCCTCGCCACGGTGGCCTCGCAGCAGGAGGTCGACGACATCCGTCACGAATGGGAGGACCGCTACGGGCCGGTGCCGGCCCCCGCCGAGGCGCTGCTCGCTGTCGCCCGTCTGCGGGCCGAGTGCGTGCGCACCGGGGTCCGCGACATCACTGTCACCACCGGCAGTGGCTTCGGTCCGGCGCGTCTGGTGGCCCGCATCAATCCGATCACCCTTCCCACCTCGCGGACCATCCGCCTCCAGCGCCTCTACACCGGCTCGGTCCACAAGCCCGAGGTCGCCCAGCTGCAGCTGCGTCTCGGTCGGGCGGACACGGTGGTGGACGACCTGGTCGCCGCCCTCATCGATCTGGTCCCGACCGAGGGCGCCGCATGATCAGTGCCCCCGATGACCCTCGGGTAATGTGAGCCGTCCTGTGAAGAAGTTGCTCCCCGCCCTCGTGGCCGTGTGTGTGGTGGGTCTGCTGGCCCCGCTCGCCGGCTGTTCCACCGTCCGTCCCCAGGCTCTCACCGTGGGCTCGTGGTCGTTGTCGAACCGCGACTTCAGCACGCAGATGGAGGCGTTCGCCTCGGTCTACAAGGAGGCCAACGGCTCCGACACCGACCTGCGCGGCCCCGATGGCACGTCCTGGTCGACCTCGTTCACCTCGGCGTTCCTCAACGACCAGCTCAGTCTCCGTCTGGCCCGCATCGATGCCGCCCAGCGCGGCATCACCATCACCGATGCCGACCGCCAGGCCGCCCAGCAGGCGCTCGAGCAGAACTTCAGCAGCGCACAGGGCAGTTCCTACTTCTCGAAGCTCGATGCTGACTACCGCGCCAACCTCATCGAGGGTGTGGCCGCACAGAACGCCGTGATCGCCATCCTGCGCACCGAGGGCACCTCGGACGCGGCGCTCCGTCGTGTGTACGAGGCCGGCGGCGACAAGTACACCGGCACCAAGGTCTGTGCCAAGCACATCCTGATCTTCGCCGGCACCACCCAGGGCCGCTCCACCCCGACCGATGCCGAGTACGCCACGGCGCTGACCAAGATCCGCGAGGTGCAGTCCAAGCTCACCGGCACCAGCAACTTCGGCGATCTGGCCAGGACCTTCTCCGACGACACCGGCAGCGGAGCCAAGGGCGGAGACCTCGGTTGCAACGCCAAGGGTGCCTTCGTCGGGCCCTTCGACGATGCCGCATGGAACCAGCCCATCGGTGTGGTGGGTCAGCCGGTGAAGACCGTCTACGGCTACCACCTCATCCTGGTCACCGCCCGTGGTGAGCTCACCTTCGATGACGTCAAGGCCCAGATCGCCGACTCGCTCCGCAACGATCTCCGATCGCTGCTCGACGCCGAGCTGGCCCGGGTCGCCGCCGATGTCTCCGTCGGGGTCGACGGCCGCTACGGCCGCTACGTCAGCGCCACGGGCACCATCACGGTTCCGTCGGGCGCCACTCCGCCCAGCACCATCGCCCTGCGGTCGATCGACCCGTCAGCGGTGCACTCCGGCTCCAACTGATCCGTGTCCGACCGGGCGCGCATCGTGGTGGTGGGGCTCGGACCGGGTGACACCGATCTGCTCACCACCGGCACGCGTGCCGCCATCGACGCCCATCCGGTCCGGTACCTGCGCACCATCCGCCATCCGGCGGCGCGGGCCGTCCCCGACGCGATCAGTCTCGATGAGGTCTACGAGACCGCCACCACCATGGCGGCGGTCTACACGACCATCGTCGAACGTCTCGTCGCCGCCGCCACCGACCACGGAACCGTGCTCTACGCCGTGCCCGGTTCGCCGTCGGTGGCCGAGCGCACCGTCGAACTGCTGCTGACCGACGATCGGATCGATGTCGAGGTGGTTCCGGCGCTGTCGTTCCTCGACCTCACCTGGGTGCGTCTCGGCATCGACCCGGTCGCGCTGGGGGTCCGAGTGGTCGATGGTCATCGCTTCGCCGTCGAGGCCGCCGGTGAACGCGGTCCGCTGCTGGTGGCCCAGTGCGACACCGCTGATGTGCTCTCCGACATCAAACTGGCCCTCGACAGCGGCCTCGACCCCTGCCTGGGCCCCGACGCACAGGTCGTGGTCCTCCAACGTCTCGGTCTGCCCGACGAACGGATCGACTCGGTGCCCTGGACCGATCTCGATCGGATCGAGGCCGATCACCTCACCTCGATCCTCCTGCCGCGTCTGGCCGCCCCGATCGCCCGTGAGTTCATGGCCTTCGTCGAACTGGTCGCCACGCTGCGGGCGGAGTGTCCATGGGACCGCGAACAGACCCACGACTCGTTGCGTCGTCATCTGCTCGAGGAGTCCTATGAGGTCCTCGAGGCCCTCGATCACCTCGATGTGGAGGCGGCCGAGGGGTACGACCATCTCGAGGAGGAGCTCGGGGATCTGCTGTTCCAGATCCTGTTCCACTGTCGCCTCGCCGCCGAGGCGGGGCAGTTCACCATCGCCGATGTCGCCACCAACGTGCACGACAAGCTCCGCTCGCGCCATCCCCATGTGTTCGGTGAGGTGGATGCGCCCGATGCCGATGCCGTGGTGGCCAACTGGGAACAGATCAAGAAGTCGGAGAAGGGACGTGAGAGCGTCTTCGACGGCGTGCCCGATGCCATCCCGGCGCTGCTCTACGCCCTGAAGGTGGGCAAGAAGGCCGCCAGCCTGCCGCCCCAGCAGCAGTTGCCGCTCGACGAGGTCGATCCCGGCGCCGCGCTGGAGGCGGTCCGGGTGCAGCCCGATGAGGACACCATCGGCACCCTGCTCATGGCGGTGGTCGACCTCGCCCGTTCCGCCGGTGTCGATCCCGAGACCGCCCTGCGCACCACTGCCCTGCGCCGCCGGGACGCCGCCCGGGCCTTCGAACTGTCCACTCAACCCGAAGCATGATCATGCACCCGGGGCGCGCGCGCCTGTGGGAACATCTCGGGGAATCCGTGAACGGTCAGGAGTCGCACGTCCCATGAGCACCATCGAGCACATCGCCGGTCGAGAGGTCCTCGACAGCCGGGGGAACCCCACCGTCGAGGTCGAGGTCATCCTCGAGTCGGGGGCCTCGGGTCGGGCCATGGTGCCCTCGGGTGCCTCCACCGGGGCCTTCGAGGCGGTGGAGCTGCGCGACGGCGGCGATCGCTACGGCGGCAAGGGTGTGCTCGACGCCGTGGGTCATGTGGATGAGGAGATCTACGACACCCTCATCGGGTTCGACGCCACCGATCAGCGCGACATCGACCGGGTGCTCATCGAACTCGACGGCACCGACAACAAGGGCCGTCTCGGGGCCAACGCCATCCTCGGGGTGTCGCTCGCCGTGGCCCGGGCGGCGGCCGACGAACTCGCCCTGCCGCTCTACCGATACATCGGCGGGGTCAACGCCCATGTGCTGCCGGTGCCGATGATGAACGTGCTCAACGGTGGCGAGCATGCCGACAACAACGTCGACATCCAGGAGTTCATGATCATGCCGGTCGGCGCGGCGTCGTTCTCCGAGGCGCTGCGCTGGGGCGCCCAGACCTATCACGTGCTCAAGAAGGTCCTCCACGACCGCGGTCTGTCCACCGCCATCGGCGACGAGGGCGGCTTCGCCCCGAATCTCGCCTCCAACGAGGATGCCGTGGTGCTGCTGTGCGAGGCCATCGAGCAGGCGGGCTTCACCCCGGGGGAGGACATCGCCATCGCCCTCGACGCCGCCTCCACCGAGTTCTTCCGCGACGGCGCCTACGTGCTCGCCGGGGAGGGTCGCACCCTGTCGCCGGCCGAGATGGTCGGCTATCTCGAGTCACTGTGCAGCCGGTATCCCATCGTCTCGATCGAGGATGGCATGTCCGAGGAGGACTGGGACGGCTGGGCGCTGCTCACCCGCACCCTCGGCTCCCGTGTGCAGCTGGTCGGCGACGACCTCTTCGTCACCAACACCGAGCGACTCTCCCGCGGCATCGAGGCCGGGGTGGCCAACTCCATCCTGGTCAAGGTCAACCAGATCGGTTCGCTCACCGAGACCCTCGAGTCGGTGGCCATGGCCACCCGGGCCGGGTACACCGCAGTGATGTCGCATCGCTCGGGCGAGACCGAGGACACCACCATCGCCGATCTCGCCGTGGCCACCAACTGCGGTCAGATCAAGACCGGCGCCCCCGCCCGCAGCGATCGCGTGGCCAAGTACAACCAGCTGCTGCGCATCGAGGACGACCTCGGTGAGGCGGCCGCCTACTGGGGTGCGGGTGCGCTGAAGCAGGTGCGACCCTCGTCATGATCCGGTCCCGCTCCGGCTCCCGGGGGACCACCCCGTCGCCGGGTCGTCGCCCGACGACCCCGGCCACCGACAGCGGTCGGGTCGGTCGTCTCCGGGGTGCCCTCGGTCGATCGATGGGGCGGCGCCGCATCCTGCTGGTGCTGGTCCCGCTGACCCTCGTGGTCCTCGTCGCCGCCCTGCCCACCCAGAAATGGCTCGACAACCGACGGGCCATCGCGGCGGCCGAGTCGCAGCTGTCGGGACTGCGCGCCGCCAACGAGCGGGCCACCGCCACCGCCGAGTCACTGCGCTCGGGGGCCGAGCTCGAACGTCTCGCCCGGGAGCAGTACGGCTACGCCAAGCCGGGCGAAGAGGTGTACCACGTGCTGCCGGCGCCCCGCGACCCGGTCCGGGTGCCCGACGCCTGGCCGTTCAGCGCCCTGGGTGCTGCGCTCGGACGCTGACGCGGTCCGGTCCACTACTCTGCTCCCGCCGACCGACGCCGCCGTCGGTCGATCGAGGGGGAGTCCACACATGAGCGTCATGGGAACCCGGGTCGAGCGTCGTGAGGACCCTGCCTTCCTCACCGGGGCCAGCCGTTACACCGCCGATCTCGACGATCCGCGCCTCGATGGCGCCCTGCACGCCCATTTCGTGCGCTCCACCATCGCCCACGGTCGCATCACCGAGCTCGACGTCACCGAGGCGCAGGCCGCCCCCGGGGTGGTCGCCGTGTTCACCGCCGCCGATGTCGCCGCCGACGGCACGCTGGGCAGCTTCGGCGTCCCCATCCCCGGCATGATCCCCGATGCACTGGCCCGCCCCTGGCTCGCCGATGGCGTGGTCCGCTTCGTCGGTGAGGCCGTCGCCGTCATCCTCGCCGAGAGCCGTGAGGCCGCCGAGGACGCCTCCGAACTGGTCATCGTCGACTACGACCCGCTCGATGTGGTGGTCGACGTCCGCGCCGCCGAGACCGACGCCGTGCTCGTGCATCCCGAGTTCGGCACCAACACCGCGCTGGCGGTGCCCTTCGGGCATTCCGATGATCTGTTCGACGGCTGCGAGGTCGTCGTCACCCGCGACATCATCAACCAGCGGGTGGCGGTCTGCCCGCTCGAGGTGCGTGCCATCGCCGTGACCTGGCATGAGGGTCGTCTCATCGTGTTCTCCTCCACCCAGGCCCCCCATGGGGTGAAGGGCAAGCTCGCCGGGTGCTACGGACTCGATCCCGAGCAGATCCGCGTCATCGCTCCGGCGGTCGGCGGTGGCTTCGGCGCCAAGATCAACCTGCAGTCCGACGAGGCGCTGCTGCCCTGGGTGTCGCGTCGACTCGGTCGACCCGTCCGCTGGGTCGAGTCGCGCGGCGAGAGCATGATCTCCATGCCGCATGGTCGGGCCCAGGCCCATCACATCGAGATCGGCGGCCGTCGTGACGGCACCATCGAGGCCTACCGCCTCACCGTGGTGCAGGACACCGGTGCCTATCCGGGCATGGGCTGCTTCCTGCCGTTCATGACCCGCACCATGGCGCCGGGCACCTATGACATCGCCCGGGTGGAGTGCAACGTCAAGAGCGTGATGACCAACACCACGCCGATCGAGGCCTATCGCGGCGCCGGCCGTCCCGAGGCCACCGCCGCCATCGAACGCGCCATCGACCTGTTCGCCCTCGAGATCGGCATGGATCCCGCCGAGGTGCGCCGCCGCAACCTCGTGGCCGCCTCGGCGTTCCCGTTCACCACCGCCACCGGCGCGGTCTACGACGTGGGCGACTACGAAGGTGCGCTCGATCGGGCCCTCGCCGCAGCCGACTACGACGCGCTGCGGGCCGAGCAGGCCGCCCGGCGGGCCGCCGGCGATCCCGTGCAGCTGGGCATCGGTGTGTGCGTGTACGTCGAGATCACCGCCGGCCCGGCCGGCAACCAGGGGGAGTTCGCCAAGGTCGTGCTGCGCCATGACGGCGGGGTCACCGTGTACACCGGTTCCTCGGCCCACGGCCAGGGGCACGAGACCTCCTGGGCGATGCTGGCCAACGAACTCACCGGCATCCCCATGGAGCAGATCACCGTGGTGGCCAGCGACACCGATCTGGTGGCCGAGGGTCACGGCACCATGGGCTCCCGCTCGTTGCAGCTGGGCGGCTCCGCGGTCTGGAACGCCACCGAGCAGGTGGTCGAGAAGGCACGTCGGGTGGCCTCCGAGCTGCTCGAGGCCTCGGTGGCCGACATCGTGCTCGACACCGACGCCGGCGTGTTCCATGTCAGCGGCGCTCCCGCCATCGCCAAGTCCTGGGCCGAGATCGCCGCGGCCGGTGACATCGACGAGGTGCTCGGTGGTGGCGCCTCGGGCGCGCCCATCGAGGTCTCGCTCACCTTCACCGCCGAGAACGCCACGTTCCCCTTCGGCGCCCACGTCGCCGTGGTCGAGGTCGACACCGAGACCGGTCGCACCGAGCTGCGTCGCATCATCACCTGTGACGACGCCGGCCGCATCCTCAATCCGCTCATCGTCGAGGGCCAGCGCCACGGCGGCATCGCCCAGGGCGTGGCCCAGGCGCTGCTCGAGGAGATGAGCTACGACGCGGAGGGCAATCCCACCACCGCCAACCTGGCCGACTATGCGTTCATCTCCGCCGCCGAGCTCCCCAGTTTCGAACTGGTTCCGATGGAGACACCGACCCCCATCAACCCCCTCGGGGCCAAGGGCATCGGTGAATCGGGGGCGATCGGCGCCACTCCGGCGGTGCAGAGCGCGGTCATCGATGCGCTCACGCCCTTCGGTGTGTCCCATCTCGACATGCCGCTCAGCGCCCTGCGGGTGTGGCAGGCCATCTCGGGTCGCTGAGGCCTCCCGATCCGATGTGCAGCGGTCAGCACCGATGATCCGATCCCGATGACCGAGCCCGCGCCTCCATCGCTGCGCTGGCAGAGCTCCGCCCGCTGGACCCTCGTGGCCGTGGTGGCGGTCGTCGTGCTGGGCGGTCTCGGCTTCTACTGGTTGTTCCTGCGCGGCGATGCCGCGCCGCCGCCCCCGGCGCGCCAGGTGGTGACCACCACCGTCGTCAGCACCACGCTCCCGTGAGCGCAGGGGTCGACCGGCGGTAGCCTCACGGCGTGTCCGACGCCCCCACCCTCGACGATGTCCTCGCCGGACTCGGCGCGCAGGGCTACCTGCCCGATGAGGGGCTGGCCACCGCCGTGCTGCTGGCGCTGCGCATGCGGCGGCCACTGCTGCTCGAGGGCGAGCCCGGCACGGGCAAGACCGAACTGGCCCGCGCCCTCAGCGCCTGGACCGGCGGCACACTGATCCGACTGCAGTGCTACGAGGGGCTCGACGCCTCCCAGGCCCTCTACGAATGGGACTACACCCGTCAGCTTCTGCACCTGCGCACCGCCGAGGCGGTGGGCGACGCCAGAGATGGTGCCGCCCTCGAGGGCGAGCTCTACGGCGAGCGCTTCCTCATCCGGCGCCCACTGCTGCAGGCCATCTCCGACACCAGCGGCACCCCTCCGGTGCTGCTCATCGACGAGCTCGACCGCGCCGATGACGAGTTCGAGGCGTTCCTGCTCGAGATCCTCGCCGAGTTCTCCGTCACCGTGCCCGAGCTGGGCACCTTCACCGCCACCGAACCGCCGGTGGTGGTCATCACCTCCAACCGCACCCGCGATGTCCACGACGCCCTCAAGCGTCGCTGCCTCTACCACTGGGTGGAGCATCCCGATCTCGACCGCGAGGTCGCCATCGTCCGCTCGCGGGTCCCTGAGGCGCCTGCGGCGCTCGCCCGGCAGGTGGCGGCGCTCAGCTCCTCCCTGCGCGCCCTCGGGCTCCACAAACCTCCGGGCGTGGCCGAGACCATCGACTGGGTGCGCGCCATCGGTGTGCTCGGAGTGGAGGATCTCGACGACCGCACGGCGGCAGCGAGCCTCGGTGCCGTGCTCAAGTACCGCGAGGATGCCGAGCGGGTGCGGGCGGCCGACCTGTCCGCCCTCGTCGCCGATGCCTGCGCCCGCTGATCCCGTCGCCGCCGAGGATCGGTCCGCCGAGGAACTTGTGGGCGGTTTCCTCGCCGCGCTGCGGTCCGCCGGACTCGGGGTTCCGGTGGGGTCGGTGGTGCAGTACGCCGAGGCACTGGGACTCCTCACGCCCGGTCCTGCGTCGCTCTACTGGGCGGGACGCATCACCCTGACCCACGGGCCCGCCGAGATCGATCGCTACGACGAGGTGTTCGTCGCCTGGTGGTTGGGGCGCGCCGCTCCGATGTCGATGGTCACCATCGAGCGGCAGGAGGTCCTCGGTGTCGATGACGACGCCGAGGATGATCACGAGGATGGCGATGAGGGTGACGATGAGGGCGGCGATGGGTCCGACGCCGAGGACACCGCCGCCGACGAGGTCACGCGCAGCCTGCGTCACAGCGATCTCGATCTGCTCCGTTCCCGGGACTTCGCCGAACTGGACGACTCCGAACGGGCCGAGCTCGCGGCCCTGCTCTCGGATCTCCGCCTCATGGGCTCACTGCGCCGGTCTCGGCGTCGCCGACCGGTGCGCCACGGCGGCCGCCCCGACCAGCGCCGCACCATCCGAGCCTCCATGCGCACCGGCGGAGAGCCCATCCGTCGCCATAGCTCGGCGCCGTCGCGGCGACCCCGACGGGTCGTGCTGCTGGCGGACATCAGCGGGTCGATGGAGCTCTACAGCCGGGTGCTCATGCAGTTCGCCCATGCTGCGGTGGTCGCCGGCTCCGATGTCGAGACCTTCGCCATCGGCACCCGCCTCACCCGCCTCACCCGCGAACTCACCACTCATGATCCCGATGTCGCCCTGGCCCGGGTGGCCGATGCCGTGCCGGACTGGTCGGGGGGGACGCGTCTCGGGGCGGCGCTGGCCCGTTTCAACGACGACTGGGGCGTGCGGGGCATGGCCCGTGGGGCCGTCGTGGTGATCCTCTCCGACGGCTGGGATCGTGGCGAACCCTCGGAGCTGGCCGAACAGATGCAACGTCTGGCCCGCGTCGCCCATCGGATCGTGTGGGTGAATCCGCTCAAGGCCTCGGCCGGCTACGAGCCGACCGCTCGGGGCATGGCCGCGGCGTTACCCTTCGTCGATGACTTCCTCGAAGGGCACAGTCTCGACTCCCTCGACCGGCTCTCCCGCCTCGTGGCCTCGGAGCTGACCCGATGAAGGAGATCCTCGCCGACCTGGATCGATGGCGCGCCGCCGGCCGCCGCATCGTGGTGGCCCGCGTGGTCGACATCGAGGGGTCCGGCCCGCGCCTGCCCGGGGCGGCCATGGCCGTGTCCGAGGACGGCGAGGTGGCGGGTTCGGTCTCGGGTGGCTGCGTCGAGGGGGCGGTGGTGGCCGAGGCCCTCGACATCCTCGCCACCGGCGATCGCCGTCTGGTCACCTTCGGCTACAGCGACGACGAGGCGTTCGCCGTCGGCCTCACCTGCGGCGGCACCGTGCACCTCTTCCTGGAACCCCTCGACTGGTGAGTTCCATGGAGACCTCGATCTTCTCGCGCTGGCATCGCGCCGTGGACGAGCATCGTCCCGTGGCCATCGCCACGGTGATCGCCGCCGAGCCGGGGGGTCCCGCGGTGGGGGCCAAGATCCTCGTCGGCGACGAGATCGACCCGATGGGATCTCTGGGCGATGCCGATCTCGATCGGGTCGTCATCCGCGATGCCATCGGCGAACTGGCCGGTGGTCGCACCGGCGTGCGGCACTACGGGCCCCATGGTGAGGCCCGCGAGGAGTCGGTGTCGGTGTTCATCGAGAGCTTCGCCCCGCCGCCGCAGATGCTGATCTTCGGTGCCGTGGACTTCACCGGTGCGCTGGTGCGGGTGGCCAAGGTGCTGGGCTACCGCGTCACGGTCTGCGATGCCCGTGAGGTGTTCGCCACCACCCGGCGGTTCCCGCAGGCCGATGAGGTCGTGGTCGACTGGCCCCATCGACTGCTCGAGCGGGTGGGTGATCGTCTCGGCCCGCGCGATGCGGTCTGTGTGCTCACCCATGACCACAAGTTCGACATCCCGGCGATCATGGCGGCGCTCGCCACCGGGGTGGGCTATCTCGGCGCCATGGGCAGTCGCCGCACCAACGCCGAGCGGCTGGACCGACTGGCCGAGGCCGGGGCCGACATGGCTGCGGTGCAGCAACGGCTCAACGCCCCCATCGGACTCGACCTCGGGGGTCGGACTCCGGAGGAGACCGCCATCGCCATCTGTGCCGAGATCATCGCTGCCCGCACCGGTCGTCCGGCGGCCTCGCTGTCATCCACCGAGGGCCCGATCCACTGACCGGTGGTGCTGATCGCGGGCCGGGCTCCGGGTCGGATCTGCGCCGTGGTCAGCGCAGTCCGGATTCCTCGAGCGCCCGCCGCACCAGCACGCGGGCGAGGTGCTCGCGGTACTCCGGGGTGGCGTTGTTGTCCTGCTGGGCCTCGGTACCCTCCGCGGCGCGTTCGGCGGCCTCGGAAGCACCGGCACCGGCCGCCAGCGCGTCGACCACGCCGGCGGCGAACAGCGGCGTGGAACCCATGTTGACCAGTCCGACACCGGTGCGCTCCTCGGCGCGCACCGCCGCCACGCCGACGATGGCCCAGTCCTGAGCGCGCCGGTTGAACTTCTGGAAGGACCAGCCGAGGGTGGTGAGGCGGGGGATGCGGATCTCGGTGAGCAGCTCGTCGGGCTCCAGTGCGGACTCGAGGAACCCGGTGTAGAACTCGCCGATGGGGATCTCGCGCTGACCGTTCGGTCCGGAGGCCACCAGCGTGCCGCCGAGGGCCAGCACCACGGCGGGCAGATCGGAGGCGGGATCGGCATGGGCCAGGGAGCCGCCGATGGTGCCGCGATGGCGCACCTGGGGATCGCCGACATGGCCGGCCGAATGGCGGAGCAGGGGAGCGGCCTCGGCCAGCAGGTCACTGGTCTCGAGGTCGCGGTGACGGGTGAGCGCACCGATGGCGATGTGGTCGCCGGCGTCACGGATGAAGCGGAGATCGTCGAGGCGGCCGACATCGATCAGCACGGTCGGCGAGGCGAGACGGAGTTTCATGAGCGGCAGCAACGAATGACCGCCGGCGAGCAGCTTGGCCTCGTCACCGTGCTCGGTGAGCAGGGCGATGGCATGGTCGGCGGACTCGGCCCGCACGTAGTCGAACGCGGCGGGGATCATGCCGAGGCCCCGTCGCGCTCAGCGGCGCAGGCCAGCACCGAGGCCACGATGTTGTGGTAGCCGGTGCAGCGGCACAGGTTGCCCTCGAGTCCGAGTCGCACCTCGCGCTCGGTGGGGTCCGGATTCTCCTCGAGCAGCGACACCGCGGCCATGACCATCCCCGGGGTGCAGTATCCGCACTGCAGTCCGTGGTTCTGCTGGAAGCAGCGCTGCATGGGGTGCAGGGTGTCGCCGTCGGCGAGGCCCTCGATCGTGGTGACGGTGCAGCCATCGGCCTGCACGGCGAGCATGGTGCAGGACTTCACCGATTCGCCGTCGACATGGATCGTGCACGCGCCGCAGGAGGAGGTGTCGCACCCGATGTTGGTGCCGGTGAGACCGAGCGTGTCACGGAGGTGGAAGGCCAGCAGGGTGCGCGGTTCGACATCGTCGGTGTGCTGCACGCCATTGACGGTCATGGTGATCTTCATGGTCCCCCTCGGTTCCCGCAACGGTCGCAGAGCGTACCCCACCGCGGATGTCGCCGACCCCGGGGTCG
>JAGWYK010000013.1 GCA_018969405.1 Acidobacteriota bacterium
CCACGCCCTTGCGGGCACCAGCTCCTTAGGCTGGCGCGTCTGCCTATTCCGCCACTCCGACGTGGCCGTCGACGCCCGGGAGCGACCGACTGGGAACGGCAATCTACTCAGTCACCGAGCGTGGTCGCCAACCCGCTCGGATCCGCCGATCAGCGTCGACCCGCATCGCGAGCGGCCTGCTCGGCGGCCGCCAGCTGTCGGTCGATGATGGCCAGTCCCCCGTCCCAGAAACCCGGATCGGCGAGATCCACGTCGACCAGTCGACCGAGGTCCTCGGGCGATCGGGATCCACCAGCCCGCAGCAGATCGAGATAGGCCGGCACGAACGAGTCGCCCCGTTCCTCATAGGTGGCATAGACCGCCAGGGCCAGCAGCTGACCGTAGGCGTAGGCGTAGACGTACCCGGGAGATCCGATGAAGTGCGGGATGTAGCTCCACCAGCTGCGATAGCCCGGTGTGATCTCGACGGCCTCGCCGAGCATGGTGCGCTGTGTGGATTCCCAGGCATCGCCGAAGTCGTCGATCGAGAGCTCGCCGATCGTGCGGCGACGGGTGTGCACGGCATCCTCGAAACGGTTCATGGCCACCTGTCGGAACACCGTGGCGATCTGCCCCTCGAGACTCTCCGCCAGCAGGGCCAGACGCGCCGCCGGATCGGTGGTGTCGGCGAGGAGCCGCCCGAAGGTGACCGTCTCGCCGAACACCGAGGCGGTCTCGGCGAGGGTGAGCGGCGTGCTCTGGTGGAAGATCCCCTGCTCGCGGGCCAGATAGGCGTGCAGACCGTGGCCGAGCTCGTGGGCGAGGGTGAGCACATCACGCCGACGCGAGGTCCAGTTGAGCAGCAGGAACGGATGGGCGCTGGGGACGGTGTAGGCGCAGAAGGCGCCGGGCCGCTTGCCCGGCCGCACCGGGGCGTCGATCCAGCGGTCATCGATGAATCGCTGCACCACACCCGCCAGCTCCTCGGAGAACGACCCGTAGGAGTCGAGCACGATGCGAGTGGCCTCCGACCAGCTGAACTCCTCCTCGACCGAGGCGATCGAGGCGTTGCGGTCGTAGTCGGCCAGTCGATCCACACCGAGAAGGTCCGCCTTGAGCCGGTACCAGCGCTGCGGGATGTCGTACCGGGCCACGACCGCGTCCACGAGGGCCTCGACGGACTCGTCGCTGGCCTGATTGGCGAGGTTGCGACTGGCCACCCAGGAGTCGTAGTTGCGGAGACGGTCGTCGGTGGTCCTGTCGGCCATCAGGGTGTTGAACACGAACGCCCGGGTGCGCAGCCCCGGCTCGAGCGCGGCGGTCACGGCCTCGGCGGCGATGCGACGTTCCTCGCGTTCAGGCGAGCCCAGTCGTGACAGTCCCTGTTCGAGACTCACCGTGCCGGTGGGCAACTCGACAAGGATCGCCGAGGTGAGCTCGTCGAACAGGCGCGACCAGGCCGAGGATCCGGTGATGTCCTTCTCGGCCAGGATGCGCTCCTCGGGCTCGGTCAGCAGATGGGGCCGGTAGCGCCGGGCCGACTCCAGATAGTGGCGGCAGAACGCCAGCACCGGCTCACGCACCAACCTCATGGCACGGGCATCATCGACCTCGGCCCATTCCAGTTCGAGGAAGATCACCCGGGTGCCCAGTGCGGTGGCCTGCTCCTGGAAGCGCTGCATCGCCGCACCCCGCTCGGGATCGGCGGTGTCGACCGAGAACTGCAGGCTCACATAGGACCCTGCCCGACCGAGGCGATCGTTCATGTCGCCCAGCAGATGCATCACCTCGGCCAGCGCGGAGGCGTCGAGTTCGCCGATGCGACCCCGGAACTGCTCGATCCGCTCGACGATGGCGGTGGCCTGTTCGAGGAGGGCGTCGACTCCGGCACGGCCGGCGCCGTCCACAAGTGGCTCCAGATCCCAGGCCACCTCGGAGGCGAGCAGATCAGCGGAGGACGGCATCTCGGTGGAGGTCATGGCCGAGAGGCTACGGAGTGGCGGGGTCGCCTTCCACCAGGGCGCGGAGACGGAGACGCGAGGCGGCGATCTCCTCGGCGAGGAGACGTTCGACCACCCCGCCACCGAACCGACCGCCATAGTGCAGTTCCATCACCAGACGGGTGCCGCCATCGATCGGCAGCAACCGGACGTCGAGGGTCCAGGCCGAATGATGACGACCGTCGGTCTCGGCCCGTTCGAAACGCAGATGGGTCGCATCATCCACGGTGCGTTCCATGCGCAGACGCTTGGACCGAGCGAGCGGACCGACGCGGGCCCGCAGTTCGACCGCCCAGCAGCCCGGGGACTCCGGCTCGGCTCGGGCCAGGATCGACAGCCACTGCGGGTACCGATCGAGATCGGCGACCACTGGGCGCACCTCGGCGGCCGGAGCGGCGAGATCGACCTCGGCGACGATGTCCATGGCCTCAGTCTGCCTCCGTCGGCGCCGACCGACCGAACCGGAACCCGGCGCGGAGTGCACCGCTCCCGACGCATGGGAGACCGCCCATGATCGGGACGGCGTCAGGTCCGCAGGGTCCGCAGCGCCGTTCGATCGAGCGCGATCCGCACCGGGGTACCCGACGGCGGCGCCGTGGGAAGCGTGGCCGTCAGCTCCGCGCCTCCGGAGAGCAGTCGGCACCGCACCTCGCACCGACCGGCGACGAAGGTGGCCGACTCCACCACAGCGTTGGCATCGGCCGGATCGTCGGGAACCTCCACGGTGACCGCCGGTTCGGGCACCAGCACACGTCCACCCACTGCACCGATGTCCACCAAGTGGGCGATCCTGTCAGCGTCGAGGATCGTGCGATGCCCGAGGAACCGCGCCACGAACTCGGTGCCCGGATCGGACCACAGCTGCTCAGGAGTCCCTTCGGCCACCACTGATCCGTGGTCCATGATGACCACGCGGTCGGCGAGCGCGAACGCCTCCCCCTGATCGTGGGTGACATGCACCACGGTGAGGTCGCTGGCCCGGAACAGCTCGCGCAGTTCGGTCAGCAGCTCGGCGCGCAGTGAACGGTCGAGGGCGCTGAGGGGTTCATCGAGCAGCAGCACCGACGGTTCGGTGGCCAGCGCCCGGGCGAGGGCCACACGCTGCCGCTGCCCTCCTGAGAGCGTGGTGACCGAGCGATGTTCGAAGCCCACCAGCCGCACCCGTTCGAGCAGGTCCTGCACCCGCTGGTCACGCCCGGCGCGGTCGAGACCGCGGCCGCGCAGACCGAAGCCGACATTTCCGGCCACATCGAGATGCGGGAACAGGGCGAGGTCCTGGAACATCAGCGCCACCCCTCGTCGCTGCGGGGGCACCCCGGCGAGGTCGGCGCCGTCGAGGCGGATGCTCCCGGTCGCCGTGGGCTCCAGACCGGCGACGGCCCGCAGCAGCGTGGTCTTGCCCGAACCCGATGCACCCAGGATCGACAGGATCTCCCCCGCTGCGACCTCCATCGACACCGAGTCGACCGCCGCTCGCTCGGCCCCGAGGTGCAGAACTCCCACCGCCTCGAGCTGCAGCACCCCACCGCGCATCTCAGAACTCCGCGCCACGGATCGGACGCAGCCGGTCCACCGCCAGCACCACCACTGCGGTGACCACCAAGAGGATCACCGACAGGGCGAGCGCCTGCGAGAAACTGTCACCACCGGGACGACCGAGGGCCCGACCGATGGCGATCGGGAGGGTCGGATCGTCGGCGCGCACCAGGAACGCCGTGGCCCCGAACTCGCCCAGCGAGATGGCGAAGGCGAAGCCGGCGGCCACCAGCAGCGAACGACGCACCAGCGGCAGTTCCACCCGCCACCACACGCCGAGCCGGGAGGCGCCGAGGCTCGCCGCAGCGTCGAGCAGACGGCCGTCGACCGATCGGATGCCGGGGACGAGGACGCTGATGACGAACGGCAGGGCGATGACCGTGTGGGCGATCGGCAGCATCCACCAGGAGGTCCGCAGATCCAGCGGCGGTCGATCCAGGGCGATGAGGCAGCCGAACCCGACGGTGACGGCCGAGGCGCCGAGGGGCACCATGAGAGCGAGTTCCGCCGCACCTCCGAACCGTGGACCGCGCCCACCGTTCGATCGACCTCTGGGGGTCCCGCGCCCGGCGATGGCCCAGGCGCCGCAGGCCCCGAGCAGCACGGCGAGGATCATCGTCACGGTGGCGAAGCGCAGAGAGTTTCCCAGCGCGTCGGTCGGATCGATGAAGGCGGTGGAGCCGCGTCGGGCGGAGCCGAGTGCCCGATAGGCCGCGAAGCCCCACCCCTGCGCGGTGGACAGGGAGCGGATGACCAGCACCACCAGCGGGGCGGCGAGCACCGCCCCCATGACCGCGAGGTTGATCAGCAGGAACAGTCGGGCACCGAGCGATGCCGGGGGCCGCAGCTGCTCCCGTCCCGCTCGCAGATCGGCGCCGACCACAGCGGTCCCGGAGCGCCCGTGTCCGGAGCGGAGACGACCGAGCAGCACCAGCACCAGCACCACACCGATCAGCTGCAGGATCGCCAGCACCGCCGCCACGTCGAGATGCAGGAACCGTGCCGTCTGGTCGTAGATCTCGACCTCGAGGGTGCGCTGCCGCACACCACCGAGCAGCAGCACGACGCCGAAGGAGGTGAACGAGAACAGGAACACCACCGAGGCGGCTGCGGCGATCGCCGCCCGCAGCTGGGGGAGGGTCACGGAGAGGAAGGCCCGCACCGGCGACGCACCGAGGGTCCGGGCGGCCTCGACCGTGCGGTCGTCGAGCGTCATCCAGGCCGCCCCCACCGTGCGCACCACCACGGCGTAGTTGAAGAAGACATGGGCGATGAGGATCGCCCAGATGGTGCCGGTGAGCGACACCCCGGTGACACCGCTCGGTCCGATCAGCACGATGAAGGCGGTGGCCACCACCACGGTCGGCATCACGAACGGCACCAGCAGAAGCGACCACAGCGTGCGACGACCCCGGAAGGCGACACGGGCGAACAGTGCCGCGCCGGGGAGACCGATGACGATGCAGGCGATCGTCGACAGCGCCGATTCCCACAGCGTGAACCAGGCCACCCGGGCCACCGTGGGATCGGTGAGCACATCGACGACCACACCGAGATCGACTCGCCCGGCCGGCCGCAGTCCCCTCTCCAGGATGGCCAGCACCGGCCACAGGAAGAACAGCGTCAGGAACACCAGCGGTGGCGCCGCCAGCAGCGGACGCCAGCGCAGGGAGGACCTCAACGGAACACGCTCGCCCACTGGGCGATCCAGCGTTCACGGTTGGCCGCCACCTCGGCGAAGGGCAGGGTGAGCGGTTCGGGCACCGAGGTCGTGTACTTGGCGAACACCTCCGAGACGGTCGTCCCCCGCACCACCGGGTAGACGTACATCTGGTCGGGCAGATCCTGCTGGAACGCCTCACCGAGCATGAACTCGATGAAGGCACGCGCCGCGTCGGGTTCCGCCGCCCCGGCGAGCACGCCGGCGAACTCGATCTGGCGGTAGCAGGTGTCGGGCAGGACACCGGTCGGGGTCGCATCGACGGCGAGCGAGGTGTCGGTCACCTCGGCGGGCGGACTCGACGAGTAGCTCACCACCAGCGGACGGTCACCCTCTCCCGAGGAACCGGAGAAGGATCCGTAATAGGCCTGCTCCCACCCATCGACCACACGGACATCATTGGCCTTGAGACTGCGCCAGTAGTCGAGCCAGGCGGCACCCGATGAGGTGTCGTCACCGCCGCCGAACCGGGCGATGGTGGCGAGCAGGAAGGCGAGCCCGGGCGAGGAGGAGGTCGGGTCCTCGACGACCAGCTGCGAGCGGGTGGCCGGATCGGCGAGATCCTCGAACTGCTGCGGGACCGGAGCGCTGCCGGCCGAGTACCAGGCGCGATCGAAGTTCACGCACACATCGCCATGATCGATGGGGGTGACCCGATGCTGGTCGTCCACCCGGTAGGAGGGATCGACACCATCGAGCCGGGAGGCGCGGTAGGGCTGGAACAGCCCGGCGTCGAAGGCGGCGGTCAGGAGGTTCTCGTCGATGCCGAACAACAGGTCACCCTGCGGGGCATCACGGGTGAGGATGGCGGCGTTCACCATGGTGCCGGCGTCGCCCTGGGTGAGGATCTCGACCTTCACCCCGGTCTCGGCGGTGAACTGGTCGAGCACGGCGGTGCTCACGGCGAAGGAGTCATGGGCGATCACTCGCAGCACCGTGCCCTCACCGAACCGTGGAAGGGTGCCGTCGACGAGCACCGGCGGGACCGAGCCGACGGACGCGCCGTCACGGCTCGATCCGGAGCCGCATCCGACCACCGCCAGGAGTGCGCCGACCACGAGCAGCGCAGCGGCGACACGGCGTCCGAGTGGTCGCCGGGGGCGAGAGGTGGACGATGACTGCGAGCGACCCGCCGGACGTCGTGATGCCGGTGAGGGGGTTCGGTCAGTGGTCATGGATGATCTCCGGGTTGGATGAGCAGGAGGGTGCCGGATGCGATCCGGACGCGGACGATGGGGCCGGCGAGGCGATTGCTGACCCCGAGACTGGAACCCGGGGCGAGGGTGGCATCGGCCAGTGACCACACGGCGCCGTCGAGGTGCAGGCCGGTGACCGGGCCGTGGACGGCGAGGAGCGTCAACGACTCGCCGGTGCGTCCGGACAGTTCGAGGTCAGGACCCGGGTGGACCACGGTGACCACCGCCGGACCCATCAGAGCCGTGAGTCGCGCTCCGGCGTACCGCGGTGCGGCCAGCACCATGGCGTTGCCGAGCAGATGGTCGAGCCGTCCACCATGCCCGCCGATCATCACGATCCGTTCGGCACCGGTGGACAGGGCGATGTCGAGGGCCAGTTCGAGATCGGTGGCGTCCTTGTCCACCGGATGGGTGCGGAGGTCGACGCCGGCCGCTCGCACCCGCTCCAGATCGGCCGCGGCGATCGAATCGAAGTCGCCCACGGCGATGTCGACGCGCAGCCCGAGGCCCAGGGCGTGACCGACGCCGGAATCGGCGCCGATGACCAGGATGTCGCCGACGATCGACGGATGATCGAGCACGCTCGGATCGGGGGCGTCGCCCCCGGCCACCACGACGACGGTCCCGGGTCTCGGTTGGGAGGATCGATCCATGGAAACTTCCTTCGCCGGCATGACCCGGATCAGGTGCGACGGTCGGAGGAGCGGTTCCTCCCTCTCAGCCCGACTGCTCGGACTCCCGTGTTCTGCGTCTCACGCTACCCGCCGCCCGGGCCCGCACCGATCTTCGGTCCCCTCCGGGGCCGCCCGCGATGGCGAGGAACTTCTGTCATACTGACTGACAACATCTTCTCGACGGAGGTACCGATGCCTGCGCTGCGCACACCCGACGACTGCTTCGAGGGCCTGCCCGACTTCGACTTCGCACCCCACTACGTGGAGGTCGCCGATCCCGCCGAGCCCGGGACCACCCTGCGGGTGCATCACCTCGACGAGGGCCCCGCCGATGGCCCGGTGGTGCTGCTCATGCACGGCGAACCGAGCTGGTGCTACCTCTACCGTCACATGATCGCCCCGCTGACCGCCGCCGGATTCCGGTGCATCGCCCCCGATCTGGTCGGCTTCGGACGCTCCGACAAACCCACCGACCGCAGCACCCACACCTACGCCAACCATGTGGAATGGATGCGCGAGGCGCTGTTCGATCGACTCGGTCTCACCGACATCACCTTCTTCGGACAGGACTGGGGCGGGCTCATCGGCCTGCGTCTGGTGGGCGAGCACCCGCAGCGCTATCGGCGCGTCGTGGTCTCCAACACCGGCCTCAACACCGGCGACCGGCCGCCGAGCGATGCCTTCCTCGCCTGGCAGACCTACTCCCAGACCACGCCGGACTTCCCCATCGGACGGGTGGTCGACGGGGGGTGCGTGCGCGACCTCTCCCCCGCCGAGATCGCCGCCTACGAGGCGCCCTTCCCCGACGACACCTACACCGCCGGACCCCGGGTCATGCCCTCGCTGGTCCCGACCTCCCCGGAGGATCCCGCCGCCGCGGCCAACCGGGCGGCCTGGGCGGTGCTGGAGACCTTCGACCGACCGCTGCTCACCGCCTTCAGCGATCGCGATCCGGTCACCGCCGGCGGCGAGCGCGCCTTCCAGTTCAAGGTGCCCGGGGCCGCCGGCCAGCCCCATGTCACCATCGAGAACGCCGGACACTTCGTCCAGGAGGACGCACCCGCCCGACTGGCCTCGATCATCATCGACTTCATCGCCGCCACCTCGGACTGACCCGCCGACCCGATCGGTCCCCTACGCTGCGGCCATGCGCAGAACCATCCTCGACGGCGAGCACGAGATGTTCCGGGAGTCCTTCCGGACCTTCATCGACCGCGAGATCGCCCCGAACTACGAGAAGTGGGAACAGGCCGGCATCGTCGACCGCTCCCTGTTCACCGCCGCCGGTGCCGCCGGATTCCTCGCCATGGCCGCCCCCGAGCAGTACGGCGGCGGCGGGGTCGACGACTTCCGCTACAACCTCGTGATCGGAGAGGAGCTCGCCTATTCCGGCTTCGCCTCGCCGGGCGTCGGCATCACCCTGCACAACGATGTCTGCCTCCCCTACTACCTGTCGCTCACCACCGAGGAGCAGAAGGCCCGCTGGCTGCCCGGGATCTGCTCCGGCGAACTCATCACCGCCATCGCCATGACCGAGCCGGCGATCGGATCGGATCTCGCCTCCATGGCCACCTCGGCCATCCGCGACGGCGACCACTATGTCGTCAACGGGGCCAAGACCTTCATCACCAACGGGATCAACGCCGATCTGATCATCCTCGCCTGCAAGACCGACCCGTCCGAGCGGCACAAGGGCATGAGCCTGCTCGTGGTGGAGCGGGGCACCGAGGGCTTCGAGCGGGGCCGCAACCTCGACAAGGTGGGCCTGCACTCCCAGGACACCGCGGAGCTGTTCTTCAACGACTGCCGTGTTCCCGTCGAGAACCTCCTCGGCACTGAGGGCATGGGTTTCATGCATCTGGTCGAGAACCTCGCCCAGGAGCGGCTCTCCATCGCCGTGGGAGCCGTCGCCGCCAGCCGGCAGGCCCTGCGCTGGACCCTGGAGTACACCCACGAGCGCACCGCGTTCGGTCAGCCCATCGCGGCGTTCCAGAACTCCCGCTTCTCCCTCGCCGAGATGGCCACCGAGATCGAGATCGCCGAGGTGTTCCTCGATCGATGCGTGGAGGCCCTCTGCGCCGAGGAGCTCACCGTCGAGGAGGCCGCCATGGCCAAGTGGTGGTGCACCGAGCTGCAGAAGCGCGTGGTCGACCAGTGCGTGCAGCTGCACGGCGGCTACGGCTACATGCTCGAGTACCCGATCGCCCGCGCCTACTGCGATGTGCGCATCCAGACCATCTACGGCGGCACGACCGAGATCATGAAGGAGATCATCGGTCGTTCGCTGCGTCCCTGAGCGTCCCCGACGCCCCCATCATCGGAGCCCCCATGCTGCTGACCGCCATCTTCGCCATCCTCGCCTTCGTCGTCGTCGGAGCGTTCGCCGCCCAGATGAAGCGGCGCCGTGACTACGAGAACTCCGAGGACACCGACATCTGACGCGGTGCCCGACCCGGGCACCAGCACCGGAGGGCCCGCCGGTCAGGCGATCCGCTCTCCGACCACGCCCGGAAGGTCGACGTTCCATCCTCGGAGGAGGTCGCCGGCGGAGGGTGGCGCCTGAAGGGACACGTCGAGCGTCACGCCGTCGAGATCGAACCGGATGACCCCGCGCTCCCGCTGGATGCGGGCGGCATGGTCGCCCAGCGCGCTGCGCAGCTGCCAGAGGGCGGTGCGGAGCCGGGGGCGGGCCCGTTCGGGGGCGATGCCGGGCCAGAGGGCCTCGATGAGCTGGTCCCGGGGCAGGCCGTCCTCACCGGCCAGCACCAGCAGGTAGAGCGCCAGTTCGGCGTGGCGGGTGGCGAAACCCACCGCCACCCCGTCGATGGACACCGATCCGCGCCCCCGCAGGGCGACGTGCAGTCCCGGCGCCGATTGAGCACCACCCTCTGGGGCCACCGAATCACTCGTCATCATCGTCCCGCACTGTCCAGCTCCATGGCCGCCGCCACCTCCGGCCCTCAGTGCACTCCGTCCAGCGGTAGACGTCAATGGGCATCCGTGCCGTCACGACTGCACACCGGTGTACAGTCCGGTCCGTTGGGCGGATCCATCTGGGGGGACCATGACCGACAGCACTGTCCCGGGATCACCGGACACCACCACGACCCGACAGCGGATCCTTGACGCCGGTCTCGAGCACTGGTGCTCCTCCGAGGCCGCCGAGCTGTTCGGGGGCTTCACCGTCTCCGCAGTGGCCAAGGCCGCCGGGGTCACCCGGGCGACCTTCTACTCGTACTGGTCGACCCCGGAGGAGTACCTCCAGTCCCTGCTGGAACATCTCGGCACCCGACGCCCCGACCAGGACGCGGCGCGACGATCAGATGGCGAGCGTCGTCGCCCCGGCGACGAGGGACGGATCCTCAAGCGCTTCCTCGACTCCTGCGAGATGCGCCTCGCCGAGACCCTCGTCTCCCCACAGGTGCGTGTCCGCCTCGGATTCTCCTCGAAACTCGACGATCCCGTCATCGCTGCGGGTCTCAGAGCGCTGTACCGCGACTATGAGCACGACACCCGACTCCTCAACGAGGTCGCCAGCCAGCAGTGGGGACGCGAGCCCCGGCCGCCGTTCACCGACGAGTGGATCCAGGCCATCCTCGGTGCCCTTCTCGACGGCATCGTGGTGCGCCATCTCGTCGACCCGGAGGCCATGCCGGCCGAGAGTTTCGGACTCGCCAGCGCCATCCTCACCATCTCGATGACCCGTGCCGCCGACGACCCCCGTGAGCTCGACGACATCCTCGGCGCCATCAACCAATGGGGCACCATCGGTGCTCGGATCGCCGCCGACCGGCGCGTCGACGATGCCGCCTCCACAGCGCTGCTGTCCGATCCGAGCCTCGAATCCATCGTCACCGCCGCTCGTCGGCTCCTCGCCGATGGCAGTTGGGACGCGGTCGACATCGATGACATCGCGCTGGCCGTCGGGATCGACGCCGATCGGCTCCTGCGATCCTTCGGCTCGAAGACCGGCCTCGCACTCGCCATCGTGGCGAAGAATGCCGATGACCAATGGCGGGAGGCGGCGCGCACCTCCGATCCCCTCGATGATCTGCGGGTCCTGCTCTCGATCATCATGACCGAACTGCGACGGAATCCCATGATCGGACAGAGCGTGATCCAGATGCTCGCCGGCACCATCCGCCTCCCGGATCCCGCGGTCTTCACCCGCCCTCCCATCCCCGACATCGCCCGCCTCCTCGCCGAGGCGAAACATCGGGGACTGATCCTCGACACCGTGGATCCCGAGTCGCTCTCGGTCTCCCTCACCCGAATCATGCTCGCCGAGGCCGCACCGGCCACGCTGACGGGCGCGAACCGCGCCGATGCCATCGGGTACATCCTCGACGGCATCCGTTCCCCCGCCTGAGCACTCCCCATCGCCCCCACACAGGGACTGTCGGGTCGGCCCGCGGGCGCTCCGGTAGCCTGCGGCACGCGATGGACATCTCCCCCGAGCTCCGGCGCGCCGCGCTCACCCGTGTGCTCGGACTCGCCCTGATCTGCATCGCCGCCTGGCCGGCGGTGGCCACCGGACTCTCGGCGCTGCACCTCGACTGGCACCCGTCGGGCGACTGGGCCCTGCTGGCCATGCGCATCGAGGACGTCGGTCGCGCCACGCCCCTGCTGGGTCCCTACTCGCGCTTCGGCTGGAACCATCCCGGTCCGCTGCTCTACTGGACCCTCGCCGGGCCCTACCACCTGCTCGGCGGCACGGCCGCAGCGATGCTGGCGGCCACGGCGTTCCTCAACGCCGCCGCCCTCGGCGGCTCGGTGGCCCTGGCCTGGCGACGCGGGGGACTCCTGCTGGCCAGCATCTGCACCCTGCTGCTGTGCCTGCTCACCCGCACCATGGGACCCGAGCTGCTGCGCGATCCGTGGAACCCGTACATCACCGTGCTGCCCCTGCTGCTGTTCGTGCTGCTGTGCTGGTCGGGGGTCGAGGGTGATCGCTGGGCCTGGCCGGCGGCCATCGGCGTCGGATCCTTCGTCGTGCAGAGTCACATCGGCTACGCCGTCATCGTCGCCACCGTGGTGCTGGCCTCGGTCGGCCTCGCCTGGCGCGATCGACGCACCATCGCCCTGCTGCCCCCCGAGCCGCGACCACGACGCCTGCTGCTCGGCGCCATCGGGGTCATCACCCTGCTGTGCTGGGCCCCGGTGCTCATCGATCAGTTCCTCGGCACCGGCAACCTCGGCGCCATCCTGTCGTACTTCGCCACCAGCAGCGATCGGCCCGCCGGTCTGCACGACGCCGTCGCCCAGGCCGCCGCCGATCTCCCCCTGCGCGGCGCCGCCTGGCTCGGGACGGTGCAACCCACCGGTCCCGACGGGGCACTCGAGGGCGGCGACATCGCCGCTCTGGTGCTGCCGATGGTCACCTTCGCCCTCGCCCTCGCCGCCGCCCGCCTCACCGGTGCCCGATCGGCGGTGCGGTTCCAGCTGCTCACCGGCGCTGCGGTACTCGGCGGCGTCATCGCCACCTCCCGCATCACCGGGCCCATGTTCGGCTATCTCATCCGGTGGTGGTGGGTGTTGGCCCTGCTGTGGTGGCTGTCGATCCTCTGGTCGTTCGCCAGTGCGGCGCTGCGCTGGTCGGCCACGCCCATGATCCTGCGACGGGCCCTGCCCGTGGCGGTGATCGTGCTGGGTCTGGTCTGGTCGTTCCGCCTCGCCGACCCCACCGCCCACGCCGCCGAGGTGGCGCTCCCGCCCGAACCCTCGAACGACGAACTCCTCGCTGACCTGCTGCCACCGCTGCTGGCCGACGTCGCCGGCGATGACGCCGTGCGGGTCGAGACGATCAACAGCACCTGGGGCACCATGGCCGATGGCGTCCGCTTCGCGCTCGAGCACGACCACGTCCCGGTGGTGGTCAGCCCCGAGTTCGCCTTCAAGTTCGGCGACCAGCGCTCCGCCGATCATCGCCGGCCCGACACCGTGGTGTGGGTGGTCCATGCCGATGCGGTGCGCACCTGGGGCGATCTTCCGAACGTGCGCACCGTCGCCGTCTGGGACCCCCTCTCCCCCACCGAACGCGCCGCCTATGTGGTCGACGAGTCCGAGCTGCAGCAGCAGCTCACCGCGGCCGGTCGACCGGATCTCGCCACCGCCCTGACCAACGGGGGCGGCGGGGTGGACCGCGAGAGTGTCGGTCTCGCCGGTGTCGACCCGTCACTGGTGCAGCGGGTGGAAGCGATCCGGCGCCGCGGTGACCCCATCGGCCTGTTCGTCACCCGGCTGCCGAGCTGATCATGCTCTCGGTCACTGATGTCGTCGTGGAGGTCGGCGGACGCACCATCGTCGATGGGGCGTCCTTCCAGGTGCGCGCCGGGGACAAGGTGGGGCTGGTCGGTCGGAACGGGGCGGGCAAGACCACCCTGTTCCGCGCGCTCAGCGGAGCCGAAGCCCCTCGTCGCGGCACCGTGCGACGCCTCGGCGCCACCGGCCATCTCTCCCAGGACCCCCGTCAGGAGTCGGTGCCCGACGACACCAACTGCCTCGACCACGTCCTGTCGGGACGGGGTCTCGCCGAGGCGGCGATCCGGCTCGAGCAGCTCCGTCGCGTCCTGGAGGAGGATCCGAGCGACCGCAACATCGCCCGGTTCTCCGCCGCTCAGGAACGGTTCGAGATCGAGGGGGGCTACGCCGCCGAGTCAGAGGTGCGACGACTCGTGGATGGTCTCGGCCTCCGATCCGATCGTCTCGACCTCACCCTCGGCGCCCTGTCGGGAGGTGAGCGCCGTCGTCTGGAACTGGCCCGCATCCTGTTCGCCGGCAGCGATCTGCTGCTGCTCGATGAACCGACCAACCATCTCGACGCCGACGCCCGCGACTGGCTGCTGGCCTTCCTGCGCTCGTACCGAGGGGCCCTGCTGGTCATCAGCCACGATCTCGACCTGCTCGACGAGGCCATCACCCGTGTCATCCATCTCGACCGGGAGACCGAGGATGCCGTGGGCGAGATCGTGGAGTACAAGGGCACCTACAGCCAGTACCTGAAGGCGCGCCGCCTCGACGAGGAGCGGCGGTCCAAGCTCGCCGAGGCCCAGCGCGCCGAGATCGCCCGCCTGTCCACCCTCGCCGACTCCATGCGCGGCCAGACCGCCAAGCGCGCCCGAGTGGCCAAGACCCTCGACAACCGCGTCGCTCGACTCGAACGTGATCGCATCGAGGGCCCCTCCGGTCGCCGCACCCTCGATCTGCGGTTCCCCCCGCCGCCACCCTCGGGGCGCACCGTGCTCACCGCGGCGGAGCTCTGGAAGTCCTACGGCGCCCTCGATGTGTTCTCCGATGTCTCCTTCGACATCGGGAGGGGCGAACGTCTTCTCATCATGGGCCTCAACGGTGCCGGGAAGACCACGCTGCTCAAGGTTCTCGCCGGACAGCTCGAGGCCGATCACGGGTCCGTGACCTTCGGCCACCAGGTCTCCGTCGGCTACTACGCCCAGGAGCATGAGGGGATCACCGCCGGACGCTCCCTGCTCGAGCACATGCAGGACCAGGCCGGTCTCGGTGTCGAGCAGATGCGTGCCCTCATGGGCATGTTCGGACTCAGCGGGGACAAGGCGTTCCAGGACGCCTCCACTCTGTCGGGAGGCGAGAAGACCAAGTTGGCCCTGGCCCAACTGGTGGCCGGTCGCCACAACCTGCTGCTGCTCGACGAGCCCACCAACAACCTCGATCCGATGTCGCGCACGGCCACCGGCGACGCGCTCTACAGCTGGCCGGGCACGATGCTGATCGTCAGCCACGATGTCGAGTTCGTCGAGGCACTTCAGCCCGACCGCGTGCTGCTGATGCCCGAGGGGCAGCTCGATCACTACTCCCCGGAGATGGCCGAACTGGTGGCGCTGGCCTGAGGTCCCTCAGTCGTCGCCGGCGGGGGCCGCGGCGCTGCGCTCCCAGCGGAGGTAGGCCTCCATGAACCCGTCGAGATCGCCGTCGAACACGGATTCGACGTTGCCCACCTCGTGGCCCGAGCGGAGATCCTTGACCATCTGGTACGGCGCCATGACGTAGGAGCGGATCTGGCTGCCGAAGCCCACCGAGCGCTGCTCGCCACGGATGGCGGACAGTTCCGCCTCGCGTTCCTCGCGCTGCCGCTCGGCCAGCTTGGCCCGGAGGAACTGCATGGCGCGGTCCTTGTTCTGGTGCTGACTCCGCTCGTTCTGGCAGGAGGTGACGATGCCGGTCGGGAGGTGGGTGATGCGCACCGCCGAGTCGGTCACGTTGACATGCTGACCACCGGCCCCCGAGGAGCGGTAGGTGTCGATGCGGAGATCCTTGTCATCGATGTCGATGTCGGGGACGTCCTCGAGGAACGGGGTGACCTTGAGCGCGGCGAACGCGGTCTGGCGCTTGCCCTGGGCGTTGAACGGCGACATCCGCACCAGTCGGTGCACCCCATGTTCGGACCGGAGCCGTCCGTAGGCATGGCGACCGTTGACCAGGAAGGTGGCCGAGGAGATGCCGGCCTCGCTGCCCGGCGACACCTCGTCCAGCTCGACCTCGAAGCCGCGCTTCTCGGCCCACCGCAGGAACATCCGCAGGATCATGTTGGCCCAGTCCTGGGCGTCGGCCCCACCCTCACCGGACTGGATCTCGCAGATCGCCCCGTTGTCGTCGTACTCGCCGGTGAACAGCGCCCGCAGTTCGAGTTCGGAGAGGTCGGCGTCCAGAGCGGTGATGGCCTCGAGGATCTCGGGCTCGAGGGTTTCGTCGCCCTCCTCGCGAGCCAGTTCGAACAAGGTCTCGGTGTCATCGACCCGCGCCATCAGACCCTCATGGACCTCGATGTCCTCGACCAGTGCCGACAGCTCGGCGTTGACCTTCCGGGCCCGGTCGGGATCATCCCAGAGATCGGGGCGACTGGCCTCGGTCTCGATCTGCGGACGCGCCGCGGTCAGCTCGTCGATGCGCAGATAGGTGCGGGCCTCGTCGACGCGACGACGGAGCGCGGCGATGTCATCGGAGAGGTCGCGCATGATGGATCGATCTACCGGCCGTGACAGAGCTTGAACTTCTTGCCCGAACCACAGGGGCAGGGAGCGTTGCGAGGGGTGCGGTCCCAGTCGCTGAGCACCACCGGGGCCTGGGCGGGAGTCTCCGTCGGCAGACCGAGATCCACCCCGTTGGCAGCCGCCTCGAGCTGGGCGGCGGCGGTCATCGACCCGCCGGTCTCGCTGGGATCGGCCGGTGCGCTGTAGGTCATCGAGGTGACCGGCATCTCGGGCTCGGGTTGGGCCATGGTGATCTGGGCGTGCATCACGTAGGTCACGAAGTCGTTGGCCACGGCGCGCATCATGGCACCGAACATCTCGAAGCCTTCGCGCTGCCACTCCACGAGGGGATCCTTCTGCCCCATCGCCCGCAGGTTGATGCCCTCCTGCAGGTAGTCCATCTCGTAGAGATGCTCGCGCCACTTCTGATCGATGATCTGCAGCATGACCTGCCGTTCGATCTCCCGCATGGTCTCGGCGCCGAACTCCTCCTCCCGGGCCTCGTAGTAGGCGGTCGCCTCGCCCATCAGGTGCTCATAGAGCTCATCGGTGGTGACGCAGCCGGCCAGCTGCTCGGCGGTGGTGACGACGGGCCACATGGCGGCGATGTCACTGTGCAGACCGTGGAGGTCCCACTCGTCGGCATGGTCGGAGACGCAGTAGGTGGAGATGGCACCGTCGACGGCCTCGGCGAGGTAGCCCATCGCCTCCTCACGGAGATCGGCGGCGTCGAGGATCTGATCGCGGCGCTGGTAGATGATCTTGCGCTGCTGATTCATGACCTCGTCGTACTCGAGGACGTTCTTGCGGATCTCACCGTTGCGCTGCTCGACGGTGTTCTGGGCCCGCTCGATGGCCTTGGTGACCATCTTGGCCTCGATCGGGACATCGTCGTCGAGGGTCTTGCCCATGACCCAGTTCATGGCGCCGGTGGCGAACAGGCGCATGAGGTCGTCCTCGAGCGACAGGTAGAAGCGACTCTCGCCCGGATCACCCTGACGGCCGGAGCGACCGCGCAGCTGGTTGTCGATCCGTCGACTCTCGTGGCGTTCGGTGCCGAGCACGTAGAGACCGCCCAGCTCTCGCACGCGGGCGCCGTCGGCGGTGCACTGGATGCTGTACTCGGCGAGCAGCTGCTCGTAGCGGGGTCGACCCTCCTCGGAGTCGGGATCGAGGCCCTCGGCCCGCACATCGCGCTCGGCGAGGCCCTCGGGATTGCCGCCGAGAAGGATGTCGACGCCTCGACCGGCCATGTTGGTGGCCACCGTGACGGCGCCGATGCGACCGGCCTGGGCGACGATGTCGGCCTCGCGGAAGTGCAGCTTGGCGTTGAGGACCTCATGCCGGACGCCCCGCTTGGACAGGGCCCGGGAGAGCTTCTCGGACTTCTCCACCGAGATGGTGCCGATGAGCACCGGCTGCCCCTTCTCGGAGCGTTCGACGACGTCCTCGACGACAGCGTTGAACTTGGCCTCCTCGGTCTTGTAGATGAGATCGCCCTGATCGATACGGGCCAGTCCCCGATGGGTGGGGATGGGCACCACATGGAGGTTGTAGGTGCTGGCGAACTCGGCGGCCTCGGTCTCGGCCGTACCGGTCATGCCGGCCAGCTTGTCGTACATGCGGAAGTAGTTCTGCAGGGTGATCGTGGCGAGGGTCTGGTTCTCCTCCTTGATCTTCACCCCCTCCTTGGCCTCGACGGCCTGGTGCAGCCCCTCCGACCAGCGGCGACCCTCGAGGATGCGACCGGTGAACTCGTCGACGATGCGGACCTCGCCGTTCTGGACGACGTAGTCCTTGTCGCGCTTGAACAGCTCCTTGGCCCGCAGCGCGGCCTGCAGCTGGTGCACGAGGTTCTGGGAGACCTCGTCGTACATGTTCTCGACGCTGAGGGCCCTTTCGACCGCCTCGACGCCGGCATCGGTGGGGGCCACGGTGCGCTTCTCCTCGTCCACGTCGTAGTGGACGTCGCGCTGGAGGCCGCGCACGATCGAGGCGAACTGGTAGTAGATCTTGGCCGCATCGGCGATGCGACCGGAGATGATCAGCGGGGTGCGGGCCTCGTCGATGAGGATGGAGTCGACCTCGTCGACGATGCAGTAGTTGAGGCCACGCTGCACCTGGTCGGCCCGGGTCATCGCCATGTTGTCGCGCAGGTAGTCGAACCCGAACTCGTTGTTGGTCCCGTAGGTGATGTCACAGGCGTACTGGGCCCGTTTGTGGGCCGGGGTGACGTCGCCCGGGACCACGAGGCCGACCGACAGGCCGAGACGACGGTGGACGCGGCCCATCCACTCGGAGTCGCGGGTGGCGAGGTAGTCGTTCACCGTGATGACATGCACGCCCCGGCCGGCCAGGGCGTTGAGATAGACCGGCAGGGTCGAGACGAGCGTCTTGCCCTCACCGGTCTTCATCTCGGCCACCCAGCCGAAGTGGAGCGCCGCTCCACCCATGAGCTGCACGTCATAGTGACGCTGGCCGATCTCGCGGCGGGCGGCTTCGCGGACCACGGCGAAGGCTTCGATCAACAGGTCCTCGAGCTCGGCGCCGTTGGCGAGCCGTTCGCGGAACTCCACGGTTCGATGGGCGAGCTGCGCATCGGTCAGCGCCTCGATCTCGGGTTCGATCGCGTTGATCTCGGGGATGAGCGCCTGGATCGCTCGGAGTTTCTTGCCCTCGCCGGCACGGAGCAGCTTGTCGAGTACGCCCATAGGTGCGGAAGTCTACCGGTGCCGCTGCGGGCCGGGATCAGCGGCCCGCCTGGCTGCGGCGTCGACGACGGGCGCTCACCGCTGCGGTGTGCGGGCCAGCACCAGCCCGTGGATCGTCCCCGCCCCCGCATGGCGCAGCGCAGTGGCCGCAGCCGTGAGGGTGGCTCCAGTGGTGCAGACATCGTCGACCAGGACCACTGCGCAGGGTGATCCTGCAGAACGGAACGACGGACCGGTCAGGCGGTCGGCCCGGGAGCGACCGGTCTGGGTGGGGCCGGGCTGACGACGCAGAAGTGACCGGAGGGGTCGTCCGAGCCGCCGAGCGGCATGGCGGGCGAGGATCTGGGCCTGGTCGAAGCCACGCTCGCGACGACGGGCGTCGGTGGTGGGGGCCCAGGTCACGGCGTCGGCCAGCGAGACCGCAGGAGGGGTCAGCTCGACCGCCCAGCGCATCAGGACCCCGAGCGTCGCTCGGGAGTTCCGGTACTTCGCCTCGGTGATGAACAGCGCCGAACGATCGTTGTACGCGGTGAGGGCCGTGAGGCTGTCGAGACCGTTCGGGACGGGCAGCATCGGCGCCTCGTCGAGCGCCGCGAGACAGTGGGCGCAGGGCGAGAGCGGAGGCTCGCCGCAACGGGCGCACCGGACCGGCAGCAGGACGTCGATGAGGCGCATCCGATGAGGGTACGGAGACCGCCCGGGGGCGGCACCGGGCCCATCGGACCTAGTGCATGAGCATCGGGGGTGTGCCGTCGTCGAGGATCGCCCGCATCCGGGCCTCGACGGCCGCGGCGGTGTCCTCATGGGTGAGGATGTAGAACCGACGGTCCCTGATGCCGTCGAGGACGCGGTCGGCCACCGCGGCGGGATCGATGCCCCGGGAGATGAAGGTCTCGATGATCTCGGCGGTGGCGCCGGCATCGGCGGGCGGGCCCCCCGGACGGTTCCGGGCCGAGTCGGCGATGTTGGTGCGGACCCAGGACGGACACAGCACCGAGACGTTCACGTCCGGATGCGCCATCGCCAGTTCGTTGAAGAGGGTCTCGGACAGGGCGACGACCCCGTACTTCGAGACGTTGTAGGCCCCCATGAACGGCGCGGCGAAGAGCCCGGCGACCGAGGCGGTGTTGACGATGTGTCCCTCCCCCTGCTCGACCAGCACCGGCAGGAAGGTGCGCACCCCGTTGATGACGCCCCAGAGGTTGACGCCGAGGATCCACGACCAGTCGTCGATGTCGAGCTCGGTCATGGCGCCACCGCCGCCGACGCCGGCGTTGTTGCACACCACATGCACGGCGCCGAAGGAGGACACAGCGAGATCACACAGGGCCTCGACCTGCTCGAGTCGGGAGACGTCGCAGCGCATGGACACCACCTCGACATCGGCGGGCAGCCCTGCCACCGCAGCGGCCAGCGCCGGCTCCTCCACATCGGAGAGCACCAGACGCATCCCCTCGGCGGCGAACCGATGGGCCAGGGCGAGACCGATGCCGCTGGCGGCTCCGGTGATGACGGCGACACGACCTTCGAGATGCTCCACGATGGCTCCAGACGGGGAAGGGATCAGTAGCGGTAGTGATCGGACTTGAACGGTCCGGAGGCGGGCAGGCCCAGGTAGGCGGCCTGCTGTTCGGTGAGTGTGGTGAGGCGGACACCCAGCGCGTCGAGATGGAGCGAGGCCACCTTCTCGTCGAGGTGCTTGGGCAGCGTGTACACCCGGTTCTCGTAGAAGTCGCGATGGGTGAACAGCTCGATCTGGGCGATGACCTGGTTCGAGAAGCTGTTCGACATCACGAAGCTGGGGTGGCCGGTGGCGCAGCCGAGGTTCATGAGGCGACCCTCGGCGAGCACGATGACCGAGTGGCCGTCGGGGAACACGTACTCATCGACCTGGGGCTTGATCTGCACCTTGCGCACATCGCTCATGCGCTTGAGGCCGGCCATGTCGATCTCGTTGTCGAAGTGGCCGATGTTGCTGACGATGGCCTGATGCTTCATCCGGGCCATGTGCTCCGCGGTGATGACGTTGAAGTTGCCGGTGGCGGTGACATAGATGTCGACCTGGTCGAGCACATCCTCGATGCGAGCCACCTGATAGCCCTCCATGGCGGCCTGCAGCGCACAGATGGGATCGATCTCGGTGACGATGACGCGGGCGCCCTGACCGCGCAGGGAGGCGGCGCAGCCCTTCCCGACATCGCCATAGCCGCACACCAGTGCCACCTTGCCGCCGATCATGACGTCGGTGGCCCGGTTGAGGCCGTCGATGAGGCTGTGGCGGCAGCCGTAGAGATTGTCGAACTTGGACTTGGTGACCGAATCGTTGACGTTGATGGCCGGGAACATCAGTGTCCCCGCCTCATGCATCTGGTAGAGACGATGCACCCCGGTGGTGGTCTCCTCGGTGACCCCCTGGATACCTGCGGCGATGCCGTGCCACAGCTGCGGCTCGTTCGCCAGGGTGCGCCGCAGCACCTCGAGCACCACCCCCCATTCCTCGGAGTCGTCCTCGGTGGTCGCCGGGACCTGACCCGTCCGCTCGAACTCGACACCCTTGTGCACGAGCATCGTGGCGTCGCCACCGTCGTCGAGGATCATGTTCGGTCCGGCACCATCGGGCCAGCGCAGCACCTGCTCGGTGCACCACCAGTAGTCCTCGAGGGTCTCCCCCTTCCAAGCGTAGACCGGCACACCCTTGGGGCGCTCGATGGTGCCGGTGGGTCCGACGACCACGGCGGCGGCGGCATGGTCCTGGGTGGAGAAGATGTTGCAGCTGGCCCAGCGCACCTCGGCGCCGAGCACCACGAGGGTCTCGATGAGCACGGCGGTCTGGATGGTCATGTGCAGCGAGCCGGTGATGCGTGCCCCGGCGAGGGGCTGGGCATCGAAGTACTCGGCGCGCAGCGCCATGAGGCCGGGCATCTCATGCTCGGCGAGCTGGATCTCCTTGCGGCCGAAGGCAGCCAGTTCGAGATCGGCCACGCGGTAGTCGATTCCGGTGTCGGAGATGGTCGGGGTGAGCGTCATCGGGTGGTCCTGTCGGGGCGCGGGAGGAGCGGCACCGCAGGGCCGTGAGGGCCGCGATGACGCTGTCGGACGGGGCTGGGGTCGTCTGACCCGATCACTCAGCCGGCGCCGAGTGTAGACCGCTCAGGGTCGGGCGACGCGGGTCTCGAACTCGTCGAGGATCGGCACCGGGCCGGGATCGAGCCCCTGCTCGACCGCCGCGTGCAGTGAGACGAAATCGCCGATCAGCATGAGATCCAGCACCTGGGCGAGGGTCCCCTCCCCCCGGGCGACCACCGAGTGGACCGAGCCGACGACCTCATCGAGGATCTCGTCGAGCACGTCGAGCCGACGCGCCACCTGAGGGTGTTCGTGGTCGTGGCGCAGCAGGAACAGCTGGAAGATCTGGCGGGTGACGTCGCCGTCCTGACCCCAGCCGCACACCTCGTTGTGGGTGAGTTCGGGGACCCGGTTGCAGAACGCCGCCACCTTGGCGTTGTCGTTGAACTGGGTCTTCCATCGCTCGGCGGCGACGCCACCGAGTCCGTTGCCGCCGTAGATGATCGGGAAGGCCCGACCGAGCCGCCGGGCGAGGCGACGGGCCTCGTTGTCGGAGCTGATGAGCTCGTCGCGTCGACGGGTGACCTGGCTCAGCGCGTCATCGATCCAGGCCTGCGCTCCCGGGAAGAACCCCACGGCATCGAGGGTGAGCAGCGCCGGCACGAGCATGGCGACCAGTGCCGCTCGGCGCACCGGAACCTCGGGGGTGAGGCCCAGCTGCAGCAGACCATGCTCGGCGGCGAAGGCTCCGAGGCGTCCTCCCCCGGTGATGCACACCACGGTGGCACCGTCGGCGAGCGCCGCCTGTGCGGACTCGAGCGTCTCCTCGGAGTCGCCGCTGCAGGACACGGCGAGCACGAGGGTGGACTCGTCGACGAAGTTGGGCACCCCGTAGCCGCGATGCCCGACGACCGGGATCGACATCAGAGGTCCCGCCACCTCGAGCAGGGTCGAGCCGACCTGCCCGCTGGTGCCCACTCCGGCGACCACCACATTGGCGATGTCGACGTGGGCGGGCAGGCGGGCATCGGCGAGCCGCTCGGTGGCTGCGGCCCGGGCCAGGACGATGTGCTCGGGGAACGCTGCGGTGAGGTCGAACATCCCGACGGTGTCGAGGACCATCGCTCAGACCTCGAAGGTGGGTGCGATGCCCTCGGAGGTGATGCGGGCCATGAGGCGGGTGTGCTCCGCCTCATCGACCTCGACGGCCTCGTCGACGAGCATCACCGGGATGTCGTCGTTGACCTCGTACCAACGCCGCAGGCGCGGGTTGTAGAGGAGGTTCTCATCGGCGAGGTAGTGCAGCGGGCCCTTGTCGAGCGGGCACGCGAGGATCTCGAGCAGTTGCGGATCGAGGGCCATAGGGGGTACCTCCGGGGGGTCAGGTGCGGTCGGCGAACTCGGCGATGAGCGCCCGGATCTCGGCGACATGCCGATCACAGGACTCCCGGTTCGCCGCCTCGAGGTTGAGGCGCAGCAGCGGTTCGGTGTTGGAGGGCCGCAGGTTGAACCACCAGCGGTCGGCGGGATCGGCGGCCTCTCCCACGGTGAGATCGACGGTGAGACCGTCGAGACGGTCCTGTTCGAAGCCGGCGAAGCGGACCGCCACCTGATCGATGACCGCCTGCGGATCGGCCACTCGGGTGTTGATCTCACCGGAGTCGACATAGCGCTCATAGGGCCGGCGCAGTTCTGACAGCGGGGTGCCGGTGCGGGAGACGAGCTCGAGCACGACCATGGCGGCGATGATGCCCGAGTCGGCCCGGTAGTTGTCGCGGAAGTAGTAGTGACCGGAGTGCTCACCGCCGAAGCAGGCACCGGTGTCGGCCATGACCTGCTTGATGAACGAATGTCCGACGCGGGTGCGCACCGGGGTGCCACCGGCCTCGAGGATCACCTCCGGCACGGCCTTCGAACAGATCAGGTTGTGCAGCACGATCCCGCCCGGGTTCGTCTCGAGCATCACATCGGCGACGATCGCCGTGGTGAGCGAACCCGACACCAGTGCGCCGGTGTCGTCCACGAGGAACACACGATCGGCGTCACCGTCGAAGGCGAGGCCGACGTCGGCACCGGTGGCCAGCACCCGGGCCTGGAGATCGACGAGGTTCTCCGGCTGGATCGGATCGGCCGGATGGTTGGGGAAGGTGCCGTCGAGTTCGCCGTACATGACCTCGAGCTCGAACGGGAGACCGGTGAACACCGCCGGGGCGGTGAGTCCACCCATACCGTTGGCGGTGTCGGCCACGACACGAAGAGGGCGCAGGACGCCGAGATCGACGAAGGAGTGCACATGGGCCACGAAGGCCGCCAACGCGTCATCGCGCCGCGAGACGGTTCCGGGCAGCAGCGCCGGAGGCAGTCCGGCGGCGGTGGCCTCGCGGATCTCGCGCAGTCCGGTGTCCTCGCCGATGGGTCGAGCCCCCGAGAGGCAGAGCTTCAGTCCGTTGTACTGGGCCGGGTTGTGGGAGGCGGTGATCATCGCCCCGGGGCGGTCGAAGCGCCCGGCGGCGAAGAACAGCAGATCGGTGGAGGCCAGGCCGAGATGCACGACGTCGACCCCCTGGGCCGCCGCTCCAGCGGCGAAGGCATCGGCGAACTCGGGCCCCGATGGACGCATGTCATGGGCGATGAGGATCTCGGTGGCCCCTGAGGTGTCGGCCACGAACCGGGCGAACGCGGCACCGATGCGCTCCACGAGTGCTGCGTCGAGTTGATCGGGCACGGTGCCCCGGACGTCGTAGGCCTTGAAGATGGCGTCGAGGGTGGTCTGCTCCGACATGGGGTCCGACCCTAGTGGACCGTCATCGGGGCCCCCTCGCCCGCGGAACCATGGTCGGGGATCGGGGAACAGCATCGGACCCGCTCGCCACACCAGCACCAGCCCCAACAGCCCCAGCAGCGAAACCACCCAGGCGAGGTGCTCCACCGAGGTCGTTCCGTAGGTCAGCGTGACCTGCTCGGAGGTGGGGATCACCACCATCAGGTTCGGTGACACCCGCCAGGGCCCCTCGGCACCACTGACCCGCCAGTTCGGGAAGTACGACGCCTTCACGACCACCGGCGTGCCGACCCGTGACACATCGAAGGAGATGCGATCGGTGTCGGTGCTGATGTTGGTGATGCCGGTGGGGTCGACCGGGATCTCGATCGGACGATCACCGGGGATGATGCGCTGCCAGTCGGCGGGACCATCCGCCGCCAGCGGCACCTTCCAGCGGGCGGGATCGGTGTACCAGGGCAGCACCGCGTCGAGCCAGGCCTCATGCCCGGAGACCCCGGTGAGCACCGCCGGCTGATCGGTCAGGGGCGCCACGAGGTCGCTGTCGGCCACCTGGAACACGACCCAGGGACCGGAGGTGGCCACCTCGGTGAGCGCCCGGTTGGCGCGGGCCAGATCGATCATGGCCGTGGAGATGGCCATGTAGTAGCGGACCCCGAGCATCTGCAGATGACCGACCCCCTTGTCGAACTCCTCGATCGAGGGCGCACCCGGCACATAGGGAAGTCCGCGCTGCGGATTCGACGGGGCCGCCGAGAGCTCGTCGGCGTTGAGCCAGTGGTACGGCGCAGTGGCCGAGGACTCGAAGTACAGCCCCTCCATGGAACCGATGCAGCCATCGGTCCAGAACGGCAGCAGCATCAGCGCCATCGGAGTGCCGTAGCGATCGTGCTGCTCCTCGTACTCCCACATGGCCCGACCGCACCCGTCGGTGCGGCCGACCTCAGCCATGGTGGCGACGATGTCGTGGTACTCGGGATAGGCCGGCTTGCCCTCGTAGCCGGTGAAGTTCCACCGGGCCCATCCGGGGACGAAGCTGGAATCCGTCGTCGACAGGAACAACCAGTGGTAGGAGCCGTCGGCCCGGGGTCCGCCGAGCGAGATCTGCACCGGGCCGATGCCGATCTGCTCCGGCATCGACCGCAGCGGCATGGCGAGCGCGATGAGGGCGACCAGGGAACCGGCCACTGCGGTGAGGACGGTGACGCCACGGCTGGGACGCGCCGGATCGCGGGCGAGCACCGTGGCGATGGCCCGGCCGAACTCCGCCACCCCGACGGCGGCGAGCAGGTACAGCGCGAGGTACCAGAACGGCAGGATGCGGGCGTTCCAGATCCGACCCTGAGGCATGAGGACGAAGGCCGCAGCGGCGACACCGGCGAGCATCGAGAGGTAGATCCCCCCGCGGCGACGCCACACGATCGACATGAACAGGCCGAGCAGCGCCAGCAGCGCGATGACACCGATCGGCGGGGAGTTGACCAGCTGCGGATCGAGACGACTGCGCTGCAGCAGCATGTCGAGGTAGTTGGTCTTCTTCTCCCATCCCATGTCGTTCATCATCGAGGTGCGCAGCGCGAACGGCAGCAGCCACCAACTCATGAGGGCGACACCCACGACACCCGAGGCGGCCAGCCACCACACCCGGCGGAGCCATCCGGTGCGCCAGCCCACTGCGACGATCAGCCAGACGATCGCGCCGGTGACTGCGAACAGGAACGGCAGCACATGGCAGAGTCCGGTGAGGGCGAGCAGCACCGCGGCGAGCACCCGATGACGACCGGTCTCGAGGCCACGGCCGACGACGCCGAGGAACAGCACCGCCAGACTCAGACTGATGCTGAACGAGAACTCCCCCGCCATCGTCGACGCGATGTTGCCGCCGTAGATCGAGAACGAGCGATCGAACAGGAACATGGTGGCGCCCACCGCGAACAACGGCGGTGCCGGGAACGGCAGCCGCACCAGACGGGCGAAGGCCCAACAGGCGATCGGCAGGGTGAGGAGCCCGCTGATGGCGACGAGTTTGAACGCGATGCCGTAGGGGATGACGAAGCTCAGCAGCGCGATCGCCAGCGATGGCAGCACCATGTAGAACTGGTAGGCGGGGAACCCGGCGAACCAGTCCGGTGACCACCCGGTGAGGCGCAGCGAGGGCAGCAGGTGGTCGCGCATGTAGGCCGGACCCCAGACATGGGCCCCCATGTCACCACCGGCCGGTGTGGATGACGACAGCACGTTCGACGGCCCCAACTGGAAGAACACGAAACCGACGCAGAACCCGACGATCAGTGCGCTGACCCAGGCCTCGATCCCGATGGCACCCAGTCGATGCAGGCCTCGGGAGATCGATCGGCGGATCCGACGCAGCCACGACACCACGCGTCCCGGCGGATCGATGGCGGCGGCGAGGCCGGCCACCACCGGATCGTCGACACCCGGCAGGTCACTCATCGATCAGCCCGGTCCGATGTGGAACACCAGCGATGCTGCGGCGACCACGTTGAAGCCGAGATGGGCCCAGATGGAGGGACCCAGCCGACCCGACCACCAGCGCAGCAGTCCGAGGATCACCCCGAAGGCGAGCAGGGCCGGGAACTGCAGGGGCTGCAGATGGCTGAGGGCGAAGAACGTGGCGGCGGCGAGCACGGCCCACATGGGCCGGATCCGGCGACCGAAGATGGTCTGGGCCATCCCCCGGAAGTAGATCTCCTCGGCGATCGGTGCACCGATGCCGACGATGAGGAACAGCAGGATGATCGAGATGGGTGAGGAGGCCCGATCGGTGAGTTCGCGAGCAGCGGCAGAGACATCTCTGTTCCCGATGAGCCGTGACAGCACCGCATAGATCAGCGGCACCATCACCAACTGGCACACGACACCGAGGGCCAGCCCGATGGGGATGTCGATCGAGCGCATGCGCAGCCCCAGGTCGGCGACGACACCACGACCCCGCTTCACCGCGAACCAGATGGGGATGGCCCCGAGACCGAACCACAGCGGCAGCTGCAGCAGCGCGGTGAGCCACAGCGGCGGCGGCACCGAGATGGACAGGGGCTGCTGGGTGGACACCTGCGCCGCGGCCTGTCCGACCGCGGCGCCGACCCCGACGGGGACGTTGAAATCGAACGACGAGATGCTGGTGGCGATCGTGTAGCCGATCGAGGAGAGCAGCTGGGCGCCGAGGAAGGCGAGGATCAGGGCGCCGGCGCCGTAGCGGGGCCGCTCGGCGGCGCCGAGGTCGGCATCGCCCGAGGCGCTGTCGGGGCGGTCGGCCTCCGGGGTCGACCTCGGACTCACCGAGCGTTGGGAGCGAGGCGGGCGCGACGAGCGCTCGATCCCGGCGGCCTCGGCCGCCGCCGCCTGCTTCTTCGACTGGGTCACACGTCCGGAGGGCCGTCGCTGGGGGGACACGGCCCGAGGCTACCGGTCACCGGTCCGCGCCGAGTGCCGGCCTCGGCGGTACCGTCGGACCATGACCCGATCATGCGCGCGCCCCGGCTGCGGCGACCCCGCCTCGGCCACCTTCGGATACGACTACGCCGAGCGGACCGTGTACCTCGATCCGCTCTCCGAGGAGGCGCACCCCGCGTCCTATGACGTCTGTCGTCGTCATGCCGACACCCTCAGCGTCCCCAAGGGCTGGCACCTGATCGACCAGCGTCGCGCCCGCACCTCGGTCGCGGGATTCCTCACCGCCCCCTGATGGGGATTCTCGTCTCCGGCACCTAGGCTTCGGGACATGAGTCCCGAGAACGCACCCTCCCCCACCGGCGACAACGGGAACCGCAGCCGACTCGGAGGCGACGGCGGTTGGCCCCGCTGGACCCTCTTCGTCCTCCTCGCCGTCGTGGCGGGGGCGATCCTGCTCCAGTTCGTCGCCTCCTCCACCCCGAGCACCTCCATCGGCTACGGCGACTTCATCTCGAAGCTGGGCGATGACCAGGTGTCCAAGGCCACCTTCGACAACAGCAACGGCAAGATCTCCGGCACCCTCGACGACGGCTCGAACTTCAGCACCACCGGGCCCCTCCAGCTGTCCGATGCCGACCAGCGCCTGTTCATCGACAAGGGCGTCGAGTACGACACGCCGAGCCAGAGCATCTGGAGCACGCTCATCCCGCTGCTGCTGCCGGTGGTGCTGCTCATCGGGTTCTTCATGTGGATGCAGCGCCGAGCCTCCGGCGGCATGGGCAGCATCATGTCGATCGGTCGCAGCCGCGCCAAGACCTACGACGCCGAGCGTCCCGCCACCACCTTCGACGACGTGGCCGGGTATGAGGGCGTCAAGACCGACATCACCGAGGTCATCGACTTCCTCAAGCATCCCGAGAAGTTCGGTGAGATCGGCGCCCGCATCCCCAAGGGCGTGCTGCTCGTCGGTCCTCCCGGCACCGGCAAGACCCTCATCGCCCGGGCGGTGGCCGGCGAGGCGGGCGTGCCGTTCCTGTCGGTCACCGGTTCGGACTTCATGGAGATGTTCGTCGGTGTCGGCGCCTCTCGTGTCCGCGACCTGTTCCAGAACGCCCGGAAGCTCGGGCGGGCCATCATCTTCATCGACGAGATCGACTCCATCGGGCGCAAGCGCGGCGCCGGTCTCGGCGGTGGTCACGACGAGCGCGAGCAGACCCTCAACCAGATGCTCTCCGAGATGGACGGCTTCGAGGTGACCACCGGCATCGTGATGATCGCCGCCACCAACCGCCCCGACATCCTCGATCCCGCGCTGCTGCGACCGGGCCGTTTCGACCGGCAGGTCGTCGTCCCGCTGCCCGAGCTCGAGGACCGTCGCCAGATCCTCGAGGTGCATGTCAAGCACAAGCGCATCGCTCCCGATGTGGACCTCGATCTCGTGGCCCGGGGCACCCCGGGCATGAGCGGTGCCGACCTGTCGAACCTCGTCAACGAGGCCGCGCTGTTCGCCGTCCGCGCCGGCGAGTCGGAGATCCACCGCCGCCACTTCGAGGAGGCGCGCGATCGAGTCCTGATGGGTCAGCGCCGCGACTCCATGGCACTGTCCGATCTCGAGAAGGAGGCCATCGCCTACCACGAGGCCGGCCACGCCGTGTGCGCGGCGGTGCTGCCCACGGCCGATCCGCTGCACAAGGTCACCATCATCCCGTCGGGCATGGCCCTCGGCGTCACCATGCAGCTGCCGGTCGAGGAGCGTCACATCTACCGGCAGGACTACATCGAGGATTCCCTCGTGGTGCGCATGGGTGGACGCATCGCCGAGTCACTGGTGTTCGACGTCGTCTCCACCGGTGCCAACAACGATCTCGTGGGCGCCACCGAGCTCGCTCGCAAGATGGTGCGCGAATGGGGCATGAGCCAGCGCGTCGGTCCCATGGCCTGGGGTCAGCAGGGTCAGGTCTTCCTCGGTGAGGACCTCATGCACTCACGCGACTACTCCGACGACACCGCCCGAGTCATCGACGAGGAGGTCGAGCGGATCCTGCGCGAGGCCCAGGACCGCTGCCGGGATCTGCTCATGGCCAATCGCAACGGTCTCGACCTCGTGGCCCGGGCCCTGCTCGAGCACGAGACCATCGACGGCGGCGAGGTCACCCGCCTGCTGGAGCTGGCCACGCCGGGTGCCACCGCCGCCAATCCCAACCGGGCGGCGGCCACGGGTGCCTCGGCCGGGGACAGCGTCCCGGTCCCGGACCACACCGAACTCTGAGTCCCCGACGGGTGCGGTCAGGCGCCCTCAGGCGTCATGACCGTGGCAGCCCTCCGGCGTGGAGCCCGGTTCGCGGGCCTCAGCCACCGCGGCCCACAGATCGGTGGCGGTGACGGGTCCGAGGAAGTGGCGCACCACGACGCCCTCGGCATCGGCGATGAGCACCAACGGCACCGCATCGATGCCGTAGCGGCGGTGGATCTCGGGTTCGGCCGAGACCTCGAGCTCCTGCACCTCCACCTCGGTGCTGGTCAGCGCCGTGGCCTTCATGGCCACATCCCCACAGACCTCGCAGGTGGCCGAGGTGAACACCGCCACCAACCACGGAGCCGCAGGGCGGTGGAAGTCACGGCGATCCAGCTGCGCCGGCACGTTCCAGGTCGAGCCGCTCGGTGCCGCCGGACGGCGTCGCTGCAGCACCAGCGCGATGAGGACGGCGATCGCCACCAGCAGGACGGAGATGATCAGTCGATCCATGATCAGTCCATCGAGCCGGCCGGCGCGTCCTCGGGGACCACCATCGCCACCTGCGGATCCACCACCGCACCGATGGGGCTGATCGTCCCCGCCACCGGCACCACCACCGGGGTGAGCAGTTCGACCGGTGAGGCCGTGGTCAGGAGCTGGCCGAGGACGACGGGTCGGTCGGAGGAGATCGACACCGAGGCCTCGTTGCGGGAGGCCAGGGCCGCGGCGAGGTCGACCACGAGCCGGTCCCCGGCGGGGACGAGCACCTCGATGACGTTCGGGAGATCCTTGGCCCCGCCCGCCCCGTGCACGGTGACGGTGACGCGGGCGTCGACCCCCGGAGTGGGGTTGGCGATGGCCAGTGAGGACGTCGCCGCCCAGGCCGGATCACCGAAGGAGGTCAGCCATTCGGTGGCCAGCACCGGGACACCCACGGTGCAGGTGAGACCACCGGCGCCCTCACCCCGCTTCTCCCCGATGCATCGCTCCGCGACGATGGGTGCGTCCTCGGTGGCGCGCACGATGATCCAGCGACCTGCGGTGCGGGGGATGCGCGCATCAGCCATCAGATCGACCGTCGTCGACCGACCGGCGGCGACCGACAGGCGGTAGGGCTCGACACTGCCCACCTCGGCGGAGTCGTCGATCTGCACCTGCACCTCGACGGTGGCGTCGGTGTCGCCGGGGTTGAGCACCGAGATCACCTCATGGGCCTCGGACCCCGGCGGCGTGGCCACGGCGAAGGACCACACCGGCGCGGTGACCGGTGATCCGAGGGTGACGGCGAGACCCTGCTCGGCGGCCTCCCGACCGTCGGAGCTCTGGATCTGCTGGGCCACGATGCGTCCGGAGCGGGCCCGGACGGTGGTGGCCACGTGCTCGCGCAGCGTGACGACGGCGCCGACGTCGACCACCGTGACCCGCCCGCCGCGCAGCACCAGACCCTGGAACTGCTGGGGCGTTCGGGCGCCGTCCTCGGTGTCGAAGGTGAGATCGACGGTGGCATCGCCGGGGAATGGATTGAACAGCGCCATGAGGTTGCGGGCCCCGTTGCGGGTGGAGCCCGACGGGAAGAACCACTCGGGAGCCGGAGAGGACGCGCAGGCACCGACGGCACGGCCTGCGGGACCCTGGAGGATCTGCGCCACGGAGACCTCACCACCGGAGAGCTCGACCAGCGCCGAGGCCCACAGGGCCCGTGTCACCTCGCTGATGCGGACGGTCTGGCGCGAATGGGCGCCGACGCGCAGCGGCGAGGTGACCGGTTCGCCCCGGTCCGGAAAGGCGGTGAGTGTTCCGGTGACCGCATCGTCGGAGGCGTTGGTGATGGTGACGCTCTGCTCGGCGAAGCCGTTGGCGTCGCCGGTGGCCGAACCGGCGGCGCAGTACCAGGTGGACCCCACCGCACCTGCCGGTCGCGCCGTGGGCATGGAGGCGTCGAGTCGCTCGGCGGTGGAGGGGGTGCTGCTGCGTTCGGCCACGACCGCAGCGATGACCACGGCGAGCAGCAGCACGAGCATGGGCAGGCGGCGCGGCCGTCTCATGACGGACCTTCGATCAACGAGGCGAGCAGGACATCGGCCCCGGGGGTGGTGTCGGGCGCGTCCGATGGCGAGGCCTCCGGTGCCGATGCGTCGGCGGCGGACGCACCGGAGAGCACGCCGGCCTCATCGACCTTCACCCGGACCCGCAGCAGCCACCAGACGGCCAGCACCCACAGCAGGACCTGTCCGATCAGCATCGCCCGACGGGTGATGGGTGTGTCGAAGGCCAGGGTGATCGGACCGGTGCGGGTGCCGGTGAAGGCGCTGGCCCAACCGAGCGCATCGGTGCGCTCGAGTGAGGTTCCGTCCTGCTGCGCCGACCAGCGACCTCCTCCGGACTGCGCGACGTAGACGGTGGCGCCGGCACGCCCGACCTCACCGCGCCAGGACGCGAACCCTTGGGGGTCGTCGAGCACCGGAGCGGCGCCGGTGAGCTCGGGCAGGAGGTTGTCGGAGAGCGTCGGACCGCCCGCCGGTACATCGGCCGTGCGGGGCAGCTGCGCCCGCTGCGGACCCCAGGCGGCGTTGCGATAGACACGTAGACCGGGATTGACGGTGACCGAGTCGAGATCGAGCTGCCCGTCGAGCATGGCGAGCAGCGCCTCGGGCTCGTAGCGGGTGGACTCCGCATACGGAGCCGGTGCCTGAGCGAGGGGCACCACGATGTAGCGCACCGCCATGGGGGCCACCAGGGCGCCGAGACGGGCGGTTCCTCCGCTGCCGGCCACGGCGAGCGAGGAGGCCAACGAGCGCAGACCGGCATCGGTGGGGCTGGCCCACTGCTCGGCGGTGGTGGGCAGCCCTCCATCGGAGGTGGCGAAGGTCAGGGTACGGCCCTCGCCGAGCGTGTCGAGGCCCGGCGCGTCCAGGCGCCAGCCGGCGAGGGGCAGAGCTCCGGCATCGCCCAGCCACAGCACACGGAAGGCACCGGCCTCGGAGGGTTCGTCGAGGAAGGACAGACTCACCCCGACGTCGCCGCGCGGCATGCCGAAACGCCCCGACAGCGCAGCGCCGAGGGCGGGCAGGGAAGCCACCACGAACGCCGCGCCGGCGAGCAGGGAGGCCAGCTGGCGCCAGCCGAAGTGATAGTCGGGCAGATCCACCTCGAACGCTGCGATGCCGAGACCGATGGCGAGAGCCAGGCCGACCGCGGCGGGCACAAGCAGCAGCGCCACCGACGGCATCGGCGCATCGATCCAGTCCTGGCCGACGACCCAGGCGCCGACGAGTCCACCGATGACGAGGGTCCAGCACCGCACAGCCCACCCGAGTCGCCACTCCCGACCGATGAGCAGCGGCAGGAGCCCAGCCACCAACAGCGACCAGCACAGCAGGCTCGTCCCCCCGGCACCCACGGCGAAGCGCGTGACCGTCGAGACGGTGACCGAGGCGCCGGGCGAGGTGGAGCCGAGCGCGGTGCGCCAGTCGGTGATGAACGAGAGGCTCCATGGCAGCTGCAGCACGAACGCCACCACCGCGCCGCCGAACCCGGCGAGCAGGACGCGACCGGCACCACGGAGCTGACCGGCCACCACCCCACCCACCACCAGCAGGACCGAGGTGACCAGCACCACGCCCACGAAGGTCGGCGTGATCATCGCCGCCAGTGCGGTGACGACCCCGACGGCGAGGATGCGGTGGGTGAGCGGGCGACGGCTGACCCCGGGACCGGCGACGCCGTCGCGGTTCCCGAACGGCGACAGCGCGGAGGCGGCGAACAGCTGCGAGAGCACGATCGGCATGACACCGAACGCCGTCAGCGCCGACCAGTCGCCGTGGGCGAGGGCCTGACCGGCCACCGGCACCATGAGGTAGGCCACAGTGGCCGCCACCCGGGCGCGCCGGGACTGCACCGGTCGGGTGAGTCGCCACATCGACAGGACACCCAACGGGAGCATGCCCAGGATGAGGATCTGTCGGAGCAGACCGACGGCGCCGAGCAGCACCGACCCGAGCACGGCGAAGAGACCGAAGGCCGTGGGCGTCGGCGCCGTCGAACCGAGGCCGGTGGTCTGGTAGCCGCTGGTCCAGCGCGAGAAGAGGTCGCCGACACCGAGCATCTCCGGCATGCCGCCGATGGCCGGGATGCCGGAGAGCAGCAGTTCACGGGTGCTCACCAGCAGGTAGACGCCGATGAGGATCCAGGCGGTGACGGTGAGGGTGCCACGGGTGGCGCGGAGGTTCGAGATGAAATCCCAGTTGTTCCCATCGCCCTCGGAACGACCCGTCTGGGCGCGCAGGAAGGCGGCCAGACGGACGTTGCCGCGTCGCTGCAGCGCACGGACCTCGCTGTCGTCGACCCTGCGGTGGGCGGAGACCTGCCGTCGGAACTCGCGGGTGCTGCCGGCGTGGGTGAGGTTCCACAGCCAGGCCGACGAGATGTCGCGGGCATGACGGAAGCGCCCGAACAGCACCGCCTGCAGGATCTCGAGCAGGGCGTAGAGCGCGGCCACCGGTGTGGTGCGGACCCTGGTGGCGAAGGTGGTCGACACGAGTCGGGTGCGGATGCGATGGCGGGTCTGGAGGCGTCGGCGGTCGTCGATCGGGCGACGCTCGCCCAGGGCCTCGAGATGTCCCACCCGCGCCTCGGGGGCGACGACCACTCGGGCACCGGCGAGATGGGCCCGCCAGCCGAGATCGAGATCATCGCCGTGGAAGGTGATGGCCGGGTCGTAGCCACCCATGGCCTCGAAGAGATCGGAGCGGATGAGGGTCACGGCGCCCTGCACGTAGAGCACATCGCGCACGGAGTCGAACTGTTCCTGATCGAGATCGCCCCGTTCGACGTACGGCGAGGGCTGACCGAGACGATCCGAGGCCATGCCCACCGAGAGCAGCCGGGAGGGGTCGGCCCAGTCGACGAGTTTCGGACCGACGACGCCGGCGTTGGATCGGAACGCCTCCTCGACCAGCACACCGATGCAGTCGGGCTCGAGACGGACGTCGTCGTGGCACAGCAGATGGAAGGCCGCCCCCTGCACTGCGGTGAGCGATTCGTTGGCGGCCCGGGCGAATCCGGGGTTCTCCTCGAGTCGCCGGAGATGGGCCTCGGGCAGGATCGCCGCCACCCGCTCGCGCAGCCCCTGACCGTCGGAGCTGGCGGTGTCGATGACGAGCACCGAGACCTGCGGGTACTGCTGGTCGGCGATGCTCCGGAGCGTCTCCTCGAACCACCAGCCCGGATCGTGGGCGACCATGACGACGACCACAGCCGGCGCCATGACCTCGTCGGGGGTCCCGACCATGGGCTCGTCTGTGTCGGGGAACGGCTCGGGGGTGGGGTCCGCGACAGTCACGACAGGGGTGCAGGCTACTGCTCCCATGGTCCGATCCCGGCGACCGCCGGGTACCATCTCCCCATGGCCACCGATCCGCTCGAGGACCTCGTCACGGCGTCGAAGGACGTGGTCCACATCGGTGTCGGCATCGCCGTGCTGGCCTTCCAGAAGGCCCAGGTGCAGCGCCGATCCCTCGAGCGGGCCTTCGCATCGGCGCCGGTCGAATCCCGTGGACGTCTGCGGGCCTGCCTGCGACGCGTCACCTCCTCGAACTGACCCATGCGGATCGCCGTCGACGCGACCTCGCTGCTCGGTGCGCGCACGGGCATCGGCACCTGCACCGCCGAGATCCTGCGCCGACTCCCCCGCCCCGACCTCGATGTGGTGGCCTTCGCCGTCTCGGCCCGTGGTGCCCGCCACCTCGGTGACGAACTTCCTCCGGGGGTCCGCACCGTCTCGCGACCGATGGCGGCACGGCCGCTGCGGGCGCTCTGGCGACACATCGACCATCCCGTCGTCGAGCGCTGGACCGGACCGATCGATGTGGTGCACGGCCCCAACTTCGTCGTGCCCCCGAGCCGCTCCGGAGCCGAGCTGGTCACGGTGCACGACCTCACCTGTGTGCGCTTCCCCGAGCTCTGCACCGCCGACACCCTGCAGATCCCGGCCCTGCTGACCCGGGCCATCGGTCGCGGCGCCTGGGTGCACACCGTGTCGCAGGCCGTGGCCGATGAGGTCCTCGACACCTTCGCCGTGCCGGAGGATCGTGTCGTGGTCATCCCCAACGGCACCGGTCCGATGCTCGAGTCCGACGCCCTCGGGCCGCTCGCCGCCCGCGGGCGGACCCTCGCCGGCGGTGACCGCTACCTGCTGGCGCTCGGAACGATCGAGCCTCGCAAGGACATCCCCTCGCTGATCGGCGCCTTCGACCTGCTCGCCGCCGCCGATCCCGACCTGCGCCTCGTGCTCGCCGGTCCCGATGGCTGGGGAGCCGGTGCCGTCACCGAGACCATCGGCCGCTCACCCCATCGCTCGCGCATCCTGCGCACCGGATGGTTGGAGGGCACCGACCGCGATGCGCTGCTGGCCGGAGCTGCGGTGTTCGTCTACCCGTCGGTCTACGAGGGGTTCGGTCTGCCGCCGCTCGAGGCCATCGCCCATGGCACGCCGGTGGTGGCCACACGGGTGGGCGCACTTCCCGAGGTGCTCGAGGACGCCGCCGAATGGGCGCAGCCCGGTGATCCGGTCTCCCTCGCCTCGGCGATCACCAGCCTGCTCGCCGACACCCGACGCGCCGCCGCGCTGCTCGAGGCCGGTCGTCGACGGGTGGAGCACCATGACTGGAACCGCAGCGTCGATGCCCTCGTGGAGCTGTACGGGCGCCTCCATGCGCAGTCGGCGGGTCGCCGATGAGGCCGGGACGGCTCGTCACCGATGCCTAGGATGACCGCCGCGACCCCGGCAACCGGCCGGGGTTCGACACCACGAGGAACGGTCTCGCCATGAAGGCCCTGATCACCGGCGCAGAGGGGTTCGTCGGACGACATCTGACCGATCACCTGGTGTCCTGCGGCGACAGCGTCGTCGGGGTCGATCTGCGCACCGGCCCCGACCTGCTCGACGCCGACGGTCTGCTGGGCCTGCTCGACCAGGTCCGGCCCGAGGTCGTGTACCACCTCGCCGGCTGGAGCGACATCGGCGCCTCGTGGGCCGATCCCCGCCGGACCTTCGCGGTCAACGCCGACGGGACGCTCAATCTGCTGCAGGCCTGTCTCGCCCACGGTCGCCCTCGGGTGCTGGCGGTGAGCAGTGCCGATGTCTACGGCGTGGTCACCCCCGACGAGCTGCCCCTCACCGAGCACTCGCCGTTCCGACCGGTCACGCCCTACGCGGCCAGCAAGATCGCCGCCGATCAGCTGGCGCTGCAGGCCTGGCTCGGCCACGGACTCGAGACCATCCGGGTGCGGGCCTTCAACCATCTCGGTCCGGGCCAGGGCCTCGGGTTCGTCGCCCCGGCCATCGCCGAGCGCATCGCCCGCAACGAGCGCGCCGGCGCCACGGCGGTCCCGGTCGGCAACCTCACCCCCCGCCGCGACATCACCGATGTCCGAGATGTCGTGCGGGCCTACCGGCTGCTGATGCAGCACGGGGTGCCGGGCGAGGCCTACAACGTCTGCACCGGCCGCGATCTCTCCATCGCCGAGCTGGCCGAACGCCTCCTGGCTCTGGCCACCCACCCGATGGAACTGGTGGCCGATCCCGACCTGCAGCGCCCGGTGGAGACGCCGGTGCTGCTGGGCGATCCGGGCCTGCTGCGGGCCACCACCGGTTGGCAGCCCGAGATCTCCATCGAGACCACCCTCGCGGATGTGCTCGACGAGCGGCGGCGCCTGCTCGAACCATGAGGATTCCCGGCCGCGAACGGCCCGAACGTAGACTCGCCCGACCAGCGGCCCGCTGTGTGGCCCCATCGCCGGAGTTCCCATGACCAAGCGCGCCCTCATCACTGGCATCACCGGACAGGACGGCTCCTATCTGGCGGAGCTGCTCCTGGCCAAGGGCTACCACGTCTGCGGCATGGTGCGACGCAGCTCCACGGTCAACTTCGAGCGAATCGGGCATCTGCAGGACGAGATCGAGATGCTCTCGGGCGATCTGCTCGATGAGGCCTCGATGATCGAGGTGCTCCGCGAGAGTCGTCCCGACGAGGTCTACAACCTCGCTGCCCAATCGTTCGTCCAGACCTCCTTCAAGCAGCCGGTGCTCACCGGAGAGACCACGGCGCTGGGCGTCACCCGCCTGCTCGACGCCATCCGCCTCGTCGATCAGGACGTGCGCTTCTACCAGGCCAGCTCCAGCGAGATGTTCGGCAAGGTCGTCGAGGTGCCCCAGCGCGAGAGCACCCCGTTCCATCCCCGCAGCCCCTACGGCGTCGCCAAGCTCTACGGCCATTGGATCACGGTGAACTACCGCGAGAGCTACGGCCTGCACGCCACCTCGGGCATCCTGTTCAACCATGAGAGCCCCCGGCGCGGCCTCGAGTTCGTCACCCGCAAGATCGCCCACGCCGTGGCCCGCATCAAGCTCGGTCTCGACCATGAGGTGCGCCTCGGCAACCTCGACGCCCAGCGGGACTGGGGCTTCGCCGGCGACTACGTCGAGGCCATGTGGCGCATGCTGCAGCAGGACGAGCCCCGCGACTTCGTGGTCGCCACCGGCGAGACCCACTCGGTGCGCGAGTTCTGCGAGGTGGCCTTCGGTCATGTCGATCTCGCCTGGGAGGACCACGTCGTCATCGACGAGCGCTTCTTCCGACCCGCCGAGGTCGACCTGCTCATCGGTGATCCCACCCATGCCGCCGAGATGCTCGGCTGGACCCCTCGCACCACCTTCCGCGAACTGGTCACCATGATGGTCGACGCCGATCTCGACTCGGTCGCCCGCCTCCAGCGCGATCTCGCCTGAGGCGACGATGATCCTCACCCTCGCCGGCGGTGTCGGCGCCGCCCGCATGCTGGCCGGGCTGATGCAGGTCGTCCCCCACGACCGTCTCTCGGCCGTGGTCAATGTGGGCGACGACCTCGAACTGCACGGCCTGCGCATCTGTCCTGATCTCGACACCATCACCTACACGCTGGCCGGGGCCATCAACCCGGAGACCGGATGGGGGCTGGTGGACGAGACCTGGCAGGCCCGCACCATGCTCGAGCAGTACGGCGGCATCAGCTGGTTCGGACTGGGCGACCGTGATCTCGGCACCCATCTGTACCGGACCCAGCGTCTGCGTGAGGGCGCCGATCTCACCACGGTCACTGCGGAGATCGCCCGGGCCTGGGGCCTGTCGATCCGCCTCCTGCCGGTCACCGAGGATGCACTGCGCACCCGGGTCACCCTGGCTGCCGACGACCCGGCCGGCCCGGACTCCCCCGGTCTGTCGGCGGGCACCGAGATCTCCTTCCAGGAGTACTTCGTGCAGCGCCATCACAGCGTGCCGGTCAGTGCTGTGCGTTTCGCCGGCGCCGAGGAGGCCCGACCCGCCGCCGGTGTGCTCGAGGCCATCGACGCCGCCACGACAGTCGTCATCGCCCCGTCCAACCCTCTGGTCTCGATCGCGCCGGTGCTGGCCGTTCCGGGGGTGCGCGATGCCGTCATCGCCCGCCGGGAGGAGACGATCGCGGTCTCGCCCATCATCGCCGGCACGGCGCTCAAGGGACCGGCCGACCGACTGCTGCGCGAACTCGGCCACGAACCCAGCGTGGTCGGCATCGCCCGCCTCCACCGCGACCTCGCCGCCACGCTCGTCATCGACGAGGCCGACGCCGATTCTGCAGCTGCGGTCGAGGCCGAGGGCATGCGCTGTGTCGTCGCACCCACCATCATGAGCACACCGGAACGCGCCGCCGCCCTGGCCCGTGTCGTCATCGGGGAGCGGCCATGAGTCGGATGGACATCTTCGGCATCGGCGGCATCGGCGAGATCACCGGCGGCACCAATCTGGCTGAGGTCATCGCCGCCGCCGCGGCGGCCGATCCGAGCACTGTGCTGCGCGACGGCGACGTGCTGGTGGTCACGCAGAAGATCGTGTCGAAGGCCGAGAACCGGCTGGTGGCCATCGATCCCGACGATCCGCTCAGCCACAAGCCGCTGGTCGAGCGGGAGTCGGTGCGCATCCTGCGCCGACGCGGCGATCTGATCATCAGCGAGACCACCCATGGGTTCGTCTGCGCCAACGCCGGCATCGATCTCTCCAACGTCGAACGGGGGTGGGCGGCGCTGCTGCCGGTGGACTCCGACCGTTCGGCGCGCCGGATCCGTGACGGCCTGCGCCATCACGCCGGCGTCGAGGTCGGCGTGGTCATCTCCGACACCTTCGGACGGGCCTGGCGACGGGGGGTCACCGATGTGGCGATCGGCTGCGCCGGGGTGGCCGGAGTGGTCGATCTGCGCGGCACCCCCGATGCCCTCGGTCGGGAGATGCAGGTGACCGAGGTGGCGGTGGTCGACGAGATCGCCGCGGCCGCCGAGCTGGTCATGGGCAAATCCACCGGCATCCCGGTGGCGGTGGTGCGCGGCATCGACCCCAGCTGGTTGCGCGAGGGCAATGTGCACGATGAGGTGGTGCGGAAGCCCTCGGAGGATCTGTTCCGCTGAGGACGCCGCGCGACGGATGCCGAACCGGCGCGCCGGCCGTGGTCAGCCCCGACTGCGGAACCAGTCGAGCACGGCGACGGTGCCGTCGGTGAGCGAGGTGCTCGGGGCCCAGCCCAGCTCGCGCCGGGCCCGCCCCGGATCGAGGGCGGAACGGGAGAGCTCGCCCACCCGGGCCGGCGCATGGACCGCCGGTGCGTCGACCCCGGCCGCCGCCGCCATGGCGGCGTAGAGCTCGTTCACCGAGGTCTCCACCCCGGTGCCGATGTTGTAGACCCCCGAACCGGCCGCCGCCGCCCGACAGAAGGCGTCGACGACATCGTCGACGTAGACGAAGTCGCGGGTCTGGGCACCGTCGCCGAACACCGTGCAGGGTTCACCGGCCAGCAGGCGACCGGCGAAGATGGCCACCACTCCGGCCTCCCCATGGGGATCCTGGCGGGGGCCGTACACATTGGCGAGCGCCATCGAGGCGTGCTCGAGACCGTGCAGGGCGCCGAGGGCGAACAGATAGTCGTCGGTGACCTTCTTGGCCACGCCGTAGGGCGACACCGGATGCTGGGGATGCTGTTCGTCGACCGGGAGCGCCTCGGGCGCGGGCTCGCCGTAGATGGTGCCGCCGCTGGAGGCGACCACGACCTTGCGGGCTCCGGCGAGACGACCGGACTCGATCACGTTGAGTCCGCCGATCACGTTGACCTCGGCGTCGAACAGGGGTCGGGCCACCGAGACGCGGACATCGGCCTGCGCGGCGAGGTGGAACACGACCTCGGGTGCGATCGTCGCGAAGGTAGCGGGCAGATCCGGAGAACGGACGTCGAGCTCGTGGAAGGAGAACGCCTCCCCGTGCTCGCGGGCACCGCGGAGGTTGTCGAGGTTGCCGCTGGCCAGGTTGTCGATGACCGCGACCTCGTGGCCGTCGGCCAGAAGGCGGTCGACGAGGGTCGAGCCGATGAAGCCGGCCCCGCCGGTGACGATGGCTCGCATGGTCAGTCCACCTCCGGGATCCGTGCCCCACTGAGGTCGAGGCCGGGGGCGACCTCCACCTCGTGTCCGACCACGGTCAGGTCGCGCAGTCTCGCCTCGGCACCGATCCGTGACCGGGCGCCCACGATGGACCCGACGATACTCGATCCCGCCTCCAGCCGAGCTCCGGGGAGCACCACCGAGTCGAGCAGCTCCACCCCGTGGCCGACCGAGGCTCCTGCCATGACCACCGAATGCTCGACGGTCGCATCGGCGTCGAGGGCGACGGAGGGATGGATCGCCGCCTCGAGCCGACCGCGTCGGCCATCGATGATGTCGAACTGGGCCTGCAGGTACGACGCCGGTGTGCCGGCGTCGAGCCAGTAGGCGTCGCTCTGCACGGCGAACAGCGC
>JAGWYK010000014.1 GCA_018969405.1 Acidobacteriota bacterium
GGATCCGAGCGGGTTGGCGACCACGCTCGGTGACTGAGTAGATTGCCGTTCCCAGTCGGTCGCTCCCGGGCGTCGACGGCCACGTCGGAGTGGCGGAATAGGCAGACGCGCCAGCCTAAGGAGCTGGTGCCCGCAAGGGCGTGGGGGTTCAAGTCCCCCCTCCGACACCACGGCTCGGCGAATGATCTCCAGTGTCCGAATCCGATCGACGGACAGTTCCGGCGCCCGTCGTAGGGTGATCTGAGGCGCGTTCCCACTGCGCGGTGCGGACCGCACATGTTGCGACATGGGTCGATGGGCCCGCGCTGCGCTACCGAACTGCTCCGCTGGCCGCCCCGCTGGGCGATTCCACGGAGCGGAGGCGTTCGTAGGTTCTCGTCACGGATCCGACGCGGGTCCGTCGTCCACCTGCGAAGGAGAATCATGCGCACGAGTTCCGATCGTCGATCCGTCGACGCCCTGTCGTCCTCCGAGGCCCGTCCCGAACCATCGGGTCGTCGTGTCGGTCGCCCGCTCCATCGACGCCGGGCGGCCCAGTTCGGCGCCGCCACCGCAGTGGCCGTGTCGCTGGCTGCTCCGCTCGGGTCGTTGCTGACTGCTGAGGCGGTCGGCGCCGTGGTCGTCTCGGCTGAGGACGGTCCGGTCGCCAGCGCCTCGGCGTTCGTGACCGTCACCCCCACCCGTCTGCTCGACTCACGTCCGGGTTCCGGAATCGACAACGCCGGTGTGGCCGCCGGGCCGTTCGCCCCTGCGACCACGACGATGGTGCCGATCACCGGCCGGGCCGACATCCCCGACGACGGTTCCGTGGCGGCGGTGGCCATCAGCCTGACCGCGGTGGCCGGCGTACCCGGATACCTGGCCACCTGGTCCGGTGACGGCACCCGACCGAACACCTCTGCTCTGAACGTCGATGCCAGCGGTCCGGCCACCTCCGGCGTGATCGTCCCGGTGGGCGAGGGCGGGGACATCGCCATCTACAACCAGAACGCCACGCAGATCGTCGTCGACGTCATCGGCTACTTCTCGACCACCGCCGCCATGGGGCCGACCGGTGCCACCGGTGCCACCGGTGCGACCGGTGCGACGGGCGCGACGGGCGCTCCGGTCCACTTCCTCGGCACTTGGAGCGACATCACGACCTACACCATCGGCGATGCGGTCGCCGTCGAAGGCACCTCGTACATCTCGCTGATCCCGTCGAACACCGACAACGACCCGACCGATCCCGCCAACTCGGCGAAATGGGCGGTGCTCGCCCAGGCCGGCGCGACCGGGCCCACCGGTCCCATCGGACCCACCGGCGCCACCGGCCCGGCCGGTCCCACCGGGCAGGCGGGTCCCACCGGACCCTCGGGCCCCACCGGTCCCGCCGGTGCCACCGGCGCCACGGGCGCCACCGGATCGGTCGGTATCCAGGGTCCGATCGGTGCCACCGGCGCCACGGGTGCGACCGGTGCGACCGGTCCCGCAGGGTTCACCTTCGGGGACTTCACGAACTCGCTGACCAGTCCGGTCACGATCTCGGGGACGACCAACGTGCTCAACGTGGGAGCGCCGAGCGGTCCGGTCTACGCCACCGGCACCCTCACCATCACCAGCACCCGTCCCGCCGGGTCCGGTCTGTGGGTCGGCTACGCGGAGTGCTCGTGGTCGGGGGGCGGCGTTCTCGGCAACACCGCCCGGACCCCGATCATCTTCAACGCCGCTGATCCCACCATGCCGGGCTCGGAGCTGGTGGTCATGGCCACGATCCCGAACGCCGGGACCGCCGCGGTGAACTGCACCGTCACGGGTGTCAGCGGCACCGGTGATCCGACCGTCCAGGTCATCGTGACCGGAGCATCGGGCCTGTCGGTGAACCAGCTCGCCAGTGGGTACACGACCTTCACCGGTCCGATCTCATGAGCGACACCGCGCTGGCGTCGTCCTCGTTCTCCGTCGCCCCCCGGCGGCGGAGTTCGAGGCGCCCCCTCATCATCGGACTTGCGGTCGTCGCGGTGGCCCTGCTCGCTGGATCGTTCTTCATCGGACGATCCAGCGGCGGGTCCACCGCGGGCTCGGCGGCCAGTTCGAACAACGTCGATGAACTGCTGGCCTCGGGTCTGCAGCTCCATCTGAGCGGACAGGTGCCGCAGGCGAAGGCCGTCTACGAGCGGGTGCTCTCGATCGATCCGGAGAACGCCTACGCCAACTACAACCTCGGGGAGATCGCCCAGGTCGCCGGCGATGACGCCACGGCGCTCAGCCACTACGACCGGGCACTCGCCACCGATCCCACACTCCTCTCGGCCATGTACAACCGGGCGCTGGTGCTGCGGGACACCGGTGATCCCGGTCAGGCCACCGTCGAGCTGCGCAAGGTGGTGGCCGCCGATCCGAGCAATGCCGGTGCCGCCTACAACCTCGGGGTGCTGCTCATCGCCGGTGGCGATGCGGTCAACGGTGTGGCCCTGGTGAACCATGCCATCGAGCTCGACCCGTCCATCAAGCGTCCCGGCTGATGGGTGGATCTGCTCCTCGGATCGTCCTGACCATGATCGTGAAGGACGAGGCCCATGTGATCGAGCGCTGCATCGCATCGATCCGCCCGCTGATCGATGCGTACGCGATCGTCGACACGGGCAGCAGCGACGGAACCCAGAACCGGATCAGGGAACTGCTCGCTGACCTTCCGGGAGCGGTCGTCGACCGGCCGTGGGCGGACTTCGCCACCAATCGCACCCAGGCCCTCGATCTCTCGCGAACATTCGGTGAGTTCGCCCTGATGATCGACGCCGATGTGCAGTGTCGGATCGATCCGGGCCTCGACGTCGAGATGTGGAGACGCTCGCTCGACGCCGATGTGTATCGGATCGAGTTCCACGACGGCGTGCAGTACCAGCGCCCGCTGCTCAGCTCCACGGCCCTGCCGTTCGTCTACCGCGGCGTGCTCCACGAGTTCCTCGACATCCCCGCCGACGCACGCGACGGCGGGATCATCGAGGGCATCCACTACGTGTCCAGTCACGACGGTGCCCGATCGCAGAACCCCTCCAAGTTCAGCGACGACGCGGCGCTGCTGACCGCCGTGCTGGCCTCGGGGGCGGAACCGGCTCTCGAGGCGCGGCACACCTTTTATCTGGCCCAGAGCCTCCGGGACGCCGGCAACCTCGCCGGGGCGGAGATGGTCTATGCATCTCGTGCCGCCATGGGCGGTTGGCCGGAGGAGGTCTATGTGGCGCAGCTGTCCCGGACGCGGCTGCTCCATGCGCTCGGTCGGCGGATCGGGGAGTCGATCGAGGTGGCGGCCCGGGCCCAGGAGGCGGTGCCCACCCGGGCCGAGGCCTGGTGCGAGGTGGCGGCGCAGGCCCGCCTGGCCGGACTGATGCAGCTCGCCCATGCGTTCTCGGCGAGAGCCGTCGCCATCGAACAGCCCGCTGATGGACTCTTCGTCGAGACCGACTGCTACCGATGGCGGGCGCGGTATGAGTATGCGCTCTCTGCGTTCTATGTCGGCGATCTGGGTGGAGGCGCCCGGGCCTGCCACCGGCTTCTCTATGAGGATCTGCTGCCCGAACCCGAGCGGGAGGCGATCGTCGCCGCGTTGGATTTCTATCCGCAGGACGCCTTCACCTACACCTGAGGCGGGTGGGGGAGACGCTCGAGACGCCGTCGGTGCCAGAACGATCCGGCGAACCATCCGGCCGTGCTGATGATCAGACCCCCGCCGGCGAGGGTTCCAATCGTGGAGAGTCCGGCGATCGCGGCCATGGAGAAGAGCTCGAGCGGGGAGGCGAGCATCGAGGGAGTCTCGGAGGTGCGGTGCTGGTGGGTGAGGATCCAGACCAACCAGAGGCTCTCGGCGACGACGAGGACGATCCCGATCCCCAGCGTGATGCCGCCGATCCAGCGGACGCTGCGGCCCTTCGCCCCGCCCGCAGCCCCGGCGATGCCGAGAAGAGTTCCGAGGATCGGGATGAAGATGAGGGCTTCGAGTCCATCGTCGATGGTGATCATCGAGAGGTAGAGGGTTGTGAGACCACCAGCGAGGAGGGTGGAACAACCTCCGACGATGAGGCCCCGACGCAGATCCACCGGTACATCCCAGCACAGATCCAGATCCGATGTGCCGGCTTCGACGCCTCCCGCCGCCGGCGGAGTTGCGGAAGTTCGATCGGGTAGAACTGGCCCATGACCCACGAACCCGAACTGTTCGAGCCCGTCGACCTGTGCGCAACCGACGGACGGCTCGCCCCCGCCGCCCGAGGCTGGTCGCGACGTCCGCTGCATCGCGCCAACATCGACGGGACCGACATCGGGCGGAACAAGCGCTGGGACTACTGGGCGGTGCTCGGTGGCGATGTGGTGGTCTCCTGTGTGTACTCCGACATCGATGTGATCGGGCTGGCCGATGTCTGGTGGGCCGACCTGCGCACCGGACGCAGCGGTGGCGTCGGCATCATCGCCGAACCGGGCGTCATGCACCTGCCGCAGGTCTGCGGCACCGCCGATCTCCTGGTCGATCGTGACGGTCTGCGCCTCGAGATCGATGCCGACACCACGGAGGGCACTCGACTGCGCGCGACCTGGACCGAACCCGACGGTCGACCCGCCTCCTTCGACATCGCCGTGGAGCGCCCGGCCGAGATGGAATCGATCAATGTGGTCATCCCGTGGAGCGAGGACACCTTCAACTTCACCTCGAAGCAGCAGGCCCTGCACGCCTCCGGTGTGCTGCGCGTGGGCGCCGAGACCTTCACCATCGGCGGCGAGACCGACGCCTGGGGGGTGCTGGATGTGGGTCGGGGTCGATGGCCGTCATCGATCGTGTGGAACTGGGGCGGGGGAGCGGGCCGCGCTGGCGACACCATCGTCGGTCTCCAGTTCGGCGCCCGCTGGACCGAGGGGACCGGCTTCGTGGTGGACGACACCGGTCGGCGGGTGGAGTTCGATGAGCTGCAGGGCTTCGCCGAGGAGGCCCGCCAGCGCTGGTGAGCGAGTGCCGAGACGAACTCAGTCGAAGACGATGGCCTCGGGGTCGGGATAGGAGGTCATGCGGAAGTAGTCGCAGGTCTCCCACGGCGCGTTGACCTGCATCCGCCCGCGGGAGTTCACGTAGTAGTTCTTGTGCTTCGAGGTCTCCTCGGTGACCATGATGATCCTCTGCGACTCCTCGACGAGTCGCCGGTTGTACTCCTCGAAGGCCTCCCGGGTGACCTCCACGGTGGAATGTCCTCCCTCGATCATGCCGGTGAGACAACGAGCCACGAACCCCGCCCACATCTGGTACCAGGCCGGCAGCGCCACCCCGCCCGAGACCGGCTGCGAGTTCGGTCCGTAGAGGATGAACAGGTTCGGGAAGTCCGGGACCATCATGCCGACATAGGCCATCGGGGTCTCCTCCTCCCAACGATCGTGCAGGTTCGCTCCGCCCCGGCCGAAGTACTCGGCCGGCCAGAGGTACTTCACGATGTCGAACCCGGTGGCGGTGATGACGATGTCGAGGTCGTGATGCAACCCATCCGCGGTCTCGATGCCGCCGGCGGTGAACCGCACGATCTCGGAGGTGACCAGTTCGACGTCGTCGCGGGTGAGCGCTCGGTACCAGCCGTTGTCCACGATGGGGCGGCGCACCATGGGTGCGTGGTCGGGCATGAGGCGATCGATGAGGTCCTGGCGGCCGCCGGTCTCGGTGCGGATGTAGTCGGTGAGGAAGGCGCGGACGTTCTCCGAGGTCTGGGTGATGCGTCCGCCGGTGGCCTCGAACTCCGGATCGCGGATGAGGAAATCCCGATGGAAGTTGAACAGGTGCATGATCGAGGTGATCCGGCACCAGTTCCAGTAACCGGGCATGGAGTCGATCAGCCACCGCGTCTCCGGTTCGACATGGCGGCCGTACTTGTCGCGGGGACTGATCCACTGAGGGGTGCGGACGAACACGTCGGTGTGGCCGGCCATCTCGGCCACGCGGGCCAGCAGCTGCACGCCGGTGGAACCGTTGCCGATGACCGCCACCCGCTTCCCGGTGAGGTCGAGATCGGCGGGCCAGCGGCTGGGATGGATGACGGTGCCGCCGAAGGCCTCGACGCCCGGGAACTCCGGCTGCTTGGGATTGGCGAACAGTCCCGCGGCGCTCACGATGGCGTTGACCGTACGTGTGCTCGTGCTGCCGTCGGTCCGCCGGAAGGTCACCTCCCACCGGGCGGTGTCGTCGTCGAACCGAGCCTCGACGAGGTCGTGGTCGAACCGCACCTTGGGCATGACCCCGAACCTGGTGGCGATGTGGTTCAGGTAGGCCTTCACCTCAGGACCGCGGGCGAAGTACTCGGTCCAGGGGTAGGACTTCTCGAAACTGAACTCGTAGGAGGCGCTGAGTGTGTCGACCCGGATGTCGGGGTAGGAATGGATGCTCCAGGTCCCCCCGAGCTCGGACCGCCGTTCGTACACGGTGTAGGGGATGCCCAGCTGCTCGAACTGCACGGCGGTGGCGATGCCGTTGAAGCCCCCGCCCACGATGGCCACATGGAAATCCTCGGGAACCTTGCCGGATCCATCCGGCCAGTCGGCGAAGAACGGGTAGTCCTCGAACGACAGCACCTGCTTGCGCAGGTCGAAGTCTCCCTCCGGAGTGGGTACCCCCAGCACCATGTCGAGCATGGTGCGGATCTCCTCGTCGGAGGGGACGCGGAGGCGCCAGTGCGGTAGATCGCTGCTGAGCAGTTCGACACAGCGTTCGATGAGACGGTCTCGGTCCTCCGGTGAGAGCGAGGCCACCGGACCGAGACGGGCGATCTCGGGATCGCCGCAGGCCTGGAAGATGGCGATGCGCAGGGCGGCGAGATCGGCGTACTCGACGGCTCGGCGGATGAAGAGCGGATCGACGGTGGTGGTCATGATGGATGGGGATCGGATCAGTGGGAGTCGCGGCGCGGGGGGCCGGCGAGATCGGACAGGTGCTCGTTGACGATGGCTCGGAGTCGATCGGCGGGGATTCCGTCGGGGGTGTGGAGGGTGTGGAGGGAGAGACCGTCGATGAGGGCATGCAGGCGCATCGCCTCGAGGTCGAGATCCCGTGCGACATGCACGAGACCCGTGCTCTGCCAGGTGCCGAGCGCCGTCCTGACGGCCCTGCGCACGCGTCCGTCGAGGGTGGCGAGGAGCTCCCGGGCCTCGGGGCTCTGCGTGTTCTCGGCGAGCAGCAGCATCCACACCGAGGCCTGGCGCCGACGCTCAGGGGAGTCCGGGATGGCGATCATGACGGCCTCGACCGCCGTGGCCAGTGAGCCGTCGGTGAGGTCGAGGCTCGAGGCGCGCTGCAGGTTGCGCTCCCACACCTGACTGACCGCCGCGTAGAGGATGTCGGTGCGCGACGGGAAGTACGTCGCGATGTTGCTCTTGGACTCGCCGGCCTCCTCGGCGAGATGGCGGATGGAGATGGCCCCGGCGCCGTCTCGCTCCAACAGGCGCCAGAGCGCCTCGAGGTGCTGCTGTCGACGCTCGTCGTGGTCGACGATCTTCGGCATCGTTCCTCCCCTCGGATGCTGATCGGCGGGTGGAACAGTACCCCCTGCTCACGCCGGTCCCAGCGGGTAGGGTGCCCGCCACCGGAAGGAGCCCCGATGCACACGTTCCCCAGAGAAGAGATCGAAGCGGCCTTCGCCGAGTTCCGTCGGCGTGGTGTGGAATCCCACGACTGGGAGGCATGGGCCGACATGTTCACCGAGGACGCGCTCTACGAGGAGCACAACCTCGGCGTGTTCCACGGCCGGGAGGCCATCAGATCCTGGATCGTCGAGTGCATGGCCGACTACCCGACCATGACGCTGTGGATCGAGTGGTACGCCATCGACGGCAACCGGGTGAGCTTCTACATCTGGAACAACCTCCCCGATCCGACCGGCACGGGGCGGCGCTTCGGATTCCCGAACACCACGTTCCTCGAGTACGCCGGTGGCGGGAAGTTCTCCTTCGAGGGCGACTACTACAACCCCGCCGATGCCGGCCGGGTGTTCATGGACTGGATCGCCGCTGGCGGCAATCGGGAGATTCCGCAGGATCGCAGTCTGCAGGGCATCGAGGGCTGGTCGCCGGCGGTGCCCGAGCCGGCGTTCCCCCGGGAGGAGATCGAGCGCGAGTTCGAGATCTACCGTCAGCGCGGGGTCACCGCCGTGGCCACCGGCGACTGGAACCAGTGGGCCGATCAGTTCACCGATGACGCGCAGTACCGCGAGCATCACTACGGGTACTTCCGTGGTCAGCAGGAGATCCGCGACTGGATCAACGGCGTGATGCAACCGTTCCCGACCATGGAGTTCCCGGTGTCCTACAAGGTCATCGAGGGCAACCGGGTGAGCGCGCTCATCCCCAACATCCTCCCGGCGCCCGAGGGCGACGACGGCTACTACGGCTTCGACGTGAACACCATCCTCCACTACGCCGGCGACGGGAAGTGGAGCTATGAGGAGGACGTCTACTCACCCGCCGAGGCCGGCGAGGTCGTCAAGCGCTGGCTCGCCGCCGGCGGCGTCATCCCCAGCTGAGATTTCCTGCCGCTCACCCTTGGTGGCGGGCGCGGGCGGACCCGTGTGCAGAAGCATCGATTCGAGGGGGGAAGCGTATGACACATCCGATGAAGTCGATCCTCGCAGTCATCTCCGTAGTCACGGTGTCGATCGCTCTCTCCGCGTGCTCATCGAGCAACGGAAGCAGCCTGCCACAGCCGGACGTTGTTTCGACCGTGACAACCGCAGCATCACCACCGACCACGTCCGCCCAAGCGCGTCTGGCCGCCTGGCATATTGCTCCAACTGACGCGCCATCAGTCGACGCCACCAACTTCACCGCTTCTGTCATGGGCGTCCAGTGCGGAGGTGGACCGATCATCACGACGGAGGTCTCGACCGAGGCGGACCGGATCATCATCACCCTCGCCCAAGAGCCCTATCCGGGTCCCCACACGTGCGAAGGTCGCTCGCCCGAGTCCTACACCGTAGAGATCGGCGAGCCGATCGGCGGCAGGACGCTCATCGATGGCATGTGCATCCAGAGCGCACGGGCCTACGTGGGTCTCTGCGACCCGGACGGCGTGCGCTGGCCCCTGTCCTAGCTGCATCTTTGCGGGCGTGCTGGCGATCAGCTGTAGTCGGGGTCGGCCCGGTTGAGGATGATCTCGGCGCGGGCCCGCACGGTTTCCTCGAAGCGACCTTCCTCGACCATCCAGAAGCGGTTGGCGTAGAGCCCCTCGACGACCGTGTCGGCCACCTCGGACAGTGGCGTGAACACCACCGGAGTGCCGGCGTCCTCCATCGCCTTCATCCAACCCGCCATGGCCGAGGTCGTGTCGATCTCATGATCAGCCGGGAACTCCGGGGGACGCTCTGATGCCGCCCAGATGCCGGTGTTGAGGATCCCCTTGGTCCTGCCGGTGGGGAACAGCACCGAGACGCCGATCTTGGCGTCGATGGCGTGGAGCTGGCCCCAGAGGCATTCGGAGATGGTGACGCAGGCGGCCTTGCAGGTGGCATAGGTGGCCGAGGTGGCGATGGGGGCGAAGCCACCGTTGCTCGAGGTCGTGTTCACGATATGGCACTCGTCGCCCTGGGCCAGCATGGTCGGCACGAAGGCGTTGATGCCGTTGATCACGCCGTAGACGTGCACGCTGAAGGCGAAGCCCCAGTCGTTGATCTCATGCTCCCAGATCCGACCCTTGGCCCCCGAGGCCACGCCGGCGTTGTTGCACAGCACATGCACGGCGCCGTACTCGGCGAGGGTGGCGTCGCGGAGGGCCTCGACGGAGGCGAGCTTGGAGACATCGGTTCGCACGCCGATGACCTCATGACCCTGGGCCCGCAGCTCGCCCACCGCCGTGTCGAGCGCCTCCTGCTTCAGATCGGCGAGGACGACCTTCATCCCCTCCTCGGCGAAGCGTTCGGCCATGGCCCGACCGATGCCGCCGGCCCCGCCGGTGATGACGGCGACCCTGCCCCTGAGCTCCTTCATGGTGTCCCCCGTGGTCCCCGGCCCGCTCGGATGCGGTTCCGTGTCCGGCGGACTCTAGTGAGCGGCGGCACGGTCGGTGGCCACCGACACACCGACGCTCCGCTACCTTGTCCTCGCCGGTGGGGGAGGACCCCATCGTCGGATGATCCGGGGGGACACCATGGCCACGACCGTCGGGCAGTACTGCATCAAGGTGAGCGACCTCGAGCGCTCGGTCCACTTCTACACCGAGCTGCTCGGACTCAAGGTGCAGGGTCGCACCGAGATCCCCAATGTGAACGAGGTGCATCTCGCCGCCGATTCCGGTGGCGGTCGTCTCCAGTTGGCCAAGTTCGCCGAGACCATGAGCCCCCAGCCGATCGATCACGGCAACGCGCTCTGGAAGACCTACATCAACGTCGACGACTGTCGGGAGACCTGGCAGAGGGTCGTCGACGCCGGGTACACCTCGGTGATGGCTCCGGAGCGGCTCGAGCGCTGGCCGGTGATCGTGGCCTTCGTCTACGACCCGGACGGCTATCTCATCGAACTCATCCAGCACGACGGCCCGCGACCGGGCGAGTGATCGACGATCCCGAAGCGCGTTGGGACAGACGCAGACCGAGCCGAGGAGCGGCGATGAGTGACATCACGGATCAGGTCGCCGTCATCACCGGGGGCGCCCGGGGCATCGGCCGGGGCATCGCCGTCGAACTGGCCCGGGCCGGGGTCGACATCGTGATCGGGGACCTGCTGTCGGTGGCCGACATCGCCGTGGCCGCCGCCGAGACGGTCGCGGAGGTCGAGCGACTGGGACGACGGGCCATCGCACGGCAGTGCGATGTCCGCTCCGAGGAGGACCTGGGCTCGCTCATGACCGCCGCCGTCGATGAGTTCGGTCGGCTCGACATCGTGTGTCCCAACGCCGGGATCTGCAACCTCTCACCGCTCACCGAGCTGTCGGTCGAGGAGTTCCGGCGCACCTTCGACATCAACACCCTCGGGATGTTCCTCACCGTCCGAGCGGCGCTTCCCCATCTCCTCGAGCAGGGCTCCGGTTCGATCGTGGCCACCGCGTCCATCACCGGACTGCGGGGCACCACCGAACTCGTCCACTACGCCGCCAGCAAGGCGGCGGTCATCTCGATGGTGCAGACCATGGCGCTGGAGCTCGGTCCCCGGGGCGTCCGCGTCAACTGCATCCTGCCCGGCACCGTGTTCACCGGGATCTCCTCGGCCCAGATGGACAAGCACGGCGTGCCCGAGGAGATGAAGGAGCAGATCCTCGATCAGGTCAGTGCCGGCACGACCCCGCTCGGTCGGATGCAGACCCCGGCCGACATGGGCCAGGCGGTGGTGTACCTCTGTCAGGCCGACAACGTCACCGGGACATCGATCAACATCTCCGGCGGCGCTGCGCTCTGATCGGCCCGGACCGGCGGATTGCTATCGTCGGTGCGAACGCGACACGGGGGTGGAGAGATGGCAGAGCAGAGCGCAGCGCAGCGGGTGGCGATCGTCACCGGCGCCAGCCGGGGCATCGGCAAGGGCATCGCCCTCGAACTCGGCGCCAGTGGCGCCATCGTGTACGTGACCGGGCGCTCCGTCGACGCCGGGCCGTTGCCGGGCACCGTGGGTGAGACCGCAGCACAGATCGACGCCCTCGGCGGTCGGGGCATCGCGGTGGCCTGTGACCATCATGATGATCAGCAGGTGCGCGCCGTGTTCGAGCGCATCGAGGCGGAGCAGGGTCGTCTCGATGTGCTGGTCAACAATGTGTACTCGGCGCCGGATCTCGTGCCCTGGCTCCACAAGAAGTACTGGGAACTGCCCATCGACGCATGGGACCAGGTGATCGACATCGGCACCCGATCCCATTACGTGGCCAGCGTGTTCGGCACCCCGTTGATGCTGCGCGACGGCAGTGGTCTCATCGTCAACGTCTCCTCCTCGGGGGCGGTCACCTATGCCCACAACGTGGTCTACGGGGTGGGCAAGGCAGCCGTGGACAAGATGACGGCGGACATGGCGGTCGAACTGGCCGGCACCGGTGTCTCGGTGGTCTCGCTGTGGCCGGGTCTCGTGCGCACCGAACTGCTCGAGATGGGTGCCCAGACCGACGGCGATCAGTCCTACATCGAACTTCCGGGCGAGGGTCGCTTCGATCTCTCGGGCGCCGAGTCCCCGCGGTTCCTCGGTCGCGCCGTGGTGGCGCTCGCGGCGGCTGCTGATCTCGCCGAGCGATCGGGGCGTGCCTTCACCTCGGCCGGGCTCGCCCGCGAGCTCGGATTCACCGATGTCGACGGTCGTATCCCCGAGGTGCTGCTGCGTCCGGAGGTCTGAGTCAGTCGCCCGGGACCGGATCGCGCCACATCAGCCAGATGGGCGGCGTGGCGGGAAGCTCGATGGTCTCGGTGACGCGGAACCCGAAGCGCTCGTAGTACGGGACGTTGTCGGGCTTCTGGGTCTCGAGATAGGCCGGGGTCATGGTTCGATCGCAGTCGGTGAGCCGCTGCGTGAGCAGCGCACCCCCGAGGCCGCGTCCCTGCCACTTCGGGTCGATGCCGAGCAGCGGCAGGTACCAGTGGGCCTCGGTGGGATGGGCCTCGTCGACCGCAGCGAGCAGGCGCAGGCCGCTGCGACGGTTGCGGCCGGTCAGCAGTGCCGTCGCGCAGGCCCGGGTGATGCGGTTCTCACGGGCCCGTGGTCGGGGCATGGAACCGGGGGCGAGCCAGGAGGCCGACCCGGCGACGACCCCGTCGCGCTCGGCCACCCACACCTCGCCGTGCTCGGCGGCATCGCGCAGCAGCGCGCCGAGGAAGGTGGGCAGCATCCGGTGCTCCTGGATGACATCGCGGGCGAAATGGCCGAAGAGCGGATCGGGCCAGAAGGCGCGGCTGGTGGTGGCCACCGCCATCGGGATGTCATCGGTGGTGAGGCGCCGAAGGGTGAACTCGCTCATGGCCCGACCGTAGTGCGGGCCCTCACCGGGCGGTCGAGAACCAGTCGGCGAGACGCCGGAAGCCCTCATCGAGACCCACCTGCGGTGACCAGTCGAGCACCCGTCGGGTCTCGCGCTGATCGAACCAATGGGCCACCGACAGCTGTCGGGCGGCGAAATGGGTCAGAGGAGGTTCGGATCCCGGCCACAGGGTGCCCACCACCCGTCCGAGCCCGGCGGCGACCGGAGCCGGGATGGAGCGCGGCCGGGACCCGACCCCGGCGGCGGAGAGGATGGCCTCGACGAGATCGCGCAGGGGTCGCGGCTCGCCGCCGGTGACCACCCAGGCCCGTCCGACAGCCTCGGTGCCGGGGCGGCAGACGTCCAGGGCGGCGATGATGGCATCGGCGGCGTCATCGACGTAGGTGGAGTCGATCAGTGCCCGACCATGGTCGGGGAGCACCAGTCGTCCTGCTCGTGCTCGATCCACGATGCGACCGATGAGTTGGGTGTCGCCCGGCCCCCACACCAGATGGGGTCTGACCACCACGGTGGGCACCTGGGGATCGGTCAGCACGATGCGTTCGGCGATGGCCTTCGAGCGCGTGTACCCGTCGCGCCCGGTGTAGTCGGCCGCACCGACCCCGGCGCCGGTCGACGCGTCGTCGTGGAACGCCACCGACGGGCTGGAGATGTGGACGAACCGACCGACGCGCGCCGCGGCGCGCATCACGTTGCGGGTCCCGTCGATGTTGACCGCCGAGAAGGTGCTCCAGCGCGCTCGGGGGGCCACCAGTGCGGCGAGGTGCACCACGGCCTCACAGCCGGCCGAGGCCGCGAGCACCGCATCGAGGTCGGTGATGTCGGCGAGATGATCACGAGCGGTCGACCCGGACGCCCGACGTTGGAGGCAGATCACCTCGTCGCCCCGGGCGACCAGCCGATCGGCCACGGTGCGACCGAGCAGGCTGGAGCCGCCGGTGACGAGGATCCTCACCGACCCTCCAGCAGCTCGGTGGCGGCCCGGGCGAGGGCCTCGCGCCGGACCTTCGACTGGTGGCGGATGTCCACCGGCAGCTCACCGGTGAGCACCGCGGCGATCGGGATCGGACTGCTCCTGCGCACCGAGTCGGTGAGGTCACCGGTGGCGAGGTGCAGTGGGCCCTCGCCGCGCACCACCACGACGGCCACCTGGGTGTGTCGAGGGCCGATCCCGACGGCGGCGACCTCACGACCGATGGCGGCGGCGACGGGCTGCTCGATGGCCACACACGGGTGCGGACCCTCGGCGGTGGTGATCACATGCTGGGCGCGACCCAGCTGCACCAGATGGCCGTCGCCATCGAGCAGGCCGACGTCTCCGGTGCGATGGAACTGCCGACCATCCACACTGACGGTGCTGCGCTGGTCGGTGTCCCAGCGGCGGTCGTATCCGGCGCGCATCCACGGCGCGCTGACGAGGATCTCTCCCCAGCTGCCACCGGGGAGGGAGGCACCGGAGGGATCGTCGAAGGGGGCGATGCGGACCGCCGTGCCGGGAAGGGGCAGGCCGGTGTCGGTGCCGACGGGTCGATCGCTCGTGGCGCCGCCGCCATCGGTCACGGGCATGACCTCGGTCATGCCGTAGGGCGCCCGCACATCGGCACCGGTGATCGCGGCGATGCTCCCGGCGAGCTCGGTCGGGATCGGGGCCCCGGCCAGCATGACCAGGCGCAGGGGCAGGAGGCGACCGCCGGCGGTGCGCACGATGGTGCGCGCCGAGGCCGGGGAGAGCCAGGCCACATCGGAACCCGACCGACGGCAGGCCTCGGCGAACCGATCGAAGTCGAGCTGCGCCGGCGCGAGGATGTCGCCCTCGGGCAGCGCGCAGGGCACACCGAGCGCCGGTCCGAGGAGGATGAACGGGGCGAAGGAGGACACGAAGCCGTGGTCGGCGTCGAGTCCGAACGAGGTCCGCACCACATCGCGCTGGGCGGCGAGGGCACCGTGGGTGTAGCGCACCGGTTTGGCGGGACCGGTGGCGCCCGAGGTGTGCACCACGGCCGCCGGCCAGTGGGGACCGGGAACGGGAAGTGCGGTGTCGCCGGAGCCGGCCCGCGGATCGACGGTGCCGGGAAGGCGGCCGAGGCAGAACGCGGTGCTGCCCGGCGCGAATCCGAGGGCCCGAGCGGCGGCGACCGTGCGGGGCGTGCCCAGCAGATGGTCGATGGATGCCCCTCGGAAGGCGCGACGCAGGCCCTTCGCCCCGAGGGCGCTGTCGGCGACGACGATGACGCCGCCCGCCCGCCACACCCCGTAGGCGGCCTCGAGCATCTCCGCCCCGGGGGGCACCAGCAGCGCCACACGGTCACCGGGGCGGACACCGCCGTTCACGAGTCCGGCGGCGAGGTGGTCGACGGTGGACGACAGCGTGCGCCAGCTCCGGATCCCGTCGGGGCCGAGGTAGGCCGGCGCAGGATCGTCGCGCCGCTCCTGCAGCGCCGTGGTGATGGGTCCGAACCCGTCATCGGGGAGCGGCGCCGTCGTCGGTCCCTGATCCGCGGCGATGGCGTCACCGATGCGGTCGAGACCGTCGAGCCACCGACTCACGATCGGCGCGATGGCTTCGTCGAGGGCGACGAGATGCCCGGCGTCGGGGAAACGATGCACCATGGCATGGGGTGCCCGACGCAGCAGGTCCTCCAGGAAGCGATCGTGGAACACCGGATCACGACCCCCCCACAGCAGCAGCACGGGCACGTCGCGAGCATCCAGTGCACCGAACGCCTCGGCGGACCGACCGAGGGCGGCGAAGGATGGATCGGCGGGACCCAGGGGGATGTCGGCCACGAACTCCGCCACGGCGCTGCGCCGATCGGCCCCGCGATAGGGGGCCAGGAGCGCCTCGCGGTGGACCGGTGCGGTCATCCGGGCGGTGCCGCGGACGAACAGGGGCGTGGTGCGACAGGTGGGCCCGACCGCGGCACGGGCGGTGGCGATCAGCGGGGGTACCGCCACCCCCTCGGGTTTCGCCACGGCGGTGTTGGTGAGCACAACGGCGCGCAGATCGAGTCGAGCCGCCGCGCCCATGGCCACCGGACCGCCCCAGTCGTGGGCGACGAGGATGATCGGACCCTCGGTCTCCTGCCTGCAGAAGGCGACCAACTCGTCGACCCGCTCGGCCAGACGTCTCGGTCCCGTCCGTTCCGACCAGCCCATGCCCGTCTGGTCCACGGCGATGACGCGCCACCGGCCGCCGAGTTCGTGGAGCAGGTCCCGCCAGAGGTATCCCCAGGTCGGGTTGCCGTGCACGCACACGATGGTGCCGTCGGGCGCGGCACCGGTGTCGAGCACGCTCCAGCGCACCGAGCTCCCGCCGCTGGGGACCTCGACCATGCGATGCCATGCCGGATCGAGACCCCAGCGCCGCCAGTCCGATGCCGAGGGATGATCGATCGCGCCCGGACGGCGCCGGGGCCGTGGTGTCACCAGACGATCTCGGCCATGGAGCAGTTGAGGCCCGAACCGATGCCCATCAGCAGCACGCGGTGCCCCGGTTCGAGCGCGTCGGTGATGGTCGACAGGGTGTAGGGCAGCGCCGCCGGTCCGATGTTGCCGAACTCCGGATACGACAGCGGCACCCGGTGCTCGTCGATGGCGAGCAGTTCGCACAGCCGGGTGGTGTGGACCTTGGACACCTGATGCATCACGTACCGATCACAGTCGCGCCATCCCCAGCCGTCGTCGAGGGCGTCGGCGAAGGTCTGGGCGGCGAGTTCGAGTCCGCTCTCGAGCAGCGCGGCGGTGTCGGTGCGCATCCCCCGGAGATCGCCGACGCACAGCTCATGGTGTTTGGTGGCCGCCCGGGTGACACCACCGAGGAACGCATGACCATCGGCCCTCGGTGCGCCCATGACCATGGCCGCCGCGCCCGAGCCGAGGGTCAGGGAGGCGAACTGCTCGAAGATGTCTGTCGTGGTGGTGTCCTCGGCGCGCAGGTTGGCGATGGTCTCCTCCTGCACCTGACGACTGCCCTCGCCGTCGACCAGCAGCACCACCCGGGCCGACCCGGTGGCGATGGCCATCGTGGCGATGTTCATGGCGTTGATGAAGCCCAGACAGGCGTTGCCGAGGTCGAAGTTCGTGCAGGTGGCGGACAGACCGAGACGGTGGTGCACGGCGCAGGCGACACTCGGTTCGAGGTGGTGCTTGCACACGGAGGTGGAGATCAGCAGGTCGACCTCGCCGGGGGCGACGCCGGCCGCCTCGAGGGCCCGGGCACCGGCCAGCGCCGCGGCCTCGTCGAAGGTCGTGTCGACCGGCCACCATCGCCGGGCGGCGATACCGGCGACGTCCTCGAGCAGACCGGGTCGGACGCCGCAGCGCGCATACGACTCGGCCAGCTGCTCGTCGATCCATGCGGATGCGACCCGTTCGGGGGCCTCGACATGGGCGACGGACCAGATCTGCGCCCGATCGGGCAACGACGGTGGTGGCACCCCTGCAGGCTAGGGCCTCCGGAGGGGTTCCACCGGATCGGTCCGCCGCTCAGCGGATCCGGGAGGCGGGTTGGTAGTTGGGACCGGCGGTCTCGTCGACCCGGGCCAGCAGCACCTCGCAGGGGGGTTCGAACCGCTCGGCGAAGCGATGGGCGAGGGGTTCGCCGAGGGCCGCCCACGCCGGAGCGCACAGGCGGTCGGTCTCCTCCTCGAGGCGCTGCCGCAGTGCCACCCCCTCCGGGGTGACCTGGCGGTCGACGGCCAGGCCGATGCGTTCCAGCTCCTCCCAGCCCTGGTCGATCTCGACCGGGCTGCTGCCGCGCGAGGTCGGCAGCCAGCCGTCGGCGTAGCCCAACCAGGCGTTGTGGAGGATGGAGGCGGCGATCCCGCTGAGGCCGGAGGCGGCCACCAGCGCCCAATGGGTGTCACCTCGCCATTCGCGCAGGCAGTTCACGGCGTGCCATCCCGCCAGCACCGGGTCGGTGGGTCGGGGCAGGTCCAGATGGGCGGCGAACAGGGTGCGTCCGACCGCCGGCAGCGCCTCGACGACCTCCCACAGGGGTGGGCCGATCTCGACCAGCGGATCGAGGATCTCGGGGGTGTACTGGTGCAGGCCCTCGAGCACCGCCTCGTCGCGGGCGCGACGCACGGCCTCGAAGGTGGTGCGCTCGGCCACCAGCGCGAAGGTCACGGCGATGGCCCCGGGGCTGATGGAACCGAACGCCGCGGTGACCGCGGCGGCCCCGGCCGGGGCGAGTGGTGCGCTGCGGGCGGCGATGTAGCCGATCGGCCCGGGGAGTCCGAGTTCCTCGTACCGGCGGATCGCCCCCGGATCCCAGAAGATCCAGCCGATGGTGGTCTGCACCGACCGGGAGTTGCGGGCGCAGACGGCGTTCCAGTCGGTCATGGTGATGGTCGATCCCCCTCGTGCGGGCCCATCCGGTGTCCGCGGACGCTCCCACCGGACCGGCGGGGCCGTGGGGGATCGTTGCACGCCGCCGGCCCGGCTGGAAGGATTCCCATGTGCGGAAACGTCCCACCACCCGATCCGCGCTCCGCCTGCGGCGCGTCATGGGCGGACTCGTGGTCGGCGGGCTGCTGCTGTCGCTGGCAGCCATCGCCCCGGCCGGCGCTGATCAGCTGAGCGACAAGCGGGCCGAGGCCGCCGCAGTGGCGGATCGGCTCGAGCAGCTCGACGCCCGCATGATGGAGATCAACTCCCAGTACGAGCGGGCCAACTACGAGCTGCATGTGGCCGAGCAGAACGTGGCCGAGGCCAGGGCGCGGGCCGAGCGGACCGCCGCCGAGCTCGAGCAGCGGCGGATCGAACTGCGGCGGTTCGCCATCGCCGCCTATCAGGCCGGCAACGACAGCCCCGAGATCGACGCCATGCTCACCAGCGACGCCACCACCGGGGTGCAGAAGCGCAGCTACCTCAAGAGCCTCTCGGGTTCCCGTCAGGATCACATCGACGCGCTGAACGCAGCCCGGACCCGTGCCTCCGAGGACGCTGCGAGCCTGGCCGGGGCCGAGGCCGCCGCCAGCGCCCACGCCTCCGAGATCGATCAGGCCCGCCGGGCCCAGCAGGCCGCGGTGGCTGATCAGCGGTCCCTCGCCTCCAAGGTGCAGGGGGAGCTGGCCACCCTCGTGGCCGCCGAGACCGCCCGGCGCGCCGCGGAGGCCCGGGCCGCCGACGCCGGTGGTGGAGGACGACCGAACACGCCCTCGGGCATCGGCGACAACACCGGACTGGTCGAGAACCCGAACCTGCCTCCGCCCCCACCGGGCCACGGTGCCTCGGGCGCGGTGGCGGCGGCCCTCACCCGGGTGGGCTCGCCCTACGTGTGGGGTGCGGCCGGGCCGACCACCTTCGACTGTTCGGGCCTCGTGGTGTGGGCCTATGCCCAGGTGGGGATCAACCTTCCGCACTACAGCGGCGCCCAGTACCTCGCCACCACCCGCATCAGCGCCGCCCAGCTGCAGCCCGGCGACCTCGTGTTCTACGGCCCCGGTGGGTCGGAGCATGTCGCCATCTACATCGGGGGCAACCAGTTGGTGCAGGCCTCCCACGGCATCGCCGTGACGAACTTCAGGGGCTGGTGGAAGGAACCCTTCGGCTACGGCCGGGTCGCCGGCTGATCTGCCGGCTTCACCCGACCTCGACGCCGGCGGTCCCGCTGATGTCGAATCCTCGATAGCCCCCCGCCGCGACCTCGTCGCAGATCGCCCGGAAGATCTCGACCCCGGCGATGTAGGGCATGAACACCCGCGGCTTGCCCTCGATGTTGGCGCCCAGGTACCAGGAGTTCCCCGTCGGGTACAGGGTGAACCCGGCCACCTCGTTGACATGGTCCACCCAGCCGTCCTGCGCCTCGACGGTGGCTTCGATGCGCGTCGCGCCGGTGCGCTCGAGTTCGCCGATGCAGTCCGCCGTCCAGTCCACATGCTGCTCGATCGACACGAGCATGTTGGTCAGCACCGAGGGGCTCCCGGGTCCGGTGATGGTGAACAGATTGGGGAACCCGGCCGTGGCGATGCCGAGATAGGTGCGAGGACCAGCGGCCCAGGCATCCCGCAGGGTGCGACCGTCGCGTCCGGTGATGGTGGGTGCCAGCAGGGCGCCGGTCATGGCGTCGAACCCGGTGGCGAAGACCAGCAGGTCCAGTTCGATCTCGCGCGCACTCGTGCGGATGCCGGTGGTCGTGACCCGCTCGATGGGGTCGCGGCGCAGATCGACGAGCGACACGTTCGGCCGGTTGAAGGTGGCGTAGTACCCGGTGTCGAGGCACAGCCGTTTGGTGCCGATCGGGAAGGTACGGGGGCTGAGGGCCTCGGCGGTGGCGGGATCGTGGACGATCTCGGCGATGCGGTCGCGCACGAACTGGGCGGCGATCTCGTTGGCCGCTGGATCGATCATGAGATCCGAGAACGACGACAGGAGTCCGAACAGCGTGCCCGAGCGCCAGGCGGCTTCGAACCGGCGTTCCCGTTCCGCCTCCTCCACGGCGAACACCGACTCCTCCGAGGGCGAGGTGAGCACACCCCCGTGGGAGTGCTTCACCGCCTCGCGGTGCTCGCGGTAGCGAGCCTTGAACGCCTCGATCGTCGCAGTGTCGAGGGGTGCGTTCATGGCCGGCAGGGTGAAGGCCGGCGTGCGCTGGAACACGGTCAGTGAGGCGGCCTGCTCGGCCAGCAGTGGGATGCTCTGGATCCCGGAGGACCCGGTGCCGATGACCCCGACCCGCAGCCCCGAGACGTCCACGCCCTCATGGGGCCATTCGCCGGTGTGGAGGATGCGGCCGCGGAACTCGTCGAGACCGTCGAGCTCGGGGCGGTTCGCACGCGACAGGCAGCCCACCGCCATGATGAGGAAGCGCGTGTCGATCGACCGAGCGGTGTCGGTGGTGAGCGACCACCGGTCGACCTCGGACCGCCAGGTCGCAGTGGTCAGACGGGTGCGGAAGGAGATGTCGCGTCGGAGGTCGAACCGATCGGCGACATGGTCGACATAGGCCAGGATCTCGGGCTGGGTGGCGTACCGCTCCGACCAGGACCAGTCCTGCTCGAGCTCGGGGTCGAAGGAGTAGGAGTAGTCGAAGGACTCGATGTCGCAGCGGGCGCCCGGATAGCGGTTCCACCACCAGGTGCCGCCCACATCGTCGGCGGCCTCCAGCACGAGGGTGCGCAGGCCCAGCGCCCGGAGCCGATGGAGCATGTAGAGCCCGGAGAATCCGGCCCCCACGACCACGGCGTCGAAGTGTTCTGCTGTCTGATCGTCCATCGTCGACCCCCGGTGACCACGCTAGGTCACCGCGCCTCGTCCCGGCACGGGTGTCGAACCGGCGACGGCCCTCTAGGATCTCGATGTCCGTACGACTTCCGGGGGGAACTGTGTCGAGCGTCGAGACACCGGCGATCAATCTGCTGGATCCGAACTTCTACGTCGATCCGTGGGACGCCTACCGATGGTTGCGGGTCAACGACCCGATCCACTGGGATCCGATCCATCGTCTCTGGGGGGTGTCGCGGTACGCCGACATCGTGGAGGTGGAGAAGAACACCGGGCTCTACACCTCGATCGAAGGGTCTCGTCCCGCCACCGACCAGCGCGACGACACCTCGATGATCAATCGCGACGATCCGGACCATCAGCAGCAGCGGATGCTCGTGGCCCGTCAGTTCACCCCCCGTGCGGTGCGACAGATCGAGGACCGGCTGCGGGGGATCGTCAACGATCTCATCGATGATGTGATCGCCGACGGCACCTGTGAGGCCATCGAGTCACTGGCCTCGCCGCTGCCGGCCATCGTGATCGGCGACAAGCTGGGTTTCCCACCCGAACTGTGGCCGAAACTGCGCGAATGGTCGGAGATCACCATGTACGAGTCGGGTCAGAACCCGCCCGACGGCACACCGGCGCCGGTCTCCGAGCGCTCGGCGACCGCCATCATGGAGTTCGCCGGGACGGTGATGGAGCTGATCGCCCAGCGCCGGGCCGAGCCCCGCGACGATCTCATCTCGATCTGGGCCACCACCGAGGTCGACGGACGCCGGTGGGAGGACGGGGAGATCATCTCCGAGTGTCTGCTGCTGCTCGACGGCGGGGCGGAGACCACCCGGACCGTCATCGGCTCCATCATCCGTGAACTGGCGCTGGACGATCGTCAGCGGCGTCTGCTCGCCGAGAACCCCGCCATCCTCGGCGAGACCGGGGTCGAGGAGTTCATCCGCTGGGTCACACCGATCCTGAACATGCGCCGCACCGCGACCCGCGACCACGAACTGCAGGGGCGCCAGGTCCGGGCCGGCGACCAGATCCTGCTCATGTACGGATCGGCCAACCGCGACGAGGCGGTGTTCGACGCCCCCGAGGTGTTCGATGTGACCCGAGCGCACAACCACCATGTGGCCTTCGGCTTCGGCACCCACTTCTGTCTCGGCGCCTCGCTGGCCCGGATCGAGATCCGGGTGATGTTCGAGGAGCTGTTGCGTCGCATCCCGGACTGGCGTCTGGTCCCCGGCACCGAGCCGAAGATCCTCGGGGCCACGTTCACCCGCGCCTACGACGCCGTACACATCGAGTTCGATCCCGCCTGATGGATGCCACCCTGTTGTGGGAGGCCGAGGTCGCCACCTTCGCCTCCGCCGGTCCGGTGACCCGGATCGCCGCCGCCGATCTCTTCCGGCTCACCGGCTGGGATCTGCGCGCCGAGGGTCTGTGCAACGGCGAGGCCTGTGTCCCAGTGCGTGATCGAGCCGCGGTGGAGCCGAGGGCGGGAGTGCTCGACCTCGAGGTCGTCGTCCCCCTGCTCGACCGTCCCATCGTGGTGGACGCCGAGTCCGGGATCGTGGCGGTGGGCACCAGCCGTCAGGCCCGGCGCGACGCCCTCATCGCCCGCCGGGCTCCGACCTTCGCCCTTCCCGATCTCACCGGCCGACTCCGCTCGCTCGATGAGCTGCGCGGTCGGGTCACCGTGCTGGTCACGTTCTCGAGCTGGTGCGGATGTCGCTACGACCTGCCCGGATGGCAGGCACTGCAGGACGAACTCGGTGCCGAGGGGCTGTCGGTCATCGCCGTCGCCTTCGATCAGGAGCCGGAGGTGGTCGCACCCTTCGCCGAGGGCATCTCCATCCCGGTGCTCCACGACGCGGCCCATCTGCTGAGCGAGCTCTACGCCATCTCGAACGTTCCCACCGTGGTGTGGATCGATGAGGAGGGGAAGGTGGCCCGGCCCAACACACCGGCGTTCGCCACCGACACCTTCGCCGACTTCCATGGCGTCCCCTCGGGACCGCATCTCGAGGCCATCCGTGCCTGGGTGCGTCACGGCACCCTCGCCCCTGATGCGTCGGCGCCGGGGACGGTGGACGAACTGCGCGAGGAGGAGATCGCCGCTCGGCTCTGGTTCCGGATCGGCGCGCATCTCCATCGCCTCGGCCGCGATGCCGAGGCGGCGACACCCTTCGCCGAGGCGGCTCGGTTGGCGCCGCTGGACTTCACCGTCGCCCGGGCGGCCATGCCGCTGACCGGACGCGACCCGTTCGGTCAGGAGTTCCTCGATCTCTACGATGCGTGGGTGGCGGCGGGCCGGCCCTTCCACGGCCTCGAACCCGACGTCGATGTCGAGATCGATGCCGAGGTCGACCCCGGTCGGTAGACACAGATCCTTCGGGAGATCCCGGAGTGGGGCCGTCGCAGGCAGCAGACTGGCCGGATGGAAACCTCCGCATCGACGCCATCACGCGCCCGACGGATCCTCGTCTGGGTCCTGGTGGTGCTCTCCACCCTCATCACCTTCGGATCCGCCGCCGAGGTGTGGGTCAAGCACCAGCTGCTCGACACGCCGGCCTGGGTGAACGCCAGCGACAAGCTGCTGGCCGATCCGGCGGTGCGGACGGCGCTGGCGGAGTACATCGTCGACGAGATCTACGACAGCGTCGATGTGCAGCAGCAGCTGTCGGACAAGCTCCCGCAGGACTGGCAGGGACTGGCCGGTCCGATCTCGGCGGCGGTCCGCGGCCCGGTCACCAGCACGGTCGAGAACCTCCTCGGCTCGCCGCGCATCCGCACCATCTGGCACCGGGTCAACACGGCCGCCCATCGGACCCTGGTGAACGTGCTCGAGGAGAAGACGAAGTACGGCACCACCGCCGACGGCACCGTGGTGCTCGACCTCGGTGAGGTCATCCGGGCGGTGGCATCGGATCTCGGCTTCTCCCAGAGCGCCGTCGATCGGATCCCGCCCGATGTCGGCCGGATCACCCTGATCCACAGTGATCAGCTCGCCACGGTGCAGAAGGCGGTCAAGTTCCTCAATCTGCTCAACTGGGTGCTGCTGGTGCTCGTGGTCGGTCTCTACGCCGTGGCGGTCTACCTGGCCCGTGGGCGTCGTCGGGTCACCCTGCGCACGGTGGGTTGGTCGCTCCTCGGCGTGGCGGCCGCACTCATCCTCCTGCGCGTCGTCACCGGTCGGGTCGTGACCAGTCTCATCCACGATCCGAACCTCGGCCCGGCGGGCAAGGCCGTGTACCTGATCGGTTCCGAACTGCTCATCAGCGTGGCGCTCACCATCGCCACCTACGGTGCGATCATCGTGTTCGGCACCTTCATGGTCGGGCCCAGCCGCCCCGCCACCGCGGTGCGCCGCTCCGTCGCTCCGGTGATGAACACCGACGCGACCGTGTTCTGGATCGGTGCCACCGTGCTGTTCCTGCTGGTCTGGCTCTGGGAGCCCACTGCGGCGTTCGGCATCTGGTGGTCGGTGCTCGTTCTGCTGGTGGTCGGGGCAGCCGGCCTCGAACTGCTGCGCCGACGCAGTCGGATGGAGTTCCCCGAGGCTCGACTCGATGTGAGCGCCATGAAGGGCTCCGTCTCCGGCGCCTGGGACACAGCCTCCTCCAAGGCCCGGGGCCTCCTCGGTCGTCGGGGTGGCGGTGCCTCCGAGGACCCGACGGTCCGGATCGGGCAGCTCCAGCAGCTCCATGCCAGTGGCGCGCTCACCGATGAGGAGTTCGCAGCGGCCAAGGCGAAGGTCCTCGGTCTGGATCGGTCCTGAGCGGCTCCGGGTCCTCCACCGGCCCGTCCCCGTCGGCGATGGAACTGCGGTCCTTCTGCCGGATCTGCGCGGCGGCCTGCGGCATCCTCGTCGACGTCGATGCCGAGGCGGGGAACGTCCTGCGGGTGCGCGGCGATGCCGAGCATCCGATCTCCCGCGGCTACACCTGCGCCAAGGGTCGGGCGCTGCCCCTGCTGCACCATCGTGAGGATCGGCTCTCGGTCCCGAGGCTCCGGGGCGAGGCGACCACCTGGCCCGAGGTCCTCGAGGATCTCGCATCGATCATCGGGGCCGCCCGCGATGCCGGTGGCCCCGATGCGGTCGGGCTCTACCTCGCCACCGGACTGGCCTACGACTCGGCCGGGCAGGTGGCCTGTGGACTGACCATGAGGACCCTCGGCAGCTCGTCGTTCTACACCGCCGCCACCGTGGACAACGCCCCGGTGCTGGTGGCGGCCGAGCAGGTCGCCGGCGATCCGATGATGAACCCGATCTGGGAACCCCACCGGCACGGACTGCTGCTCATCGTCGGTTCCAATCCGGTGGTCTCCCACGGCTACGGCACCACTCTGGCCGATCCGGTGCGCCGTCTGCGAGAGCACCGTGCGGGAGGCGGACGCATCGTCGTGGTGGATCCGCGCCGCACCGAGACCGCCGCCCGGGCCGATGTGCATCTGGCCGCCCGGGCCGGATCCGATGTGATCCTGCTGGCCTGGTTGGCGGGATCGCTGCTCGAGGACGGCGCCGATGCCCACGAGCTCTCGGCCCACTGCGACCCCTCCGAGGTCGAACGTCTGCGCACCGCCCTCGAACCGTTCACCATCGATGCCGCCACCATCGCCACCGAGCTGGACCCGACGGAACTGCTCGGTCTGCTGGAGGAGGTCCGCAGTGCCCGCGGTCGTCTCGCCATGTTCTGCGGAACCGGCACCACCATGGGCCGTGACGGCGTACTGGTGGAGTGGCTGCGGTGGGTCCTGCTCATTCTCACCGGCTCCCTCGACGTCGAGGGCGGCATGCGCTTCAACCGAGGGGTGGTGAACCGCCTGCGCCCTCCTCGGCGGATCCCCGAGCCCGCGCCCGGACCGCCGACGCGACCGGAGCTGCCCCGGGTCGCCGGCCAGATCCCGGCGGTGGCCATGGTCGACGAGATCGAGGCCGGTCGTCTCCGAGTGCTCATCGTCGCCGGTGGTGATCCGCTCACGGCCTTCCCCGACCCGGCACGGCTCGCCGCCGCGCTGCCGCTGCTCGACGCCCTCGTGGTCCTCGACGTCGCCGAGGGTGCCACGGTGGCCGCCGCCACCCATGTGCTGCCCGTGACCGGTCAGCTCGAGCGGGCGGACCTCACCCTGGCCGAGGCGGTGTCGTTCCGCTCGGGGATGCAGTACACCGACGCAGTCGTCCCGGCCGGAGGCGACCGGCGCCCGGTCTGGTGGGTGCTCGCCTCCCTGCTCGGCCGGCTCGGTCTGGACCTGCTCGGCGGCGCCCCGCCGGACACGCTCAGCGATCGGAGCTTCCTCGCCGGGCTGCTGGCCGGCGCTCCGCTGGACGCGGAGGCGGTGCTCGGAGCCGGTCCCCATGGTGTCGACCTGGCGCCATCCTACGGCTGGGTGCACCAGGAGTTCCTGCTCGACCATCGCTGGCGCATCGCGCCGAGCGCGTTCATCGCCCGTCTCGGTCAGCATCTCGGGCCCGAGCCCGGCCTCCTGCTCACCGTGCGCCGCGAGAATGCCTGGAGCAACTCGGTCCGGGTGGCCGGTTCCGGGGATGAGCCGATCGCCCGCATCCATCCCGACGACGCCCGCGCCGCAGGGGTGGTCGATGGTTCCTGGGTGGCGGTCTCCTCGGCCCACGGGTCGATGGTGGTCACCGTGGCGTTCGACAGTGACCTCCGGCCCGGGACCCTCTCGGTCACCCACGGACATCCGGGCGCATCACCGGGACTGCTGATCAGCGGACGACTCGATGTCGATCCGCTCACGTCGATGCCGTGGGCCTCGGGACTGCCGGTCACCATCGCTCCTCTGCACACCTGAGGCTCCCAGCGGGCAGACTCTGCTCCGACGGTCGAACAGAGGGGCAGTGGGATGACGATGAGTCCGTGGACCGGGGACGCCTGTTCGCTGGTCGAGGCGTTCCGCACCGGGGAGCGCAGTCCGGCCGAGGAGCTCGAAGCCACCATCGGCGCCATCGGTGCCTCCGATCTGAACGCGTTCAGCCATCTCGACCTCGAGGCGGCCCGCGCCCGGGCGGCGACGGCCGATGTGGCCCGGCCGTTCGGCGGTGTGCCCACCGCCATCAAGGAGCTCGAGCCGGTGGCGGGCTGGCCGCACACCGAGGCCTCCCTGGTCTTCGCCGGCCGGCGGGCCACGCAGACCTCCCATCATGTCCAGCGCCTGGTCGAGCGCGGTGGTGCCAACCCGGTGGGGGCCACCACCGCCAGCGAGTTCGGTGGTCTCAACGTGAGTGTCACCCGCATCAACGGGGTGACCCACAATCCGTGGCGCCGGGGCCGCACCGTCGGTGGGTCCTCGAGCGGTTCCGCCGCGGCGGTGGCGGGCGGCCTCGTGGCGCTCGCCACCGGCGGCGACGGTGGTGGATCCATCCGCATCCCGGCCGGCTACTGCGGACTGCTCGGCATGAAGGGCACCTTCGGGCGCATCACCCGTGCCCCGCACGCCTTCATGCGTCCCAACACGGTGGTGTTCGGCAACCTGTCACGATCGGTCCGCGACGCTGCTCGGTACTACGACGTCTGCGCAGGGGTCGACGCCTTCGACCCCTCCACCCTTGAGTCGGCCGGGCAGTGGGAGCGGGGTCTCGGCTCCCATGACCTGCGCGGTCTGCGGGTCGCGGTGCTGCCCTCCATCGCCGGTGTCCGCCTCGAGGACGGAGTGGCCGAACGCATCGAGGCGCAGGCCCGGGCCCTGATCGAGGCCGCCGGCATGGTGCAGGTCCCGCTGCGGCTCGAGCTTCCGAACCTCGCCGCCCAGTGGATGGTCGGCAACATGGCCACACTCGTGGCCGACCTCGGTGATCGTTGGCCGCGCTGCGCCGATCAGCTCACCGAGGAGATCGAGATCGGTATGCGCCTGTCCCATGCGCTCTACAACCTCGACACCGCGGCGGTGGCGGAGGAACTGCGGGTGGCCGCCAACGAGGCCATGGCCCGCGCCTTCGCCGAGGTCGATCTCATCATCTGTGCCACCAACCCCGGTCCGGCGTTCGCCGCCGACGCCCAGGTGAGCAGCTCGGAGCGCAGCTTCATCGACTGGGCCAAGGAGTCCGCCGTCGGTCGCTACGGCACCCGAGCCGCCCTGTTCGGCCTGCGGGCCGCCAGCGCCGTGTCGCCCCGCCTCCCGTCGCGTCTGCTCGGCCAGATGGCGGAGCGGTTCCCCGATCTGGTCACCATGGGCGGGCTCACCATGATCTCCAACATGTACGGCAACCCGGCGGTCTCCATCCCGGCCGGCACCCTCGACGGTCTGCCCATCGGGATGCAGGTGCTGGCCCGCCATCATCACGATGGGCTGCTGTTCGACGTCGCCTCCGTGGTGGAACGCGATCATCCCTGGCCCATGGTGGCACCCGGCGTCGGCGGCTGATGCGCTCCACCCGGCCCACCCGGGCCGAGCTGCAGGCCTGTCAGGGGCGCACGGTCGACGATCTGCTGCCCTCGCCGCTCCGGCTGCTGTTCGTCGGCATCAACCCCGGTCTGTGGACCGCGGCGGTCAACGCCCATTTCGCCCGACCCGGCAACCGGTTCTGGCCGGCGATGCACCGTGCCGGCATCACCGCCGAGGCGGTCGACGCCTCCCGGGGCCTCCCGCCCGAGGCGCGCCGCGAGCTCGAGACCGCCGGCATCGGCATCTCCAACATCGTCCCGATCGCCACGGCCCGGGCCGACGAACTCACCACGGCCCAGCTGCGGGCGGGTGGGGAGGCGCTGCGTCACCTGGTGACGCGACACCGGCCGCCAGTGGTCGCGGTGCTCGGCGTCACCGCCTTCCGGCGCGCCTTCGGGCGACCCTCGCTCGCCATCGGACACTGTGAGGAGGACTTCGAGGGATCGCAGCTGTGGGTGCTGCCCAACCCCAGCGGCCTCAACGCCCATGAGACCGTCGACTCGCTGGCCCAGTGGTACCGCCGGGCCGCCGAGGCGGCAGGGGTGCCGCTGCATCCGGTGGTCTGAATCCCAGGTTCAGTCGCCGCTGGGCAGCTTCCCGCCGGCGGCCAGCCAGGCACCGAAGACCCGTTCGCCCTCGACCGGGTTGTAGATGTCCTCCTGGTAGGAGAACTGTCCGTCGCCGGCATACTCGAGGATCGTGATGCAGCTGAAGCGGAACGGCTCGCCCCCGGTGGGGTGGGGGAGGACCTGCCAGGGGTAGTACACGACGCGGTTGCCCTCGATCATCACCCACTCCACGGGGAACTCCATGGTGGCGGGGGCCTGGGCCATCACCGACACGATCGCGGTGCGGATCTCCTCCCGACCGCGGAAGGTGCCCAGATGATGCTCCACCCACAGGCCGTCGACGGTGTGCAGATCCGCCCAGGCGCTCCAGTCGCCGCTGTCGCCCACGGCGACGAAGTTCTCGTAGGCCGCCCGCACCTCGGCGAGCGGGAAGACGGTCGGTCCTGCAGCCATGGATCCCCCTGTGATGGTCGGTGCGACCAGTCTGCTGCACCCGCCACGGGAGGGATCGGATGTCTCGGACCCGGGCGGGTGCTGCGGTCTCAGAACCGTTCGCGGCGCGGCGCCACCTTCTTGCCCTTGATCGTCGTGCGCTTCATGGCGCTGATCACCTCGTCGACCGAGCGGGCCGGCACCTCGACGAGGCTGAACTTCTCGGTGATCTCGATGGCGCCGATGTCCCTGCCCGACAGGCTGGTCTCTCCGGCGATGGCTCCCACCAGGTCCCCGGGACGCACCCGGGCGGCTCGTCCGATGGGGAAGTACAGGCGCACGGCATCGCCCTTGCTGAGCCGCTCACCCTTCTCGCCCTTGCCCGACCTGTCCTTGGGTCGCTTCCCGTCCTTGCCGTGCTTGGCGCCCTTCGAGCGTTCGTCGCGGCCCTCGGCGCGGCGCGGGCGCAGGCTGATCTCGGGGATCTCGGTCTCGTCCTGATCGCCGCCGGCCGCCTCATGGGCGAGCTTCACCGCGGCGAGGGCGATCTCGACCAGATCGAACTCGTCGGTGAGGGTCTCGACGATGGTGCGGTAGCGGTCGAGGTCGTCGTCGAGCAGTGACTCGCGCAGCGTGGCCAGGGTCAGCTCCATCCTCCGGTTGCGCAGATCGGCGATGGTGGGCACCTTCTCGACGGCGATCGGCTGCCCGGTGACGCGGGCGATGTTCTCGACGAGTCGGTGCTCGCGCGGTTCCGCGAGGGTGATGGCGACCCCCTCACGACCGGCCCGTCCGACCCGTCCGATCCGGTGGACGTAGGCCTCGGGGGCTGAGGGGACGTCGTAGTTCACGACATGGGTGAGCTGGTCGATGTCGAGACCGCGGGCGGCGACATCGGTGGCGATGAGCAGTTCCGCGCTGCCGGTGCGGACACGGCCCATCACCCGGTCGCGAGCCTCCTGCCCCATGCCACCGTGGAGCGCCTCGGCGCGATAGCCGCGCCCGTTGAGCGTCTCGGTCAGCTGATCGACCTCATGGCGGGTGCGACAGAACACGATGGCGGCGGTCGGTGCCTCGACATCGAGGATCCGACCCAGCGCGGCGGGCTTGTGCGAGCGGGGGACGACATAGGCGAGCTGGCGGACCTTGGGGGCCTCACCGGGCTCGGCGGTCTCCCTGGCGATGCGCACGTTGACGGGATCATCGAGGTGGCGGCGGGCCATCTTCTCGATGCGCGACGGCATGGTGGCGCTGAACAGCACGGTCTGACGCTGGGCAGGGGTGGCGTCCAGGATGGCATCCAGGTCTTCGGCGAAGCCCATGTCGAGCATCTCGTCGGCCTCGTCGAGCACGACGATCCCGATCGACTCCAGCGGGAGCGTGCCGCGCCGGATGTGGTCCACGGCGCGACCCGGAGTGGCGATCACCACATCGACCCCGCGTCGCAGGGCCTGGAGCTGACGACTGATCGGTTGACCGCCGTAGATGGGCACCACCCGGGCACCGAGCTCGCGTCCGTACTTGTGCACCGCCTCGGAGACCTGCATGGCGAGTTCGCGTGTGGGCACGAGGATGAGTGCGGTGGGTTCGTCCTCGCGTCCGTCCGAGCGGAGGCGTTCGAGGATGGGGAGCGCGAAGGAGGCGGTCTTGCCGGTGCCGGTGGCGGCCTGACCGAGCAGATCCCGACCGGCCAGCAGGTGGGGGATCGACTCGGCCTGGATCGGCGTGGGCTCCTCGTAGCCGAGGGTCGTGAGGGCGTCGAGCAGCTCGCGGCGGAGGCCGAGATCGGCGAAGGTGCGTTCGTTGGTGTTGCTCATGGGGACTCCTCAGGGTGATTCCGCCGAGCACCACGCTCCCACGCCGAGCGCGGGTTGACGAATCCGCGAGGGGTTCACCCGACCCGTGCGATGATGCCGACATGGAACTCACACCCTTCGCCACGCTCACGCTGCACACCGCCTCCGAGGGCCTCCACTTCCTCGGAACCACCCCGGTCGGCACCCGCATCATCCAGGAGATCACCGGGGCCCGGCTCGAGGGCAGCGGTCTCGCCGCCTCCCTCAAGGGGGCGGCCGCCGCCGACTGGTTGGCGGTCGACGCCGCCGGTGTCGCCACCTTCGACATCCGCATGACACTGCTCACCGACGATGGCGCCACGCTCTACCTGCGCTACGAGGGTCGGGCCGACTGGTCCGGCGGTCTCGGCCGCGGACCCATCGACGCCGCCTTCTGGTTCGAGGCCGGTGACGAGCGGTACACCTGGCTGAACGCGCTCCTGCCGGTCGGGCGGGGCAGCACCCGAGAGGGCGGGGAGATCGTCTACGACCTGTTCCGACTGACCTGATCGCGGCACCCCGACGGGGTGTCGGTGTGCCACACTCGTCGGCGGTCGGCCCGACCACCTGCAGCACCAGCAGCACCAGCGAGAGCTGGGTATGACCACCAGCGAGAGCTGGGTATGACCACCAGCGAGAGCTGGGTATGACCACCAGCGAGAGCTGGGTATGACCACCAGCGAGAGCTGGGTATGACATGGGGGGAACCATGGAATTCGCCGTCTTCCTGAACGGGTACATCCCGGGACCGGCCGCGCACGATCCGGAGATGCAGCATCTCTCGTACATGCGAGAGGCCGAGTACGCCATCTTCGCCGACAAGCACAACTGGAAGTACTGCTGGTTCGGCGAGCACCACGGTCTGGTCGAGTACTCCCAGCTCTCGGCCCCCGAGGTCATGATCGGCTATGTCGCCGCGCAGACCGAGCGCATCCATCTGGGCACGGCCATCAACAGCCTCTCGCCGCGCAAGGAGCATCCGGTGCGCTACGCCGAGCGGGCCGCAACCATGGACCACTTCACCAACAACCGTTTCGAATGGGGCACCGGTCGCGGAGCGGGAAGTCACGAGATGGCCAGCTTCAACATCCTGGACAAGGACTCGACCAAACCGGAGTGGAACGAGGTGGTGCGGGAGGTCCCGCGCATGTGGGAGCAGGTGGACTACGAGCATCACGGTGTCTCGTTCACCGTGCCCACCCCGCACAACATCCTTCCCAAGCCCTACGGCAAGGGCCATCCGCCCATCTGGGTGGCCTGCGGCAACCCTCCCACCTTCACCACCGCCGGTGAGATGGGCATCGGCGCCATCGCGTTCAACTTCGAACCGATCTTCGCCCTGCGCGGTCGGATCGAGGCCTACAAGGAGGGCATCGCCAACTGCACCGAGCCGATCGGTCAGTTCACGAACGACAACGTGATGATCACCAACTCGGTCATCTGCTGCGAGACCCGGGAGCAGGCACGCGAGATCGCGCTTCGCAAGGGGCGCGGCTACCTCGTGTCGATGGTCAACCTCTACCACGACACCATGCCGAAGTCCTCCGACGGCATCACCTGGCCGACGCCGCCGTTCTCGCTGGGGGACATGGTGCGCGGTGGCGACCCCGATGAACTGATCGACTCCCTCATCGCCGGGGGCTACATGCTCTGTGGCAGTCCCGATGACGTGGCCGAGCAGATCGCCGCCTGGGGCGATGTCGGCATGGATCAGCTCGCCTTCGGCCTGCCCATCGAGGGCCTGCACCACGAGGAGATCCTCGCCTGCCTCGAGCTGTTCGGCGACAAGGTCATCCCCGAGTTCGATCGCGATCCGACCCATTCCACCGACCGGTACCGCGCCACCGCCCAGCCCAGGTACGGGACCTTCGCCGCTGAGCTGCCGGAGTTCGCCATGCCCACGGTGCTCCCGGCCTCGGCGCTCACGCCCCTCGGCTGACGCCGCCACCAGCGCCCACTGTCGACGACACGGCCGAGGAGGACCGATGTTCCGCAACCGTGTCACCGAGATGATGGGCACCGAGCTGCCGATCATGCAGGCCCCCATGGGCTGGATCGCCCGGTCGCCGCTGGCCTCGGCGGTGTCCAACGCCGGGGCCATGGGGATGATCGAGACCAGTTCCGGCGAACTCGACGTCGTACGCGGCGAGATCGCCGCCATGGCGGAGCTGGCGCCCGGGCGACCCTTCGCCGTCAACATCGCCCAGGCCTTCGTCTCCGATCCGTCGATCATCGACTTCGTGGTCGAGCAGGGGGTCCGGTTCGTCACCACCAGTGCCGGAGATCCCCGTCAGTACACGGCGCGACTGAAGGACGCCGGTCTCACCGTGTTCCATGTGGTGCCCACCCTGCGGGCGGCCCTGCGGGCGGTGGACGCCGGGGTGGACGGACTGGTGGTCGAGGGGGGAGAGGGCGGCGGGTTCAAGAACCCCCGTGATGTGGCCACCATGGTGCTGCTCCCCCTCGTCGCCTCGAAGGTCGACGTCCCCATCATCGCCGCCGGTGGTTTCCTCGACGGTCGCTCGATGGCGGCCGCCCTCGCCCTCGGTGCCGAGGGCGTGCAGCTGGGCACCGTGATGGTGGCCACCGCCGAGTCACCCATCCATCCGAACTGGAAGCAGGCGATCATCGACGCCGCCGAGACCGACACCGTGATGCTGAATCGCCATGTCGGACCGGCACTGCGGGTGCTGCGGTCGGAGAGGAGCACGGCGCTGGAGTTCGACACCACCGTCAACGCCATGGGTGCCATGGCCGAGCATCAGAGGCTCTACTTCGGCGGCGAGATGGATGCGGCGCTGGCCCTCTCCGGGCAGATCGCCGGGCGGATCGAGCGCATCCGTCCGGTGGCGGAGGTCATCCGTGAGTGTGCGGATGACTGCCTCGCCGTGCTGGCGAACCTGGGTCGGTTGTATCTGGACTGATCTCGGTCCGCCGTGGAGCCGGGCGGGCGCCGTGCGCTCAGTCGATCGGGAGCCGGGCCATGAGGTCGATCTTGCGCTCCTCGAACTCGTCGAAGCTGATGACCTTGTCCTCGAGCTGCTTGTGGATCAGCTCGATCTGGGCCAGCAGCTCCGCAGCGGAGAGCTCGCCCTCGGTGCTCAGGACGACCATCGGCTCCTCGTCGGTGTCGCCTCCGCCGGAGAGCCGCTTCTCGCGCTTCATGGCCTGCTTGGCCTTGCGGGCGCGGTCGCGCTGCAACTTCTCGAAACTTGTCCGTTGCGCACCCATGTGCGCCTCCTTCCCTCCACCCGCACATCCAGCTGCCCGGCCCCGGATCGGGGCGGGCCATCGGCCGGGTCCGTCCACTCCGATGCCCGAGCCTCTGCGGTGGGCACCACCATCGTGGACGGATCGACCTCCGCGGTGCACGGACGAGATCCAGCGGTCAGGCTACCGGCTCGGCCGGGACCCGGTGCGGACCTCCCCGGTCCCCGGCCCGGATGGACCTGTGTAGGGTCGAGGGGCACCGATCAGACCCCGGGGGGACCGATGTCATTCGTGCTGGTGGACCGACCGCAGCCGCATATCACCGTGATCACGCTGAACCGGCCCGAACGCATGAACGCCATGGCCTTCGACGTCATGCTCCCGTTCAAGGAGCAGCTCGACGCCGTGGCCCACGACAACGACACCCGGGTGGTCATCGTGACCGGGGCGGGGGAGGGGTTCTGCTCGGGGGCCGATCAGAAGATGTCGGGCACCATCCCGCACATCGAGGGCCTCACCCCGACCGTCATCGCCCATCGGGCCGGCAAGCTGCTCGACGACATCGTGCTCGGCATCCAGGAGATGCCCCAGCCGGTGATCGCCGCGGTGAACGGCGCTGCCGTCGGTGGGGGTCTGTGCCTCGCGGCGGCCTGCGACATCCGGGTGGGCGCACCCGAGGCCTACTTCCGCGCCGCGGGGATCAACAACGGGCTCACGGCCACCGAACTGGGTCTGAGTTTCCTGCTGCCCCGCATCATCGGGGCCGGGCGGTCCACCGAACTGATGCTCACCGGGCGGGACATGTCCGCCGAGGAGGCGGAGCGCTGCGGGCTGCTCACCAGCGTCGTGCCCCGCGACCAGTTGCTGCCGACCTGCTACGAGATCGCCGATCGCATCGCCGGGCTGAGTCGGATCGGTATCGAGCTCACCAAGAAGATGGCCCTGGCCGGCCTCGAGGCCACCAGCTTCCGATCCCATATGCGCCATGAGATGAACGCCCAGCTCTATGTGCGGCTCACCACGAGGAACTGGGATGAATCGGTGGCGGCCCGGGCCGAGGGACGGCCGCCGGTGTTCCGCGACATCTGACTCAGCTGCGGGGCACCTGGCTCCACGGGAGTTCCTTGTCGGTGCGGGGCTCTCCGGGAAGGCCGAGGACCCGCTCGCCGAGGATGTTGCGCTGGATCTCCGAGGTGCCGCCCTCGATGGAGTTGGCCCGCGATCGCAGGAACATCTTGCGGGCCGATCCCGGGGGACCGGTGAGGCCGAGCGATTCGCTGCGTCGCATCGTGTAGTCGTGGTCGACGAGCGCCCGGGCGCCGAGCAGATCCACGCAGAAGGCGTAGATCCGCTTGTTGACCTCGGCGAACTGGAGTTTGGCGATGGAGCCCTCCGGTCCGGGGTTGCCGGCCCGGCGGTTCTGGGAGGCCCGCAGATTGGTGAGGCGAAGCACCTCGGCCTCGACCCACAGCTGCATCAGTTGATCGCGGTGCACGGGGGTCTGCTCGGTGGTTCCGTCGTTCCAGATCCGCACCGCCTCGGCGATGGCGCCCGAGCCCTGCTGCGGCGCACCGCTCCCACCGCCCCCGATGGTGGTGCGCTCGTTGGCCAGCGTGGTCATCGAGACGCGCCAGCCCTCACCCACCTCGCCGATGCGATCGGTGTCGGGGACCCGCACCTCGGTCAGGTAGACCTCGTTGAACTCGGCCTCGCCGGTCATCTGCCGCAGTGGTCGGACCTCGACGCCGGGAGAGGTCATGTCGAGGGCGAAATAGGTGAGTCCCTTGTGCTTCGGAGCCTCGGGATCGGTGCGGGCCACGAGCATGCCGCGGTTGGCGAGGTGGGCGAGGGTGTTCCAGACCTTCTGACCGCTGATGATCCACTCGTCGCCGTCGCGCACAGCACGACAGGCCAGCCCGGCGAGATCGGATCCGGCTCCGGGCTCGCTGAACAGCTGGCACCAGTGGTCCTCGCCGGTGAACATGCGGCGCAGACGGATGCCCTTGGTGGCCTCATCACCGTGGGTGACGATGGTGGGACCGGCCATGGTGAGTCCGAAGAAGAACGGTGTGTCGGCCGTGCGGGCGCCGGCCTCCTTCAGACGTCGGTCGATCTCCCGCTGATGATTGGGTGGGAGACCGAGACCGCCGAAGCCCTCGGGGAAGTGGACCCAGGCGAGACCGAGGTCGTACTGATGGCCTCGGAAAGCGATGTCATCGGTGGTGCGGGGATCGAGGTCGGCCAGGAGCTGGTCGATCCGCTCCGTGACCAGATCGGTCGGCGAGGTGATGGTCATGGACAGATCGTAGGCAGGTCGCGCTGCTGGTGCGCCTCTGTGCGGCTGCGTCGGTCCGGCGACGCCCTGGCGAGGGGCCCCGGCGCCGGGCGGTACGCTCTCGGCCGTCCTCGCCCGTCCGACCGCCGGTCGGCCCGCCCCGAAGGGAACCCCATGACTGCAGTGGCATTCGACGACATCGACGCCATCAACGCCCTCGCCTCCGAGACCTTCGGCGACTGGGGGTCGACGATCACCGTCACCCAGCAGATGATCAACGACTTCGCCGAGCTCACCGGCGACCGTCAGTGGATCCACGTGGACGTCGAGCGCTCCATCAAGGAGAGCCCCTTCGGTGGCCCGGTGGCCCACGGATTCCTCACCCTGAGCCTCATGCCCAAACTGGTCACCATGCCGGTGCAGGTCACCGGGTTCGGCAGTGCGGTGAACTACGGCGCCGAGTCGCTCCGCTTCCTGTCGCCGGTCCCCGCCGGCGCCGAGGTCCATGCTCGCTCGCGGGTCGTGCGGGCCGAGGCCAAGCCCAAGGGCACGCTGATCACCACCGAGGCGGAGATCGCCGCGGTCGGTTCCGAGCGTCCGGCGCTGCTCTACCGCATGCAGGTGCTCTACGCCCCCAAGCGGGGCTGAGTCCGGCGTCGGCCGCCCGTCAACCGCCTGTCGGGGCGGGCTGGGGGACCTGCTTGGCGGCGATGAGCTGCGGGGCCAACCAGTCGACCACCGTCTGGAGGTGGTCGGCCCGGATGTGCACGCCGTCGTCGCGGGTGGCGACGTCCTTGGGTCCCCCGGTGGGACCGAGGTAGGCCTGGTAGTCGATGATGACGCTGCGGGGCTGCGCCTCCACCAGGGGCAGCACGATCTCGTTGAGGCGATCGATCCGGTCCGGTGAGTTGTAGGGACTCGAGCGGTTGAGGTGCGCCGTCCTCAGCCACGCGATGGTGGCGCCGCGGCTGGACAGGATCGACAGTGCCTCGCGGTACTCGGACCGGATGTAGTCGTCATAGGCGGGATCGCCCGGACGCACCCACTGATCGCCGATCTGGGGAACCTTGCGGTCGATGGTGTCCCACGGACTGCCGTAGGACAGCACGACATCGGGGTCGTAGGTGTCGATGGAGGTGACCCAGGAGACGATGTTGGGATCCGCCACCAGCAGCGGGTCGGTGGGTTCGGCCCAGGTGTCGCAGACCGGGCTCACCGGGCCGGGACCCTCCTCGTAGCGATGGTCACCGCCCCGGGTGGTGCCGCAGCCCAGCTCCGCGTCGGACATCACGAGGATCTCGCCGGGGTGGGCGGCGCACCAGTCGCGCAGCGCCGCGCCCAGCTGCACCATGACCGAATCGCCGACCACCAGGATGCGCACCGGGTCGCTGCCCACCGGAGCCACGCAGGGACTGTTCTTGCCGAGGGCGATGGGTGTGGTGCCCTGGTCGGGGACGCCGTTGAGCGCGCTCACCCTCGGCACACGGGCCGTGTTGGCGTAGAGGAGCAGGGCCAGCGAGATGATGATGCCGGCGCTGAGACCGGCGGTGAGCTTCCAGCCCGGCCAGCGACCCTTGATGAACGGCTTCTCTATCCATCGGTAGGAGGCCCAGGCCAGCAGGAAGGTCAGGCCGAACCCGAGGATCATGTCGCGGGCGTTGTTGAATCCCGGCTTGTCGGCGGAGCGGTCGCTGTCGATCGCGATGAACACCAGCCAGTGGTAGAGGTACAGGCCGAACCCGAGGCGACCGGCCCACATGAGGAAGCGGTTCCGGTAGATGGCATGGAGCCATCCGCTGGGCATCGAGACGGCTCGAGTCATGAACACCGACAGCACGGCGACGAGCAGGAAGCCGCCGTACTCGAACATCCACCCGGTCTTCTCGCTCACCGTGAGCATGAGATAGAGGAACACCCCGGTGGAGATGAGTCCCATCAGCTGGGTGACCCAGTGTCCCGCCCGGGTGCGAGGAGGGCCGTACTCGTTGCAGACCACCGCCATGGCGATGCCGAGGAGAAGGGCGAAGGCCCGGGTGTCGGTGCCGTAGTAGGCGCGCGAGATCGTCTGGGGGTTGTTCGGATCGAAGATGACCGACATCCAGAGGGCCGAGGCGATGGCCCCGCCGACCGAGAGGATCGTGAGCCACCGCTTCGAGAGCCACTTGAGACAGATGATGATGAAGAACGGGGCGAAGAGGTAGAACTGCTCCTCGATCGCGAACGACCACACATGGCGGAACGGCTGGGGGTTCGAGTACTGGCTGGCATCGAAGTAGTTGGTGCCGGCGAAGATCTCGCGCCAGTTCGCCACGTAGCTCATCGCTGCAGTGATGCCGCCGGTCCATTTGGGGATGCGGGAGGCGTCGAGGATGAACGCCGTGACGAAGGAGGTGACGATGAAGGTGGCGACCAGGGCGGGCAGGAGCCGACGCACCCGGCGGGAGGCGTAGCTGCCGACGTCCACGCGATCGGTGCGGTCGTGCTCGTTGAGCAGGATCGTCACGATCAGGAAGCTGGACAGCACGAAGAACAGGTCGATGCCCAGGATGCCGCCGGGGATCCAGTACGGCGCGAAGTGGTAGGCGAGGGGGCCGATGATGACGAAGAGGCCGCGCATGCCGTCCAGTGCCGGCATGTGGGCGACACGACCGGGCCGTGACGAGCCTCCCGAGGGGGCAGCGGTGGTGTCTCCGGCCCCACCGGCGGCCGTGTCGGGAGCGTCGCCCGGCTCCGGGGCGGCATCGCCACCGAGATGCTCGACTGTTGTGGCCACCGCACCTCCTCGGTCCTCCGACGTCCGATCCGTTCGGGATCAGCCCGGGATCAGCCCGGGATCACTCCGTCCAGTGTGTCACGACCCGGCCCGGATCCGGTTGCGTCCTCGGCCCTCAGGGAGTGGCCACGGGAGCTGGGTCAGTGGGTGCGGCGTCGACCGGCGTGCTCGTCGATCGGGCCGCCGAGATGATGGCCTCGGCGATGCCGGGCGCAAGCAGCTGCATACCGGCCGAGGTGAAGTGCAGACCGTCGTTGCGGATCGGGTCGCCGCTCGGGGTGGTGTTGCCGCAGGGGTCGTCGGGGCAGACGATGGGCTTCAGATCGACCACGCTGGTGTGCGGGTGGAACGCCGCGTAGGCGCGGAAGAGATCACCCATATGGGTGACCCGCCAGTTCTCGGCGGGCCGACCGTTGGGCTCGTAGATCGTGAAGGGGAGGGGCTGGTCGAGCAGGACGATCTGGGGCTGGTCGGCTCGCAGTGGCGACAGGGTGCGGTCGAGGGCGTCGAGGTACATCTGATCGAACTCGGGGGTGCCGAACTGGACGAGTCGACCGTTGACGTAGCGGTCATAGGTGTCGCTGACCACGGCGCTGAACACGATGATCTGCGGACGGAGCTGCGTGGCGGCATCCAGCCATTCGTTGTTGTCGCAGTTGCTGTTGTGGGCACGCAGCATGCCGTCGAACCGCGAGGGGTACCGGAGGATCTCGCAGGGGTAGACGGCCTTGTTCCAGATGACCAGACGGCTCGGATCGAACGGCGAGGTGAACGACTTGGGCTGGGGGAACACGATCGGTCCACCACCGCCGAGGGTCCACATCACGGAGTCGCCGATCCAGAGCGTGGTGTACGGCGCCTCCGCGGGCAGGGCCCCGGGCACGATGGTGGAAGGGGGTGGACCGTCGGTGGGGGGAGCGGCGGTGGAGGTGCGTCCCCCGACGCTCGGTCCGATGGTGAGGAGCAGCACGGCGACCACGGCGATCGCCGTGACCGAGCCCCAGTCGCGCACCAGCGCTCGCAGGGGTCGCGTGGTCGGCGTGCCGTCCTCGGCGGTGCGGGGCCGGCGGAAGCGCTGCTCGATGAGCAGGTAGGACAGGGCGGTGGCGATGGCGGTGACGATGCAGCGGAGCAGGAACAGGGGAAGTCCGTCGAGACCGGTGCGCTGCGGATCGAGGAAGACCATCACCGGCCAGTGCCAGAGGTAGAGACCGTAGGAGACCTCTCCCAGGCGGCGCATGACCGCCGTGGTGAGGACCCGATGTCCGGGCCCGGAGTCATGACGGGTGAGCGACCAGATCAGGCCCGCCACCCCGAGGGCGACGACGGTGAAGCCACCGCGGTAGAGCCAGTCGTGGTGGAAGTCGGCCAGCAGGAAGGCGCCGAGCAGCAGCACCAGCAGGGCGGCGGTGGTTCCGGAGGTGAGTCGACTCGGCTTGGAACTGGGCCCGGGTGGGAACAGGTACCAGAGACAGGCGAGTCCGACACCGATGAGGATGGCCTGCATGCGGGTGTCGGTCCCGAGGTACTCCCGGGACGGGTCGGTGCCCGGGGTGTGCACGGCGATCATGGCGAGGGCCGAGGCGAGGGCGCCGATGACGGCGACGATGAGCAGGCCCACCGAGAGGCGATGGAACTGGGAGTAGGGCCAGCGACGGCGTCGGATCGTCCGCAGGGCGGCGACGACGCCGAGGACCATGAACGGGAACAGCAGGTAGAACTGCTCCTCGACGGCGAGGGACCAGAAGTGGGCGACCGGTGACGGCGGGCCGAAGTGCGAGGCGTAGGACTGGCCGTGGACGATGCTCCACCAGTTGGAGACATAGGTGATGGCCGAGATCGC
>JAGWYK010000015.1 GCA_018969405.1 Acidobacteriota bacterium
TAGTCCATCGACAGACCGAAGAGGATCACGAACATGATCAGGGGCACGAACGACACGATCGGGATGGTGTCGTGGAGGCCGAGCAGTCCCTTGGCCCAGCCCCACTGGAACACCAGCACCACGATGCCGTAGGCCGCCGCGATGGAGATGAGATTCATCACGGCGGCCTTCAGCGGCACGAGGATGGAACGGAACACCAGCACCAGCAGCAGGAACGCACCGATCACCACGGCGCCGATCACATAGGGGAGGTACTCCACGACGAGATCGGTGAGGTCGATGAGGGTGGCGGTGGTGCCGCCCACATAGGCCTGCACGGCGGTGCCGGTGGTGGCGGTGGCGACCCGATCGCGCAGGTCGGCCACGACGGCACGGGTCTGCTGCGAATCGGGTCCGGCGGTGGGGATGATCTGGTACACCGCGGCATCGCCGGTGGCGTTGGGGATGGGACCGATGCTGTACTCGACCCCGGGCACCGTGCCGGCCGGTTGGAACGCCCCGAGGGCGGAGGACAACGGGGCGAGTGTGGTGGTGAGGGTGGCCGTGGTCGCCCCCGGTGCCGAGGCGACCACCAGGATCGGTGCGTTGGCCCCCGGACCGAACCCCTCGCTCAGCAGGGTGAAGGCCTGCTGCTGGGACAGCGAGGTGGGCAGGGAGGAATCGTCGGGCATGCCGAAGTCGATGCTGAGGAACGGCCAGGCACAGAGCACCAGCACCGCGGTGCCGGCTGCGAGGGTGAGCCACGGTCGTCGACCGACGCGGGTGGTGAAGCGTCCCCAGAGACTGCGGGTGGGATCACCGCTGGTGTCACGCAGCGCGAACGGCAGTCGGTAGGCGTCGATGCGGCGGCCGATGAGGCCGAGCAGGGTCGGCAGCAGGGTGATGGCGGCGAGGATCATGACACCCACCCCGATGGCGGCGGCCAGCCCCAGGGTCTGCACCAGCGGGATGGGCACCAGCAGCAGTCCCAACAGCGCCACTGCGACGGTGAGACCGGCGAACACCGACGCCTTCCCGGCGGTGGCGAGGGCGAGCCCGGCGGCGTCGTCGAGGGCGAACCCCTCGGCGATGGAGTGGCGGTACCGGGTGACGATCAGCAGCGAGTAGTCGAGTCCGACCCCGATGGCGATCATCAGGGTGACCTTCGGAGCGGCCGAGGACACGGTGATGACATCAGCCAGCAGCAGCACCAGACCACCGGCGGTGATGGCCCCGAACAGGGCGGTGGCGATGGGGACGGCCATGCCGAGCACCGAGCCGAAGGCGATGAGCAGCAGCACGGCGCCCAGTCCCAGTCCGACCTCATCGGCATGGTTGGCCCACCAGGACACCGGGTTGTTGTAGGTGTCCGCGATGGGACCACCGATGGTGACGGTGACATCGCTTGCGGGCAGGGAGTCGACGGCGGTGACCAGCGAGTTGTACGGGTTCGGGTACGCGGTGGCCGGCTTCTCGGAGTCGGTCGGGTACTGCTCGAGCAGGGCGGCGAGGGAGTCGGTGAAGGTGACGGTGGTGAAGGCGATCGTGCCGTCGGCCGACACCGGTGAGGGGACGTCGGCGACGGTCCGGGTGGCCACCGTGAGCGGATCGGTGACACCCGACGGAGCGACACCCGGAACGGACTGCAGGGCGGTGACCGCAGCCTGCACGGCGGCGGCGTTGACCGGGGCGTCGAGGGTCTGGCCCGAGGGCACGGAGAACACGATGGTGGCGGTGGCGGCGTTCTGGCTGGGGAAGTCAGCCTCGAGCAGGTCGTAGGCGGCCTGGGAGTTGGTGCCGGGCACGGTGAAGCTGTCGGAGACCTTGCCGCCGAAGGTGGCGTTGAGCGTGCCGGCGCCGATGATGATCAGAAGCCACAGCAGGGCGGCGAGGCGATGGTGGCGGAACACGCCGCGACCGAAGGTCCCCAGCAGGCCGAGATGCTGACGATCGGGTGAGGGTCGGGTCGGCTCGGTCGGGGCGGACGGGCGGTCTCGTCGGTGCAGACGCATACCCCGACGCTAGTCAGCCCGACCTCGGGTGATGATCGATCGCCACGGTGATCGTGGTGCATCATCGAGTCCGGGAGGACCCTCTGGTCCTGCAGTTCGAGGTGGAGGAGTGAGTGATGGTTCGGATCCCCGGGCGGCTCTGGCTGCGACCTGCACTGCTGCTCGTTCTGATCGTTCTCGCCGGATGTTCCTCATCGGCTCCGAGCTCGGACCGTGCAGGGGAGGCGACCCTCGCCGGGGTCGATGCGGCCATCGGGAACCGCATCGCCGCCGATGGCCTCGACGGTGCGGCACTGCTGGTCGTGCGTGATGGTCAGGTGCAGCGCGACCGCGGCTACGGCTCCTACGACACCGACACCGTCGTTCCCATCGCCTCGGCCAGCAAATGGCTCACCGCCGCGACGATGATGACGCTCGTCGATGACGGGCGGACCTCCCTTGACGACACGGTCGCCACGTACCTCCCCGAGTTCACCGGGTTGTCGGGCACCGCCACGATCCGTCAGCTGCTCTCACACACCTCGGGCATCGCCCAGGCCGACTGCATCTGGGCGACCAGCTCCACCCTCGCCGACTGCGTGTCCAAGGTGGCGCGGGCGCGCCCGGCGTCACCCCCTGGGACCACCTTCGCCTATGGCAACACGAGCTACTCGGTGGCGGGTCGCATCATCGAGGTCCTGACCGGTGAGAGCTTCGAATCCGCGTTCGAGGAACGCCTCGCCGGACCGGTGGGGATGTCCTCGACGCGTTTCGATGATGCTGATGGGGAGATCACCCGGAATCCGGTGCCTGCTGCATCGGCCGTGTCCTCGCTCCATGACTACGGTCGCTTCCTGCGGATGATCGCCGCCGACGGCATGATCGACGGGCAGCGGGTGCTGTCGGAGCGGTCGGTGCGGGAGATGGAGCGCGATCAGGTCGGTGCCATGCGCAACCGAGCCGACTTCGCGGTGCGCACCACCGGCATCGACACCTACGGTCTGGGGGTGTGGCGCGATGTCACCACCAGCTCCGATGTCGGGGTGATCTCCAGCGGCAACGGAGCGTTCGGGTTCTACCCGTGGATCGATCGGGCCCGGAACGCCTTCGGCCTGCTGCTCGTGTACGACGCCGGCCACAGTTCCGAGCATGCTGTGCCGGCCTCGCAGCGCATCGTGCACCAGGTCTGGGCCGCTCTCGACGCCGAGACGGGCCCGGTCTCCTCTCCGACTCCGACGGTGGTGCACGGGCGCTGAGAGTTCGACGCCCGGGTCCTCAGTCGGGGAGGTTCCACTCCGGATGGGGTTCCGGGGTCGGCGGGGGAGGTCCGATCTCGCCGGCGAGGAACCGGCGCACGAACTCACCGATCGGGGTGCCATCGACCGAGGCATCGATGACCCGGCCATCGGTGTCGAGATCGATCCTGACCACATGCTGGCTGGCGTCGGGGAGGGTGATGGAGACGGTGATGGAACCGTCCTCTGTGGTCTCCGGTTCGCCCGGGGTGATCCCCACCGAACGGGCGAGGGAGACGAGCGTGCCGTAGCTCATACCCTCGACGCGGAGCCCGATTCCCGGTCCGTCGGAGGTTCCCGGGTCGAGATCGACCGATCCGTTCCAACCCTGGGACGCCGGCGATCGCGCGTCTGATGCGATGCCCTCCTCGTCGGCGGACGAGGAGCTCGGGGCGAGGTCTGCGGAACCGCCATCGCTCTCGGAACTGCTCACCTCGGTGATCACGTCGATGGGTTCACCAGCACCGTCGCGCCACTCATCTGGAGATGCGTCGATGGTGCTCGAGCCGACTCCGGTCGTTGTCATCGGTGCTGCGGCTTCGACATCTGTCGGAGTCGATGATCCGGTCATGGCCGCAACTGCGGAGGCCCCTCCGCCGAGGATGACGACGAGACCGATGGCAGCTGCGAGTGCTCGTCGGTCGGCCATCGGGGCACCTCGTCGTTCTGCTGGGCGGAGATGACATCGTGACAGAGCCGGGGTTCCCGCGCTCACCACCATCTTCTGTCAGGATGTGTGACGATAGTTTTCCAGAGAGCTCGCCATCGAATCGGCCTCTGGGTCGCTGATCCTGAACCGAGGCAACCATGGAGTTCGAACGCACCCCTGATGATCGTTTCAGCAGCATCGGGTGGTCGTTCGAGCCGAACTACCTGGTGCATCCCGACGGTCTGCGCCAGCACTACATCGATGAGCGCCCGACGGGCGAGTCACTGGGCACATTCCTGCTGCTCCACGGCGAACCGTCCTGGTCGTATCTCTATCGGGACATGATCCGACCGTTGGTCGACCTCGGGTACCGGGTGGTGGCACCCGACCATTTCGGATTCGGACGCTCCGACAAACCGACCGATGATGAGTGGTACACGATCGCCCGTCATCGTCATGCGCTCGAGCACCTCATCGCCGAGCTCGACCTGCGTGACATCACGCTCGTGGTGCAGGACTGGGCCGGACCCATCGGGCTGATCACCGCCACTCGAGACATCGAGCGGTACTCGAGGATCTTCATCCTCAACACCTGGCTGCACGCAGCGGACCACGAGTACGGCGAAGGCATCCGGATGTGGCGGCAGATGGCGCTCGACCCCGAAGCGCTCGGTGGGGATATGCCCACCGGCGCCATCATCGGGATGACCCTGCACCGGCCGCATGATGACAAGGAGCAGATCATCGCCGCGTTCGATGCCCCATACACCGGGCAGGCCTCGAAGGCGGGGGCACGCCGGTTCCCGTTGTGCATCCCGTTCGGCGAACCTGGACTCGGCGACGCTGCCGAACAGGAGGAGGCACGCGAAGCGCTCCGCTCGGTGGGCATCCCCGTGCATGTGGCCTTCGGTGATGCTGACCCGATCTTCACCTGGGACTGGGCCGAGCGATGGGCCGCGGAGATTCCCGGCGCAAGCCTCGATCGGATCGAGCAGGCCGGTCATTTCCTGCAGATCGATGCTGGTGCCGATGTGATCTCCGTGATCATGAAGTACCTGCCCGGCTGAGCTCCTGGTCCTCAGGCAGACCACGAGCTGCGACGTCGGTCAGCGTCGTGCGCGGGACTCCCGGCGACTGATGGCGAGCAGCAGCGCTCCGGCGATGAGGGCCAGCAGTCCCCCACCCACCAGAGCAGGTGGCTGTGATCCGGTGTACGGGAGGTTGCCGCCGCCGTCGTCGGGAGTCGGCGGCTCGGAGATGAACAGCACGGTCTCCTCCGGCAGCCCGGGTTCGGTCACGATCGAGTCGGAGATCGCAGTGGCGGCGAGCTGCTCGGTGAAGGTGTAGCAACCCTCCTCGGTCACGATGATCTCGGGCGTGGCGAACCTCCCGTCCCCACGGACCTCGAGTGCTCCGGCCCGGTGGGTCGCCGCCTCGGACCAGTCGAGTCCATCACAGGAACCATCGACCGGCGCGAGGGGTCCCTCCAGCACCCAGCGGATCGAGTTCTCGGCGGGGGCTCCGTCGAATGCGGTCAGCCCGGAGTCGGTGAGCTCGATGCTGTCGGAGATGATGCCGCTGGTGCCATCGACGGTCAGCGAGGCCGTGGTGGTGATTATCGGTCGGAACGGATCGACGAGGAACACCTCGTTCGGAGCGCCGGCCGGGACTGCGGTGGGCGACGGGAAGGTGCCGCTGGTGAGACGGTCGGTCCAGCTGTAACAGCCCGGGAGGCGAGGGGCGACGGGTCCGGTGGTGTGGACGCCGTCGCCGGCGATGTCGATGGTTCCGCTGGCCACCTCCGCCGCTGCGGTCCAGTCGAGCTCGGCGCAGTTGCCACCGCGCGGTGCGACCGGACCCACGAGAGCCCACTCGAGGATCCCGGATCCTCCTCCGGTGCCGGAGATGGTGACGGTGTCGGTGCTCGGGCTGCCGAGTCGAATCCGATCCGGCGAGGTTTGGGTGACGATCTGGGGATCGGTGATGGCGATGGTCTCGGCTGGTCGACCGACGGGGTCGACAGCGGCGGGACTCTCGGCGGTCGCCGGGAGTGAACTGCTGAACGAGTAGCAGCCCGGTGTGGAGAGATCGATGTCCGGCGTGTCATAGAGGCCGTTGCCGGTGATCGGGAGGTCACCGCTGTCGACGATGGGGGCACCGGTCCAGTCGATGCCGTCACAGTTCCGATCGGCGGTGAGCGGGAGTGGTCCGTGGAGTGTCCATGAGAGTGGCGATGGCACGACCGGTGTGCGCGTCGGGATGTTGTCGATGACGACGCGGTCGTGCACGGTGCGCTGACCACCGACGCCGATCTCCAGTTGCGCAGTGGTGACGATCGATGGCGGATAGGGAGCGACCAGGGTGAGCTCGTTGGTCTCACCCGCACTCGTCGAGGCGCGATAGGGACGCTCAGGAGTCGTCCCGGTGAGCACATGGTCCCAGGTGTAACAACCACCCGCTCCGAGATCGATGGGACCGATGAGAACCGGACCATCCCCGTCGATGGCGACGGTTCCTGACTCCTGCACCGGGGCGTCCGACCAGTCGAGGTCATCGCATCCGTTGTCGACCGGATCGATCGGACCGAGGAGTCGCCAGTCCAGCGACCCACCGCCGCCGCCCGTGCCGGAGATGTTCACCAGATCGGCGAGCTGTTCGTAGGCGCCGGTGGTCGTCTGGGAGGTGACCGTGGAGATGATGGGATCGACAGGGGCGATGATGCCGACCTTCGGGGGTTCGGCGGGGAGGGGGACGTTGGAGGGATTGGTGATGTCCGTGGCGTTGGTGGCAGCCGAGTTCCACGCGATCGCGTTGATGTCGGTGGAGGGGACCAGCACCCGGAACGACACCTCGAAGCCGTTGCCGGAGGTGTAGGTGCGCGATGAGGAGAACCGCAGTGCCTTCACCGTGGAGGGATCGGTGGGAGGGGCGGTGGTCCAGTCGTCGACGCAGGAGTCCGATCTCGGGCTGTAGACCTCGGGACGGCATGGGTTCTCGTTCGTCGAGTAGGCCACAGTGACTCCGGCCGGGAGCGGTCCGACATCGAGCAACGGCGTGGCGAACTGACTGTTGCGGGGCACGGTGGACTGCCCCCGACTCACTCCGGTGTCGCCGACGAAGGAGAGGATGTCGTAGATGACCGGCTGGCCCAGCGTGTTGCTCCCGACGTTGTCCCAGCGGAGTCGGTAGGTGCCGGTACCGCCCGGGCTGGCGTTGCCCACGCCGAGTGCACCACGGGCGATGGCGTCGAGGTCCCCCTGCACGGTCTTGGTGAGAGCGAACGCCGCGCCGGTGCCGCGCACCGTGACACTCGCTCGGTTCTCGCAGTAGGCCTCCTGCAGCTGCGAATCACCGGCGAGATCCATGGAGTTGTCGTTCTGGAAGACGGCGGAACTGATACCACCATCTCCCTGCGTGGGTGTGCCACAGGTGGTGTCGATGGTGGTGAGGCGGGACCCGTAGAGGTAGATCTGATCGGTGTTCGGATAGACGCCGAGTGCCACCGGTGTCGTGACCCGCAGGAAGTTCGTCGGGGGAGTGATCGTCCAGACGCCTGCACTGTCGATGGCGCTGGCCGGCACGGTGATGCGGATGAGTTCCCGTCCGGAGCCCTGGTAGTCGCCGATCCGGCGGACGGATGCGGCGACGGTGGTGTTGCTCCGACCACCGCCCCGGGTGAGTGTCATGGTCGCGCTGGTGACCGGATTCGCCCAGGTCATGCCCAACGGGAGCAGATCGGTGAGCACGACATCCCGGGTGAGCGCATCCACTGTGGTCACTCCACCGACGATGGTGATCGCCGTGGTGCCGCCGGTGGCCGCCCCGAGCGTTCCGAACGACTTCGAGATGCCCAACTGCGGTCTGGTGGGCACCGTGAAGATGCTGGCGCTCCAGCTGACGGGACGCAGTTCATCTCCGAGGGTGATCTGCGGGATCGCAGTTGCGGTGTTCCGCAACTGGTTGAGGCCGTCGTTGATGTCGGCGAGTGACGCGTCGGCGTATCCCCATGCGGTGAGGCGGAGTTCGTGGTTCCGCAGCGCGGGATGCGGAGGAAGACGGAGACTGGCGACCACGGCGCCGGAGGGGATGCCGAAGTCAGCGGTCGAGGTGGTGGCGCTGATCCCGGTCGTGCCCGTGAGGTCGATGGTCGTGCCATCGGTCAGGATGGCCTGCGGGCGCCAACCGTCGAGGTAGGCCTGTCCCAGACCGTTGATCGAGGTGTCGGATCCCTCGCTGCGAACCTCGACCACCTGGGTGTGGAAGGCCGGAGCGGCGCACGGCGGATCGAGATGTCCGGCGGAGGAGAAGACATTGCCGCTCACCTCATCGAGGCAGGGGAGCGGGTCGATGAGATCGGTCATGTAGGTGCCGACGAGTCCGTAGTTCACCGTCGTCCGGAAGGCAGCGGCGGCGGCGTTGGTCCTCCATGTCGGGGACCCCGCCGGCGGGAGCCAGTCGCCGGAGTAGGTGGCGACGTACTGGTTGCCCCTGGTGATGCCCGGTTGGGCGAGTGGCGCGATGGAGGCCTTCGTGATGGACGCGTACCCGGGGCCGGGCCCGACGGCGGGCTCGGCGATGATCTGCACCGGGATGTCCGCAGTGGCGGTGGAGGTGAGACCGGCGGGGTCGGCGGCGTCGGGTCCGGTACCGCTGAAGGTCGTGGTGTTGACCAGTCTCGGATCGGCGGGCACGGCGGACGGGGCACGGGTGGTGACGACGAAGGTGGTGGGACCCGTGGCGCCGGCCGCACATCCGGTCGGCATGGTGGTCAGATCGGAATCGTCGAACGACCAGGTGAGGGTGTGGTCCACGGGGTCGTAGATCCCACCGGCTGGGGTGGAGGAGACGTAGGTGAGTCCATCGGGGAGGAGGTCGACGAGTTCCGCGGTGGTGACATGGAGCGACCCGGTGCTCGCGTTGTTGCACCGGGCCGTGATGGTGTAGCGCACGGTGCTGTCGACGTCGTAGACGCTCCCGAGGTCGGTGGTGCGCTTCGTGACCGTGACCCTCGGTGTGGCCGTGGCGGTGGATTCGGCGGGAGTGGGGACGGTCACCGGATCGATGGAGTCGGCGCGCAGGGTCGGCTCCATCGACCATGAGGTGCGGTTCGGGGTGATGAGGTTCGGTGGGGTGGCTCTGAGTTCGATCGAACCGCTGAAGCCGGCCACGAACCTCGAGTCGTCGAGGGTGATCACCAGATCGGTGCCGATGACCGTCGGGCCGGAGGTGATCAGTCCGGCGAGGCCGGAGGTGGCGGTGTACCGCCAGGTCGGATCGGTCATGGCCGGTGTGGTCGAGGTGTCGAGCGGGATGGTGATGGTGGTGTTCGGCCCGCACTGGCCACCGGCGGTCCCCTGGCAGGACACGTTGATCGTGTAGGTCTGGGCGGCACCGGTCGGCTGGGTCTGGCTGGCCGGGGAGATGGAGATGAGGGCGGTCTGCGAGGGGGCGCCGGCAGCGGGCAGCACGGTCACGGAGAGTGACAGGACCACACCGAGGGTACCGATGGTCCACGGGAGCGCCCGGGGTCGCAGTCGCATCTTCAGCACCTCGTGCGGTCGTGATCGGTCGCGCTCCGAAGGCGCTCCGAGTCGTGATGAACTCGGCGAACAGTATCCGATCGTCCTCGCCGCAGTCGGTGCACCCGTTCGCCGGAGCCGTTCGCCGGAGCCGTTCGCCGGGAACACGACCGACGGGCCGGTGGTCTGGGAGACTCGACCATCTCGTTCGGTCGACGGCATCGGAGATCCGCCCATGGCCACGCAGTTCGGACTGCTCACCTTCCCCGTCCCCGGTCTGGCCGGGACCATGGCCGCTGCAGTCGAGGACGCCGGCTGGGACTCGCTCTGGTTGGCCGACACGCAGAACCTCGCCGCCGAGGTGTTCGTGTCGTTGGCTCTGGCGGCGACCACCACGAGCACCCTCGGTCTCGCCACCGGTGTGACCAATCCCGTCACCCGTCATCCAGCGGTGACCGCGTCGGCAATCGCCAGCGTGCAGGCGGCATCCGGGGGGCGCGCCGTGCTCGGCCTCGGACGCGGCGACTCCTCACTCGGGTTCCTCGGTTCCCGACCCGCACCACTGGCCGCCTTCGAGCAGTTCCTCACCCGGGTGCGGTCGTATCTGCACGGTGAGGCTGCCGATCTCGATGGATTCGCCAGCACCAACGAATGGATCTCGGCGTCGGGACAGCCGCCCGTGCCGATCGATGTCGCCGCCACCGGTCCGAAGGTCACGGCGCTCGCGGCGCGTCTCGCCGATCGGGTCACCTTCGCCGTGGGCGCCGATGTCGAGCGCCTCACCGATGCCATCGCGCTCGCCCGCACCGAGCGGGCCGCCGCCGGTCTCGACCCGGCGACGATCAGCGTGGGGGCGTACGTGAACGTCGTGACCCATCCCGATGTGGCGATGGCCCGCGCCCTGGTGCGCGGCAGTGCGGCCAGCTTCGCCCACTTCTCGGGCATGGATGGGGCCCCGCCGGTGGCCGATCCGGCCAAGGCCGCCACCTTCGCGGCGCTCGGTCGTGACTACGACATGGCGAACCACGCCAAGGCGGGCTCGACCCAGGGAGCGGCGCTCAGCGACGAGTTCCTCGACGGATTCGCCATCGCCGGCTCGGTGGAGCACTGCATCGAGCGACTGGGTCGACTCATCGACGTGGGTGTGGATCGCATCGTGATGGTCCCGGGTTCACGCGATGCTGACATGATCGAACTCCTCGGCAGCATCGGTCGGCTGGCCGCCGAGGTCATCCCCGCCCTGCGCTGACCCGAGGAGCAGATCATGGAGATCGACGGACGCATCGTGGTGATCACCGGTGGAGGGGGCGGCATCGGTCGGGCCCTGGCCGAGGCCTTCGCCGCCGCCGGAGCCGGCGCCGTGGTCGTGGCGGATCTGGATGGTGCGGCGGCCGAGCGGGTGGCGACCCGGTTGCGCGAGGCCGGCCATGAGGCCCTCGGTCTGCGCTGCGATGTGGCACTCGAGGCCGACACCGTGGCCGTGGTCGATGCGACGGTGGCCGCGTTCGGACGCATCGACATCTTCTGCGCCAATGCCGGCATCGTCGTCCCCGGCGGCGTGGAGGTGCCCGATGCGCAATGGGAGCGGATCTGGGAGGTCAACGTGCGCAGCCATGTGCATGCGGCGCGAGCCGTGGTTCCGGCGATGCTCGAGCGCGGCGAGGGGTATCTCATCATCACCGCCTCAGCCGCCGGCCTGCTCACCCAGATCGGATCTGCGCCCTATGCGGTCACCAAGCATGCGGCGGTGGCGCTGGCCGAGTGGCTCTCCATCACCCACGGTGATGCCGGGCTGCGGGTGTCGTGTCTGTGTCCGCAGGGGGTCTGGACCGCAATGACCGGGGCCCCCGATGAGGACATCGACGGTGATGGCCTGCAGAGTGAGTTCGCCGTGTCCACCGCCGGGCGCGACGGCATGCTGCTGCCCGCCGAGGTGGCGGCCGCGGTGATCGAGGCGGTGGGTGACGAACGGTTCCTGATCCTGCCGCATCCGGTGGTGGCCGACTACGAGGTGCGTCGGGCCAGCGAGCGCGAACGTTGGCTTCGCGGTATGCGCCGCGTGAACGCCCAGGTCATGGGGAGCGGACCGGCCGTCTGATGGGTGGAGTTGATGGGAATCGAACCCACGACCCCCTGCTTGCAAAGCAGGTGCTCTAGCCAACTGAGCTACAACCCCGGGTGTCGGCGCACCGACGTGGAACGCAGAGCCTAGAGGACGCGATGCACCCTCCGGCCGAGGGTCGACCGGAGGGTGATCCGACTAGGAGGCGGCGAGCAGGTCGACCACGAACACCAGCGTGTCGGTCCCACTGATGCCGGCCGAGGAGTTGCCGCTGGTGCCGTAGCCCTTGTCCGGCGGGATGACCAGCACCACCCGAGAACCGACGGTCTGGCCCACGAGTCCCTCGTCGAAGCCGGCGATGACCTGACCGGTACCCACCGGGAAGTCGACCGGATCGCCACCCCAGGAGGAGTCGAACTCCTTGCCGGTGGCCCAGATGATGCCGGTGTACTGCATGGTCACGGTCTGGCCGGCGGTGATGGCCGGACCATCACCCTTGATGAGCACCTCGGTCGACAGGGTGCTCGGCGGGTTGCCGGTGGGGGTGGCGATCTTGGGCACACCGTTCTCGACGGTGATCGTCGGGAACCCGGCCTGCGGGGCCTGCGGGGTGCCGCTCGCCGAGGTCGGAAGGGTGTCGGCGCTGCGGATGTCGAACACGAAGATGACCCAGGCACCGGTCTGGGCCTGGGTCTGATCGGCCGACACCATCACCCGGCTGCCGACCTTCTGGCCGATGAGCGCATTGGCCAGCGCCGGGGTGAGGGACTTCGAACTGGCGGTGACCGCCTGGGTGGCCTGGCCGTAGGTCGAGTCGAGCTCGCTGCCATCGGCGCCGCTGATCGCCACGTAGTCGAGCGAGACCCGCTGACCGTCCTCGACGACCGGTCCATCGCCCTCGCTGATGACTCGGAAGGTCTCCTCGGTGCCGACGAAGGCCGGGTTGAAGGTGACCGTGGGCTTCTGTCCGGGCTCACCGGAGACGGTGACCTTGTCGAGCGAGGTGGTGCGGGTCTTCACCGTCGCCGCATCCTCCGACTTCGAGGAGTCGCCTCGGACGAGCAGGCCGATGCCGACACCGGCCAGCACGGCGACCGCGGCCACCACAGCGACGATGATCGTGGTGCGTCGGCGTCGCGAGGGTGCTGCTGGTTCGGCGAGGTCGGACGCGTCCTCGGTCCCCGCCGAGCCGTCGTCGTCCGTTCCGACGACGACGCCGATGTCCGAACCGGCGGTCCCGTCATCGGTCTCGGGGCTCACGCCGCTGTCGATGGCGGTGTCGTCGGCCACATCCGAGGCGTCGTCGTCACGGGGTTCGGAGGGGGTGGAGCCGGGGGGTTCGGTGGTCATGGGCCGCAACCCTAGAGGCTCCGGAACTCCCCGGTTCATCAGTTCGACCGTCGACGGTCGGCCCGGTGGGACTCTTACCCTGATCTCACGCCGTCGTACTAGGAATGGTGGTCATGGGAGCGACGATCGTCATCGCCGAGGATGACCGGGCCGTGCGGGAGTCGGTCACCCGAGCCCTCGAGCTCGAGGGCTACGACGTCACCGCCGTGAGCGAGGGCTCCGCCGCCCTCGAGCAGGCGGCCCGCCCCGAGGTCGATCTGCTGGTGCTCGACCTCGGGATGCCCAACGTCGACGGTCTCACCGTCTGCCGCCGTCTCCGCTCGGCCGGATCCCGCATCCCGATCCTGGTGCTCACGGCGCGCACCGAGGTCTCCGATCGTGTCTCGGGTCTCGATGCCGGCGCCGATGACTACCTGCCCAAACCGTTCTCGCTCGACGAACTCTTCGCCCGGATCCGCTCCCTGCTGCGCCGCAGTTCCTACAGCGAGGAGAGCGACGAACAGCGCGAGGTCACCGTGGGGGATCTGCGCATCGACGAGGCCTCGCGGCGGGCCTGGCGAGCCGATCGCGAGATGGAGCTCACCAAGACCGAGTTCGATCTGCTGCAGCTGCTCGCCGACAACGCCGGGGTGGTGCTGTCGCACTCCACAATCTACGACCGCATCTGGGGCTACGACTTCGGCCCCGACTCCAAGGCACTGGCGGTCTACATCGGGTATCTGCGGCGCAAGACCGAGGAGGGTGGCGAGAGCCGTCTCATCCACACCGTGCGCGGGGTCGGCTACACCCTGCGGCAGTCATGACCCTGCGGGTCCGCATCGCCGTCGCCCTCGCGGTGCTCGCCGGCATCGCTGCGGTGTTCGTCGCCGCCACCACCTATGTCACCACCGACCAGCGGGTGCGGGCCGAGGTCGATTCCTATCTCGACACCTACGGCCGCCGGTTCCAGGACCGCGACGGTCGTGATGCGGCGGCCCTCTGCGGTCGCCGCGGTCCCGGCCCGGCCGAGCTCGGCGATCAGCAGCGCAACGACGACGGCGTGAGCGGGGTGGCCTTCCAGTGCATCTCGCCTGCGGGCACGGTGGTGGCGACGGTCGGTCCGGTGGCGCTCCCCGTCGATCCGGTGGACAGGGTCATGGCGGCCGGCCGTGGTGGCGTGCGGACGCGCACGGTGAGCACCGATTCGGGCACCTTCCGGGTGCAGACCGTGGCGCTCGCCGGTGGAGGAGCGGTGCAGATCGCCCGCGACTACGGCGAGACCCAGCGGGTCCTCGGCGGTCTGCGGTGGTGGCTGCTCCTCATCGTCGCCCTCACCGTCAGCGTGGCGGCCGCCGCCGGGTGGTTCATCGCCCGCCGGGCCACCGAGCCGCTCGTGCAGCTCACCGATGCCGCCGAGGAGGTGGCGACCACCGGTCGGCTCGATGTCGCCATCCCCGTGACGGGCGACGACGAGCCCGGGCGGCTCGCTCGGGCCTTCGCCACGATGCTCAACGCCCTCGGACGGTCGCGTGAGCAGCAGCAGCAGCTGGTGCAGGACGCCGGACACGAGCTGCGCACTCCGCTCACCAGTCTGCGCACCAACGTCGAGACCCTCCAGCGCTACGACGCACTTCCCGCCGACACCCGGCGGTCCATCCTCGGCGATCTCGAGGCCGAGACCCGCGAGCTGGGCGCCCTGGTCGACGAACTCGTGCAGCTGGCCACCGACACCTACGACGACGAACCCGAGCAGCGGGTGGCGCTCGACCAGTTGGTCGAGCGGTCGGCCGAGCGGGTCCGTCGGCGCACCGGGCGCGTCATCTCGGTGACATCGAACCCGGGATTCGTGGTCGGTCGACCCCGCGACCTCGCCCGGGCCATCGGCAACCTGCTCGAGAACGCCGCCAAGTTCAGTCCCGCCACCGAACCCATCGAGGTGTCGGTGAGCGGCGGCGTGGTCAGCGTCCGCGACCACGGCCCCGGCGTGCCCGAGGAGGACCGGGCCCACATCTTCGAGCGCTTCTACCGATCGGCGGCCGCCCGGGCGCTGCCCGGTTCGGGTCTCGGTCTGGCCATCGTCGACCAGACCGCTCGCACCCATGGCGGGTCGGTGTCGGTGGCCGAGGCCATCGGCGGCGGCGCCATCTTCACCCTGAGCATCCCGCCGGCGCCCTGAGGCGTGCCGGCCTCGTCCTCGCCGGCCTGCTCCCGGCAAGCCTCCCTGTCTTCCCCCACCTGATCCCTGCCTGATCCCTGCGGACCCGGTCCCGGGAGGACGGTTCATCGGTCGCCAGTAGTACAGATTCTGGTCAGAAATCTGGTCGACTCGCGTAACAGTGCGCACACGGTCGGGAAATCACCTCTTCCTACCTTCTGCGGAGTGTCAGAGCGCCGGTGGCGTTCGATGCAGGACCGACAGCGTGGTCGGACCGACCCCCCAGGTGCGTTTTCACGAACTCACGCTCATGTCTCGAGGAGGAACGATGGTCAATGTGGTGACCGCGGTGATCAAGCCGCACAAGTTGGAGGAGGTGAAGGACGCGCTCAAGGCGATGGACATGCCCGGCATGACGGTCGATGAGGTCAAAGGCTTCGGACGTCAGGGCGGGCACACCGAGACCTATCGGGGTGCCGAGTACAAGGTCGACCTCCTTCCCAAGGTGAAGGTGGAGGTTCTCTGTGACGAGGCCGACACCGATCGGGTCGTGGACGCCATCATGACGGCGGCCCGCACCGACAAGATCGGCGACGGGAAGATCTGGGTCACCCCGGCCTCCCGCGTCGTGCGCATCCGCACCGGTGAACGGGACGGAGACGCGCTGTGAACACTTCAGCTACCAACCCTGGGGCCCCTGCGGCCCCCGCACGACGGAGGATCCCCCTGAACGCCAAGCGCATCACCGTCGGCGCACTCGTCGGAGCAGGCACGCTGCTTGCCCTCGGCGGGACCGCCTTCGCCCAGACCATGACCGACAGTGCTCCCATGGCCGACATGGAGACGGTGTCGAAGACCGCCGATCACGCCATCCAGTCGGGCAACCTGCTCTGGATCGTGATCGGTGCCGCACTGGTCATCTTCATGCAGGCCGGCTTCGCGCTGGTCGAGACCGGCTTCTGCCGGGCCAAGCACGCCGCCCACGTGGTGAGCACGAACCTGGCGATCTTCTTCCTCGGGTTCGTCGGCTTCTTCCTCGTCGGCTGGGCCTTCATGTTCGGTGGCTACAGCTATCTGCTGCCCGGTTTCGACTACGGCCTCAACCACGCCGCCGGCGGTGCCCTCATCGGCTCCGGTGACTGGGTGTTCCTGTGGCAGGGCGGTTGGGCCGGCTCATGGTTCGACGGTGCCGATCTCGCCTACTCGGGCGCTGCGGCCGCGTTCTTCCTGTACATGGTGGCCTTCATGGACACCACGGCCACCATCCCGACCGGGTCGATGGCCGAACGCTGGAAGTTCAAGTCGTTCGTGATCTGGGGCCTGTTCTGCGGCGCCATCTACTACCCGCTGTTCGGCGCCTGGACCTGGGGTGGTGGCTGGCTCGCCAAGCTGGGCAACTCGCTGAACTGGGGCAACGGCTATGTGGACTTCGCCGGCTCCGGTGTGGTGCACGCCGCCGGTGGCATGGCGGCTCTGGCCGGTGCCATCGTGCTCGGCCCCCGCATCGGCAAGTTCGGCAAGGACGGCAAGCCCCGCGCCCTGCCCGGTCATCACATCCCGATGGCCCTGCTCGGCACGTTCATCCTGCTGTTCGGCTGGTTCGGCTTCAACGCCGCCTCCACCTTCGCCTCGAGCGATCCGCAGATCGGCGTGGTGGCTGTGAACACGGCCCTCGCCGGTGCCTTCGGTGGCTTCGCCTCGATGCTGTGGATCTGGAAGCGCACGGGCAAGCCGGACCCGGCCATGATGGCCAACGGGATGCTCGCCGGTCTGGTGATCATCACTGCGCCGTGCGCCTTCGTCGATCCCTGGGTCGCCGCGCTGCTCGGTGTCTTCGCCGGGGTCGTGGTGATCGAGGCGGTGTTCTTCATCGAGCGTCGGCTCAAGATCGATGATCCGGTGGGCGCCATCGCCGTCCACGGCGTCTGCGGTCTGCTCGGCGTGCTCGCCGTGGGTCTCGTGGCCAACGGCAAGTACGGCATCGACGCCGGGGGCGCCGGCATCGGCTGGAACGGCACCACCACCTCGCTGAACGCCGATGGCGCGGCCAACGGTGTGACCGGGCTGTTCTACGGCGGCAACGGGGGCGGTCAGTTCCTGGCCCAGCTGGCCGGTGTGGTCGTGCTCTGCACGGTGATCTTCGGCGTGGCCTTCGCCTTCTTCAAGATCCAGAACGCCCTCACCAAGGGTGGTATCCGCAGCGACGCCGAGGAGGAGATCGCCGGTCTCGATCTCCCGGAGATGGGTGTTCTCGCCTATCCCGAGTTCGCCGGCACCCACGAGAGCCTCGTGGCCTCGGACGCCTGACCGAGCAGTTCCCCGATCGGGCCCGGCGGGAGACCGCCGGGCCCGTTCCGCGTCCGGGGTCGATGGCGAAGGCCTCCCCGAACCGAGTGTGAACTCCCCGTGACGGTGGGGCGATGACCTTGCGGAGCCGACCGACCAGCGGCAACCATGCAGTCATGGCTCAGAAGCGCACCCGCGGCAGACTCACCTCATCGGCCGCGTCCCCCTCCTCGTCCGCGGCGGCGAAGAAGGACCCGGCGGTCGACCCGGCGTTCATCGCTGAATGGAACGCCCTCGACAAGCCCACGCGTCGACAGATACGCCGGCTGGTGCGCATCGGTCGGCAGCAGGAGAACGCGCAGGATGCCCGGTTGGCGGTGAGCTTCGCCGCATATCAGCGCAGTCGCCCCTGGTACCGCTTCTTCTGGTTCTGGATGATCCCGTTGTTCGTCGCCGGTGTCATCGCCGGCTTCGCCCTGCATCCGATCATCATCGGCATCGTGCTCGCGGTGTGCGGCAACGCGGTGCTCGTGCGTCGTGGATTCTCGAAGGCTGACTGGCTCAACGAGCCACTGCTCGGGGACTGACCAGGCCGGTCGCTGCGGCGGCATCCGTGCAGCGCAGCGCGATCTGGGCAATGCTTGTGACGCATGAATGGAGAAGGGGCCCGGCTTCGGCCGGACCCCTTCATTCGTCCATGTGCTTCTGTGTGTGCTGCTGTGCGTGCTGATGTGATCGGGTCGTGACCCCGACCGAGTGCCGATCGGTCGCTCAGACGGCGGCCACATCCATGCCGCTGCCCTGCTTCTTGGAGAAGCTGATGGCACCGAGCACCACCACCAGCGCCGCGCCGGCGATGGCGAAGCGGATGTTGTTGTGGCGCAGTTCGATGATGGCCGGCAGCACCAGCAGCGCCACAAGGTTCATCACCTTGATGAGCGGGTTGAGGGCCGGACCGGCGGTGTCCTTGAAGGGATCGCCGACGGTGTCGCCGATGACGGCGGCCTTGTGGGTCTCGGAGCCCTTGCCGCCCTCATGGCCGTCCTCGATGTACTTCTTGGCGTTGTCCCAGGCGCCACCGGCGTTGGACAGGAAGTTCGCCATGAGCTGACCGGTGACGATTGCCGCGGCCAGGAACGCACCGAGGGCGTAGTAGTCGAGGCCGAACCCGATGATGACCGGCGTGAGCACGGCGAGCAGGGCCGGGGTGGCCAGTTCGCGCAGCGAGGCCGAGGTGCAGATGTCGATGACCGGGCCGTAGTCGGGACGCTCGGTGTAATCCATGATGCCGGGCTTCTCGCGGAACTGACGGCGCACCTCCTGCACGATGGTGCCGGCGGTGCGGGAGACCGCTCGGATGGCCAGCGAGGAGAACAGGAAGGCCACCGAGCCACCGACGAGCAGACCGATGAAGGTCTTGGGGTCGGCCACGTTGATCTGCACGAGACTGGCGAGGTTGCCGCTCAGCTCGGCCTGCAGCCAGGTGCTGGCGTCGAGGGTGGCCTTGGCGATGGTCTCGGAGTACGAGGCGAACAGCGCCACCGCAGCGATGACCGCCGAGCCGATGGCGAAGCCCTTGGTGACGGCCTTGGTGGTGTTGCCCACGGCGTCGAGGCTCACCATGATGCGCTCCGGTTCACCCTCGAACTCGCCCGCCATCTCGGCGATGCCCGCTGCGTTGTCGGCCACGGGACCGAAGGTGTCCTCGGCCACGACGATGCCGGTGGTGGCCAGCATGCCGATACCGGTGAGGGCCACGAGGTAGAGCGAGAAGGCGATGTTGCCGCCGCCGAGGATGAGGGCGGCACCGATGGCCACGGCGATGGCGATGAGAGCCCACACGGCGGACTCGAGACCCGAGGAGATGCCCTCGAGCACCGTGGTGGCGGGGCCGGTGCGGGCGGCCTTGGCGATGTCCTGCACCGGCTTGGTGGTGGTGGAGGTGAAGTACTGGGTGATCTTCGACGCTGCGAAACCGAGCACCACGCCGGCCACGATGGCTCCGAAGAGGCGGGCGCCGGGGTTGGAGATGGTCGAGTCGGCCGGGTTGCCGACGTAGAGGAAGGCCACGGCGGCGGCGCCGATGATGGCGAGGGCCTGGGCGGCGTAGATGCCCCGGTTGATGGCGGCCAGGGCGTCGGTCTCGCCGTCGCGGCCGCGCACCAGGAAGATGCCGACCATGGAGGCCAGCAGGCCGATGGCCACCACGGCGATCGGGAAGATCAGACCCTTGGCGGCCTGGCTCTCGTCGAGGCCGATGGCCTTGAAGGCCGACACGCCGAGGATGATGGAGGCCACCAGCGTCACCGCGAAGCTCTCGAAGAGATCGGCGGCCATACCGGCGCAGTCGCCCACGTTGTCACCCACGTTGTCGGCGATGGTGGCGGGGTTGCGGGGATCGTCCTCGGGGATGCCGGCCTCGACCTTGCCCACGAGATCGGCACCCACATCGGCGGCCTTGGTGAAGATGCCGCCGCCGACGCGCAGGAACAGTGCCAGCAGCGAACCGCCGAAGCCGAAGCCGACGAGGATGGCCGAGGCGGTGTTCTGGAAGATCATGACGATGCCGACGGTGCCGAGCAGACCGAGACCGGCGGTGAGCAGACCGGCCACGCCGCCGGTGCGGAAGGCCACCTGGAGGGCGGCGTTGAAGTCACTGCGGCGAGCGGCCGCCGCAGTGCGCACGTTGCCGCGCACGGCCAGCCACATGCCGAGGAAGCCGATGGAGGCGGAGAACACGCAGCCCACGACGAAGGCGAGGGTGCGGAAGGCCCCGGACTGGGCGAAGGAGAGCACCTGCGAACCCTCGACCAGCGTCGTGAGGGTGGGCGGCTTGTTGATGGCGGTGGAGGTGAGGAACACCACGATCGCCAGCGGGATGACGATCATGCCGATCGTGCGGAACTGGCGCTTGAGGTAGGCCAGCGCCCCCTCCTGGATGGCGCCGGCGATCTCCTGCATCTTGTCGGTGCCCTGTTCCTTGGCGAGCACACCGCGCATGAGCACCACACCGAGCAGCAGCGCCACGAGGGCGACGGCCCCGGCGAAGATCAGCCATCCCCACTCGCTGCTGGAGAGGGTGAACGCCTGGTAGCCGCCTTCAGCAGCAATGACCTGGGTCATCGGATCCGTCCTGTTCTGGGTCCCGGCGGGCGCCGGGGATCTACGGGGAAGAACCCACCCCGAGGGGGGTTCGGAAGCGCCGAACAGTAGCCCGAGGGCCGGATCTGGTGCGAGATGGTGAGGGGCGGGGACCGGGCTACTGGTCGCCGATGGCGTAGAGCTGGCCGCCCCGGGTGGCCACGTAGATCCGGCCCTTCCAGACCGCCGGGGTGGCCTCGATGCAGCCGTTGAGCTTCACGGTCCACTTCAGCGGCGGATCGATCCGAGGGTCGCTCACGTCGTAGGCGTTGAGGTTGCCCTCGCAGTCGCCCTCGAGGAGGGTCTTGTCGACCACCACCGGGGACTGCCAGGTCTGGGATCCGAGGTCCTTCTCCCACAGCACGGCGCCGGTCATCTGGTCGACACCGAGCAGTCGACCGCCGTTGGTGGCGAAGTACACGACTCCGTCGCCCAGGGCCGGCGTGGCCCAGACCCCTGACTTGCCGCCGCCGGTCTGATCCTTGAGCGACCACACCAGCGGGTTGTCGGGCTTGGTCGGGTCGAGCTTCATCATCTGGCCGACCTGCTTGGAGCGATCGTTGTGACGCTCGAACTCGGAGCCCACGTAGAGCATGCCCTGCTTGTCGATGGTGATCGTGGCGTCGGTGTCGTCACCGGTCCAGAAGCGGAACACCCGAGTGGGGGTGCGACCCTCCTTGAGGCCGGTGATGTCCCAGCCCTGGACCAGTCCCGAGGAGTTGGAGAAGTACACGGTGTTGCCCGAGATGGCCACGGAGTTCTCGATGGAGAACTGCCGGTCGCTGATGAGGTTCGAGAGTTCCTGGTCCCAGCCCGGGGTCTTGAACACCACCTGCGGGTTGACGGTGACCTTGCCGTCGGCGCCGTAGCCGCGGTTGAGCTTGATGATGTAGAACCAACTGTTCTCGCCGCCCTCGAACAGGTAGTCGTCGATGACGAGGCCGGCGCCGTCCCAGTCGTCGTTCCAGACCTGCTGCACGCCGTCGTAGGCCGAAAGCTTCCAGAGCTCCACCGGGGCGGAGCCGCGATCGGTGGCGAGGATGCGGAAGTAGTTGTCCCGCGAGCCCTTGTAGCTGAGGGGATAGCCGTCGGGATCGGTGGTCATCGATCCCTTGACCAGATCGCCCGTCTTGAACGGGGTGAGGATGCTCTCGCCCGTGATGCCGTCGATCCAGTGCATCGAGGCGTCGTAGCCACCGAAGGAGACCCAGGTGCGACCCTCGCGTTCGACCACGGTGGGCTGACCCGTCCAGCCGTCACCGCACCAGGTGGAGGTGCCGGAGCCGTCGGTGGAGTTCGAGCACATCCCGCCGTTCTTCGGATAGGTCCACAGCACCCGTGGGTTCTGTGGCATGCCCTGGCCGTACCAGGAGCGCGTGGGATTGCCCCGGAAGGTGAGCAGGCCCGGGACCTTGCCCCAGGGTTCACCCGAGGAGGCCGGATCGACCCAGCCGTCATAGGGCGGGCGGGTGGTCGTGGTGGTGCCGTTCTTGGCCGGCTTGGTCTCGGCGGGGCCACCGTCGGGAGCGGCGGTGGATGATGAGCCCCCGCCGAACAGCGACAGCGCCCCGAGGCCGACCAGGAGCACCGCCACCGTGACCCCGAGGGCGATCAGCGGGGCTCTGCGGTTGGGCTTGGCGTGCTTCATCGGTCTCCCTCGTGGCCCGGCCGCGGGTCCGTCAGCCGGCGCTGCCCTCGGCCACCAGTCGTTCGAGGACCAGTTCGGGGTTGTCGGCCTCGAGCCGCTCGAGCCAGTACTGGCTCTCGAACAACGCCATGACAGTACCGTCGGCCCGTTGCAGGATCCGGACACCCCGCATGCCCCGCATGGCGGCCGCACTGGTGGCGTCGGTGCGGCGGGCCACCCGGTAGCTGGTGGGGGAGAGCTCCACCGGAGCACCGAACTCGTTCTCGAGTCGGTACACCGCCACGTCGAACTGCATGGGTCCGACCGCGGCGAGCACCGGCGCCTGATCGCCCTGGTCGGGGTCGCGCAGCACCTGCACCACCCCCTCCTCGTCGAGCTGGGCGATGCCGCGTCGGAACTGCTTGAACCGACCGGTGTCACGCACCCGGGCCACCGAGAAGTGCTCGGGGGCGAAGCTGGGGATGGCCGGGAACTCGACCGGTTCGTCCAGCCACAGGGTGTCGCCGACGCGTACCTCGGTGGCGTTCACCAGACCGATGACATCGCCGGGGAAGGCCTCGTCGATGGTCTCGCGCTCGGAGCCGAACACCTGATGGGCGTACTTGGTGGCGAAGGGTTTGCCGGTGGCGCCGTGGGTGATGACCATGCCGCGCTCGAAGCGACCGGAGCACACCCGAAGGAACGCGATCCGGTCGCGATGCGAGGGATCCATGTTGGCCTGCACCTTGAACACGAAGCCGGAGAACGGGGCGTCGAGGGGGCGGACTGTGCCGTCCACATCGGAGCGGGGGCTGGGTCCGGGCACCAGATCGATCACGGCGTCGAGCAGTTTGCGCACACCGAAGTTGGTGAGCGCCGATCCGAAGAACGCCGGGGTGGACTGGGCGCCGAGGAACAGTTCGAGGTCGAGATCGGCACCGACCTCCTCGAGCAGGGAGATCTCGTCGCGGGCGGCGCTCCAGGCCTCGCCCTCGTCGATGGCGGCCTGCTCGGGGGTGACGATCTCCTCGGGGGCCTCGGTGGCACCGCGGGCGACACGGGTGAAGCGGGTGAACAGACCGTCGCGGCGATCGATCACACCCCGGAAGTCCCCGGCGATGCCGACCGGCCAGGTGACCGGGGTGACAACGAGTCCGATCTGCTTCTCGATCTCGTCGATGAGTTCGAGGGCGTCGCGTCCCGGGCGATCCCATTTGTTGATGAAGGTGAGCAGCGGCAGTTCGCGCTGGCGGCAGACGTCGAACAGTTTGAGGGTCTGGGGTTCGATGCCCTTGGCGGCGTCGAGCACCATCACCGCGGCATCGGCGGCGGCCAGCACCCGGTAGGTGTCCTCGGAGAAGTCACGGTGGCCCGGGGTGTCGAGCAGGTTGACCACGCAGTCGCGATAGGGGAACTGCAGCACCGTGGAGGTGATGGAGATGCCGCGCTGCTGTTCGAGCGCCATCCAGTCCGAGGTGGCCGAACGCCGACCCGAGCGGGCCTTGACGGCGCCGGCCTCGTTGGTGAGGGCCCCGCCGTAGAGCAGGAACTTCTCGGTGAGGGTGGTCTTGCCGGCATCGGGATGGCTGATGATGGCGAAGGTGCGTCGACGCGCGGCTTCGGCAGCGGGGGAGGCCATCGGTCGAGGGTACCGGTCAGTGCCGGTTCGGGGTGCAGGCGGCGCAGGTGCCGACGAGATCGATGCGGTGATGGGCCACCACGAAGCCGTGGGTGGTGGCCACCGCGTCGGCGAAGGCGTGCACACCGCGTTCGAGCTCCGGCGGGGCGTCGACGTCGAGCACCGAGCCGCAGGTGTCACAGATGACGTGATGGTGATGGCCGGTGAGGTCCTCGGCGAGTTCGTAGCGGGCGGTGTCGTCGGAGGTGACGAGGCGATGCACGACCCCGGCCTCCTCGAGGATGGCGAGATTGCGATAGGCGGAGCTCTGCGCCATGCCCTCGCTGCGTTCGAGCAGCTCACCCATCGACAGGGGGCGATCGGAGTCGCCGAGGGCACCGACCAGGGCGCGTCGATTGGCCGTGTAGCGCTGGCCGTCGCGGCGCAGACGTTCATCGGCGGTGCGGTGGAGTTCGCCGAGTCGGTCATCGATCACGACGTCGAGTGTAGGCGTGGTCGGTCGGCGCCTAGGCTGGCGCACCGTGCCGGACAACGACCAGACGCGCTCCTTCCCCGGCGCACGTCCCCCCGATCGCACCGGATGGGTGAACAGCAGCGGGCTGCGGTTGGCGCTCAACGAGTGGGGCGATCCCGATGCCCCGCTCATCGCCATGGTCCACGGCGGATTCGACTTCTCCCGCACCTTCGACGTGTTCGCCCCGATGCTCGCCGAGGCCGGCTGGAGAGTGGCGGCCTGGGATGCCCGCGGTCATGGCGATTCCGATCGGGCGCATCTCTACAGCTGGGGTGCCGATGTGCGGGACCATCTCGCCGCCATCACCGCACTGAGTGCCGAGCCCATCGTGCTGCTCGGGCACTCCAAGGGCGGCGGTCAGCTGCTCGATCTGCTCGACGCCCGACCCGGTCTGGCCCGGGCCTTGATCAATCTCGACGGCATGCCCTCGCAGTTCTCGGCGCCCGACATCAACGATCGCGAGCGGCGCCGGATGCGGCGGGCCGATGTGGCGGCTGCGCTCGATCGTCGGCTCCGGCGCAACGAACTGGCTCGGCGTCCCGACACCATCGAGGGTCTCGCCGGTCGTCGGGCGCCGATGAACCCGCGCCTGTCGCGCCAGTGGCTCGAGTATCTCGTCACCGTCGGTGCCCGCCAGGACGAGGACGGCTGGCGCTGGAAGATCGATCCCGTGCTGCATCTCGGTGGCTTCGGTCCCTGGCGGCCGCAGTGGTCGATGGACCATCTCGCCGCGCTCGATCTGCCGTTCCTCGGGGTGCTCAGCGGTGTGCAGGACGACCCGATGGGTTGGAAGAGTCGCCGCGGCGACATCGAGCCCTACCTCCCCCCCGGTGGGCAGCTCGAGTTCTTCGACGACATCGGACATTTCCTGCACATCGAGCAGCCGAGGTTCATCGCCGATCTCGTGCTCGACTTCCTGGGTCGTCTGCCATGACTCGTCGCACCGAGTTCCTCCGCAACGGATCGCTGCGTCTGGCGCTGCACACCCTCGCCGAGGGTGATGGCCACACCCATCCGCTGCTGCTGCTGCACGGTCTCGGTGAGCAGTCGCCGGCGGCCCGGCCGCACTGGACCGAGGTCTGGCCCGGCCCGGTGCTCGCCCTCGACCTCACCGGTCACGGGCTCTCCGATGTTCCGCTCGGCGGCGGCTACATGCCCGAGACCCTCATGGCTGATGTCGACGCCGTGCTCGCCGATCGGGGACCGGTCACCATCGTGGGCCGAGGTCTCGGCGCCTGGATCGCACTGCTCATCAGCGGCGCCCGCACCGCATCGGTGCGCGGGGCCGTGCTGGCCGACGGTTCCGGTCTCGCCGGTGGCGGTCCCCATCCGCCGGCCGCCTTCGTCACGCTGCTCGACCCCGATGGGTCGACCCCCGATCCCTATGCGCTGGTCGAACTCAGCCGCGATGTCCGTCCTCCGGACTACGCCCTCGACTACCTGCGCTTCGCCCTCGAGGAGTCCGACCTCGAGACCCCGATCATCGTCGCCGCCCGCATCCGACCCGAGTGGCTCGCCGCCGTCGCCGCCGATGTCGGTGTGATCGAGGCTCCCCTCACCGAGGCCATCGCCGCGTTCATCGATCCGGTGCGCACCTCCCGCTGAGCCGTCGCCCCAGCAGGCAGCCCGTCCGCCACCACTCCGGCTGCGCGCCGACGACGGGTCGGCTCAGAGATCGCGGTCGCTCACGTAGTGGGCGAGGTCGCGCAGCGCCGCGATGGCCGCATGGTCGAAGGCGATCCCGTCGAGGGCCTCGATGGCGCTGGTGGTGAGCGCCGCGATGTCGTCCTCGATGTGCTGGCGTGCCCCGGTGTCGATCAGCAGCTGCTGGATGGCGCTGATCTCGTCGACGGAGAGATCGACGGCACCCACCCGGTCGAGGAGCGGGCGCTGCTGGGCCGACGCCTCGGCCCGAGCGATGGCCAGCAGCGGCGTGGGCTTGCCCTCGCGCAGATCGTCGCCGACCGGCTTGCCGGTGCGGGCCTCATCGCCGAAGGCCCCGAGGATGTCGTCGCGGAGCTGGAACGCCTCGCCCAGCGGCGAGCCGTAGGCCGACAGCTGCTCGCGGAACTCTTGGAGGCGATCGACGAGCGCCGCACCGATGTGGAGGGGACGCTCGATGGTGTACTTGCCCGACTTGTAATGGGCGATGCGTCGGGAGGTGGCGAGGTCGGTGCCGCCCCGCGCCGCGCCGAGCACGTCGAGGTACTGCCCGATGTTGACCTCGATCTTGAGCTGGCTCCAGGCCTCGAAGGCGGTGGATGGCGCGCCGACCATGAGGCGATCGGCGAACACCTCGGCGAGATCGCCGATGAGGATGGCCACGCCCTCGCCGAACCGGCGGGCCTCGCCGTTCCAGCTGCCCTCCTGATGGGCGGCGGCGAACCGGGTGTGGATGGTGGCGGCTCGACGGCGGGTGTCGCTGCCGTCCATGACGTCATCGTGGATGAGGGCGAAGGCGTGGAGCAGTTCGAGGGCGGCACCGGCGTCGATCACCGCTGCGTCCTCGGGTGGACCGCCGGCCCCGATGAACGCCCAGTGGCAGAACGCCGGTCGGAGCCGCTTGCCGCCCCCGAGGATGAACTCGGCCAGCGCCTGCAGCGGTTCGGTGAGATCGGCGTCGATCGCCGACCAGTGCCGGATCTCCTCGTCGAGGAGCGAGCGGACCCGGTCCTCGACCGGACCGGCCACCACGGTGAGGGCGGTGGGCGGTGCGCTCGCCGACGGACTCACGTCGCCTCGTCGTCGAGCAGTTCGAGATCGGCCACGATGCGGGTGATCTCGGTCTGCGCCGCGCCCAGTCGGCCCCGGCAGATCTCGATCAGATCGGCGGCCCGCTTGACCTGGGTGGCCAGTCGGTCGACGTCGACGTCGTCACTCTCGATCTCGATGAGGATCTCCTCGAGCTCGGCGACCGCATCGGCGTACCCGATCTCGGTGGGGTCGTTCTTCTTGGTGGCCATCAGGGTTCCTCGGAAGGTGCGGTGGCGGCAACGGTACTGGTGACGGTGCCGTCGACCAACTGGGTGACGATGGTCTCGCCGGCGTGGACCTCGTCGACATGGCGCAGGATGCGGCCGCTGGCGGTGCGGGTGATGCTCCAACCCCGCGACAGGGCCCGGGCCGGATCGATGGCGGACACTCGGGCGGCCAGCAGGTCGATGCGACCACCGGCCTGTCGGAGCGCGGTGCGGCCGCTGCGGGCGGAGCGGGCCGCTGCGGTGTCGAGCCGGTGCTGCTCGAGGGTGACACGGGAGCGGACCGCGGCGGTGGTGTGGCGGATCTGGCGCGACAGACGGGTCTGTTCCTGTTCGAGCAGTCGCACCGAGGAGGTGGAGATCTCGATCCAGGCGCCCTCGCTGCGTTCGATGGCCTCGAGCTGCAGCTCGGCGATGGCGGCGGCACATGCCGTCGGTGTCTTGTGGGCACGGTTGGCCACCACATCGGCGACGCTGGTGTCGATCTCGTGACCGATGCCGGTGAACACGGCGACGTCGAGGGCGGCGATGGTGCGGGCGATGCGCTCGTGATCGAAGGTGGCGAGATCGGTGCGAGCACCGCCACCCCGCACCAGCGCGATGAGATCGACGCCCTCGCGGGCCACGCTGCGGAGCGCCGCGGCCACAGTGCGCTCGGCCCCGAGTCCCTGCATCTGCGCATCGGCGAACACGATCTCGAAACCGAGACCGCTGTCGTGGAGGGTCTTGAGGAAGTCGGCCTCGGCGGCGCTGCCGACGGCGGTGACCAGTCCGATCCGACGCGGGGCCATGGGGACGGTGCAGGCACGGTTGCGATCGAGGAGGCCCTCGGTGCGCAGCAGTGCCAGCACCCGATCACGTTCGGAATCGATCAGTTCCATGGTGAAGGTCGGATCGATGTCCTGCATGGTGAACTGCAGACGGCCGCCCGGCGCCCAGATCTCGAGCGGTCCCAGGATGCGCACGCGCACACCGTCGTCCATGCGGATGGGACCGGAATCCTTGAAGCGGGCGTTGACCCGGGCCCGGTTCCCTGCCCACAGCGCCACCGCCAGCTTGGCGATCACCCGGCCGTCCTCGTCGGACTCCACCAGGTCGAAGTACGTATGGTTGTTGCGGCCCTTCTTGAACCCGGAGATCTCCCCTTCGACCCACACCGATCCTCCGAGCTCGGTGTCGATGGCCCGGCGGGCGGCACTGAGCAGACGACTGACTGTGTACCGGTGGAGGTCGTCGGTCTCGTCGGGTCCCTCGGTCATGGCGGCACCGTAGCGGTCGCCCGTACAGTTCGGTCATGCGAGCGGAACGGTCGGAGGTCCGACGGTGGCGATGGACCCCCATGCCCGCTCCGCTGATGGTGACGGTGGCCGTGGTGCTGGGGGCGACGGCCCTTCTCGGCTGCAGCGGGTCCGGCGAGGCGCCGCTCTCCACCTCGAGCAGCGCTCCCTCCACCTCGACCACCATCGTTCCCCCGACGGTGCCCGCCGGGTCCGCCCCGGTCTGCGATCTGCTGGTCGAGACACTCGGTCCCGACGAGTTGGTGCCGCGTCGGTCCGACAGCTGGCGCGACGAGCGCGAGCGGGTGCTGGTCGACGCCCAGCGCGAGGCCGCACTGCTGCGTCGGGCGGCGACGATCGCTCCGACCGAGCTGGTCGAGCCCCTCGACGAGCTGGCCGCCCATGCCGAGGGCGTGGCCTCGGCCCTCGCCGCCAGCGCCGATCTGGACGAGGCCCGCCAGCGACTCGCCGCCCTCGATGATGCCGATGCGGTGCGCGCCGCAGCCGATGCCGTGGCCGCCTGGCGGGACCTGAACTGCTGAGTCGGCCTCAGGCCGACCGCGTCACTCCTGGACCAGTTCGATCAGGGTGCCGAGCGCGTCCTTGGGGTGGATGAACGCCACGGTGGTGCCGCGGGAGCCGGGGCGGGGAGCGTCGTCGAGCACCCGGAAGCCCTGGGCCTTGACCGATTCGAGGGCGACGGCGCAGTCGGCCACTCGGTAGCCGACATGGTGGATGCCGGGACCGCCCCGGTTGGCCAGCCACTTGGCCACTGTCGAGTCGTCACGGGTGGGGGTGAGCAGCTGCACATAGCTCTCGGCCACCTTGAGCAGCGCCTCCTCGACGCCATCGCTCTCGACGACCTCACGATGGTCGACGGTGGCGCCGAAGGTGTCGCGGTAGTAGTCGATGGCCGCGCCGAGATCGGGCACCGCGATGGCGATGTGGTCGATCTCGGTGAGCAGCGGGGTGGGGGCGGCGGATTCGCTCATCTGGACTCCGGGTTCGTCGTCGCCGGCTCGTCGGGCGGTGATGGACATGGGGATCAGGCTCCGTGACGGCGGAAGGCGGTGATGCGATCCTCGCCCACCTTCTCGCGGAACTCGGGATCGGCGATGCCGAGTCCCTCCGAGGGGGCGAGACACAGCACGCCGATCTTGCCCTCGTGGAGGTTCTTGTGCACCTGGTAGGCGGCCTCACCGGTCTCGGCCATGGGGTAGACGGCGGAGAGGATCGGCTGGATGCGACCCTGACGGATCAGATCGTTGGCGGCCCAGGCCTCGGCGTAGTTGGCGAAGTGCGAGCTGACGATGCGCTTGAGCTTCATCCAGAGATGACGGTTGTCGTACTCGATCATGAAGCCGCTGGTGGCGGCGCAGGTGACGATGGTGCCACCGCGGGCGGCCACGAACACCGAGGCGCCGAAGGTCTGACGGCCGGGATGCTCGAACACGATGTCGACGTCACGACCGATCATCGAGCGGATGTCCTTGCCGAGACGACGCCATTCGGCCTCGTCCTGGGTGTGCTCGTCGGCCCAGAAGCGGTAGTTCGCCTCCTTGCGGTCGATGACATGCTCGACGCCGAGATCGTGGAGCAGCGCCACCTTGTCCGGGCTCGAGACCACGCCCACCGGGGTGCCACCACCGTTGAGGATGTACTGCACGGCGTACCCACCGAGGCCGCCGGTGGCGCCCCAGACCAGCACGGCATCGCCCTGCTTCATCGGGGCGGCGTTGTTCGACACGAGCATGCGGTAACTGGTGGAGTTGCACAGCGCGTTGACCGCGGACTCCTCCCAGGTGAGGTGCTCGGGCTTGGGCATCAACTGGTTGGCCTTGACGATGGAGAGCTCGGCGAGACCTCCGTAGTTGGTCTCGAAGCCCCAGATCCGCTGGTTGTCGCCGAGCATCGAGTCGTTGTGGCTCGACTGGTCCTGGTCGTCGACATGGTTGCAGTGCACCACCACGCGGTCGCCCGGCTTCCACTTGCGCACCGCTGATCCGACGCGCAGCACCACACCGGAGGCGTCGGAGCCGACGGCGTGGAAGTCCTGGTCGTGGCGCTTGCCCCAGTAGCCCTCCCGACCGAGGCGGGTGAGGAAGCCGAAGGTGGGCAGCGGTTCGAAGATGGAGGTCCACACCGTGTTGAAGTTGATGGAACTGGCCATGACGGCGATGACGGCCTCATCGGGGGCCAGCTCCGGCATGGCGATCTCCTGCACGTGGATCGACTGCCGCGGGTCCTTGTCGGCGGAGTCCATGCCGGCGAACATCTCCTGCTCCTCCTTGCGCACCACGACGGCCCGGTAGGACTCGGGCAGCTCGAGGGCGGCGAACTCCTCACTGGGAGCACCGGAGGAGATGAGGTCGAGGATCTTCTGCATGGGCGGGAAAGGTAGTGGTGGGGACCGGTATCTCCAAGCGGAGCGGTGGCGGCCGGGCCGGCCCCGAGCGCATGCGGTGGTTCCGGTTACCGACGGGTAAGGTCAGCGGCGAGGGGCGACCCGCCCCGTCCCGGTGCCGAGCGGTCCACCACCAGATCGTCACCATCGTCGAACGAGTTCTGGAGGATTCAATGGCTGCGTCGGTCATCCTGGGAGGCGCCCGCACCCCCATCGGGAAGTTGTCAGGAGCACTCGCCGGTTTCGAGGCCACCGACCTCGGCGCCATCGCCATCCGGGAGGCGCTGGTGCGCTCCGGCGTGGCCGCCGATCAGGTCGACTACGTGTTCATGGGTCAGGTGCTGCTCGGCGGCGCCGGCCAGATGACGGCCCGTCAGGCTGCGGTCAAGGCGGGCATCCCGCTGTCCACCCCCGCCACCACGGTCAACAAGGTCTGCCTCTCGGGCCTCAACGCCATCCATCTCGCCGATCTCTACATCCAGGCCGGTCTCGCCGACATCGTGGTCGCCGGTGGCATGGAGTCCATGACCAACGCCCCGTACCTGATGCCCGGGGCCCGCGCCGGACTGCGCATGGGCGACGGCAAGATCGTCGACTCGATGATGTTCGACGGTCTGTTCTGCGCCATCGACCAGATGGCCATGGGCGCCGGCACCGAGAAGTACGCCGCCACCCTCGGTCTGGCCCGCGATGTGCAGGATGAACTCGCGTACACCTCCCACGCCCGTGCCGCCAAGGCCCAGGCCGATGGTCTGTTCGCCGACGAGATCGTCGCCGTCGAGATCCCCCAGCGCAAGGGTGACCCCAAGATCTTCGCCGTCGACGAGGGTGTGCGCGCCGAGACCACCATGGACTCACTCGGTGCGCTGCGCCCCGCCTTCGACAAGGCCGGCAACATCACCGCCGGCAACGCCTCGCAGATCTCCGACGGCGGATCGGCCGTGATCGTGGCCTCCGAGGCCGCCGCCGAGCGTCTCGGTGTCACGCCGCTCGGTCGCATCATCGGCTACGGCGAGGTCGCCGGCCCCGATCCCTCGCTGCTCAACCAGCCGGCCAACGCCATCAATGTGGCGCTGGCTCGGGCCGGTCTGAGCGTCGGTGATCTGGATCTGTTCGAACTCAACGAGGCCTTCGCGGCGGTCGGTGTCGCCTCCATGGCCACCCTCGGCATCACCGCCGAGGTCACCAACGTCAACGGTGGAGCCATCGCCCTGGGTCATCCCATCGGCATGTCGGGCAACCGCGTGGCGCTGCATCTGCTCCACGAGCTCAAGCGGCGCGGCGGTGGCCGCGGCGCTGCGGCGCTCTGCGGCGGCGGCGGTCAGGGCGACGCCATCCTGCTCGAGACGATCTGAGCCCCATCCTCCGGCCGGTGCCGGATGTGATTCTCCGACGGACCCGGGTGCAGACCCGGGTCCGTCCGCGTCACGGGTCCGGATCCGAGTGCGCTCGGGTTCGTCCGGGGTGCTCAGTCGATGGTGCGACGACCCTCGAGGGCGCGCCCGAGGGTGAGCTCATCGGCGTACTCGAGATCACCGCCGACGGGCAGACCACTGGCGATACGGGTGACGGTGAGGCCCAGCGGTTTCAGGAGTCGGCTGATGTACATGGCGGTGGCCTCCCCCTCGATGTTGGGGTTGGTGCACAGGATCACCTCGGCGATGCCCTCGGGCTCCAGACGGGCGAGGAGCTCGGCGACCTTCAACTGATCGGGACCGATGCCCTCGATCGGACTGATGGCACCCTGCAGCACGTGGTAGCGGCCGCGGTACTCGCCGGTCTTCTCGACCGCGACGATGTCGCGGGGTTCCTCGACCACACAGAGCACGCCGGTCTCGCGACGGGGATCGGTGCAGATGGCGCAGGCCTCACCCTCGGAGATGTTGAAGCAGGTCTGGCAGAAGCTCACACGCTCCTTGACCAAGGCGATGGCGTCGGCCAGCCGCAGTGCGTCGGTGGTGGAGAGCTTGAGCAGGTGGAACGCGATGCGCTGAGCCGACTTGGGACCGACGCCGGGCAGACGACCGAGCTCGTCGATGAGGTCCTGGACCGGACCGGCGTACACGCTCACCGGTCGGTGCCCGCCGCCGGATCGTCGAGATCGATGATGTCGGAGCCGCCTCCGAACACGCCGCCCAGTGATCCTCCCAGTGATCCACCGAGGGCGCCGAGATCCATCGCGGGCATGGCGGAGCGCTGCAGGGCCTCGAGCTGGTCGAAGGCATCGTTGAGCGCGGCCAGCACGAGATCCTCGAGCAGGTCGATCTCTTCGGGGTCGACGGCGTCGGGGCTGATGGAGACATCGAGGAACTGCATGCCCCCGGTGACGGTGATCTGCACCGCACCCCCACCGGCGCGACCGATGATCTCGGTCTCGGCGGTGCGGGCCTGAGCCTCGGCCATGCGCTGCTGCATGTCGAGGGCCTGGGACAGCAATGAGTTGATGTCGAACGATTCGGTCATGGGGGCTCCCGGGGATCAGGGTTCGGGGTCGTCGACGAGTTCGGCCCCGGGGAACATGGCGGCCACCCGATCGACGCCGGAGGCGGCCACATCCACGGCGTCGTCGAGCTCCGCGATGGTCTGACTGTCGAGGATCTCCTCCTCGACCGGCTCGGCGCGACGGCCGGCCATGGCCCGGCGATCGCCGGGATCGACGGCGGCACCGTCGACGGCGAGCCGCAGGGTGAGAGGGGTGCCGAAGGCGGCCGACAGTGCCGCCTCGACCTCGGGGCGCAGCTCCTCGCAGCGGGCGGCGTGCGGGGCGTTGGGCAGTCCGAGCACGGCTTCGGTCCCCTCGATCGCCAGCCAGCGCCCGGCGGTGAAGCGGGGCCGGGCCCGCTGCGACAGCGAGGGCAGCACCGAGGTGCTCCAGCGCTCGGTGAGGGTGGCGAGATCGGGCGGGGTGCCGCCACCGACCGGGGCGACGGCGGGGGCCGCAGGGGTCGGGCTCGGCGGTGGGGTGGGGGCGGCCTCGCCGGCGGACTCGGGAGCTGACGCCCCGGTGGCCGGTGTCTCCGGGGCGGGCTGGCGACGGCCGGCGGGACGGGGAGGGGCCGGACGAGTGGCGGGGCGGGATGGCGCCGCCGAGGCCGCCGGGCGAGCGGCGGGCCGGGCCGATCCGCTGCGCTGGCGCAGCATCTCCCGAGCGCCGTCGGCGGGACTTCCGCCGGCGGGGATGGGCGGGATCGGGAGGTCCTCGGGGTCATCGGTGGACACGCCCCGGTCGGCTGCTGCCGCAGGCGCAGCAGCAGGTGCTGCGTCGACGACAGGTTCGGCCGGGGGTTCGGCACCGGCGTCGGCCATCGGTTCGGTACGGGGGCGGGCTGCCGCCGCAGCCGCCCCGCGCGGTGCCGGGCCCTCAGGGGCTCCTCGGCTGGGTCCGCCCTGTTCGAGACGGGCGAGGCGATCGGCCAGGGCGGCCACCGAGATGTCGGCATCGGCCCGGGTGAGACGCACCAGTGCGATCTCGAGCGGGATGCGCGGGTCGAGGGCGTCCTGGATGCCGACGAAGGCGTCGCCGAGCACCTCGAGGGCACGGGTGGCCCCGACGGCACCGAGCCGGCCGGCCTGATCGGTGGCGCGGGTCCGGTCGGCCTCGGTGAGCCGGGGGAGCGGCGCGCCGACGGCGGCGAGGAAGACATCGCGGAGGCGGGCGATGAGCGCCTCGCCGAGCACCCGGGGACTGCGCCCGCGCGCGAGGGCGTTCTCGACGGCGATGAGGGCGCGAGCGGTGTCGCGGCCGCAGAGGGCCTCGACCAGTTCGTCGACGGCGTCGCCGTCATCGTCGGGCACGCCACCGGCGGCGACCACGCGATCGAGGGCCGAGAGGGTGTCGCGGGCGGAACCCCCACCCACCCGGAGCACATGGGCGCGCCCTGCGGCGGACAGTTCGAGCTCGGCATCGGCCACCACGAAGTCGACCAGGGCCTCGAGATCGGCGGCGGGCAGCAGCGTGACCTCGAAATGCTGGGCCCGACTGCGGATGGTGGGCAGCACCTTCTGGGGATCGGTGGTGGCCAGCACGAACACCACATGGTCGGGCGGTTCCTCGAGGATCTTCAGCAGCGCGTTGGAGGCCGCCGCCGTGAGCATGTGGACCTCGTCGAGGATGTACACCTTGGTGCGTCCCGGGGTGCCGAGGGCGGCGCGGCTGATGAGGTCACGGATGTTGTCGACGCCGTTGTTGGAGGCGGCGTCGAGCTCGTGGACGTCGAAGCTGGTGCCGGACTCGACCGACAGGCAGGACGCGCACTCGCAGCAGGGTTCGCCGTCGATCGGTGCCTCACAGTTGAGGACCTTGGCGAGGATGCGGGCGGTGGAGGTCTTGCCGGTGCCACGGGGGCCGGAGAACAGGTACGCGTGGCCGACGCGGTCCTCGATGACGGCGTTGCGCAGCGCGTCGACGAGATGCTGCTGGCCCCGGACCTCGCCGAAGCGGCGGGGTCGGTAGCGACGGTAGAGCGACTGGTGGGCCATCGGAGCCGAGCCTACTGATCCCCTGTGTCGCACCGTGCCGCCGGAACCGCCGTGCCGCCGGAGTCACCGTGCCACCGGAGCCTCCGTGCCACCGGATGCGGTCTGCCGCCGGACGCGACGGACCCGCTCCCCCGTGTGACGGTCAGGCTGCCTGCGGCACATCGGAGGTCCTGCTGAGAGCTGCTGCCTTCCGGCCCTGACCCGGTTCACAGATTCCGATCGCACAGGACCCGACCGCCACACGCGGAAGCGGGTCGTCCGACAGGGTACCCTTTCCGACCGGCACTCCGACCGGCTCGTCCGGACGGAGCCCCAGGAGGGGTGCGAGAGCGGCCGAATCGGCACGCTTGGAAAGCGTGTGAGGGGCAACCCTCCGTGGGTTCGAATCCCACTCCCTCCGCCACCGGGATCCGTCCGCGGTCCCGACCCATCACGATCCGCCGTCCCGGCCCATCGGAGGCATCCCGTGCTCGACGACCATGCCCTGATGGGTCTCGCCCTCGACGAGGCGCGGGCGGCCGCTGCGGCCGGCGAGGTCCCCATCGGTGCGGTCGTGGTCATCGACGGTGAGGTCGTCGCCCGGCGTCACAACATGCGCGAGGAGCTCCAGGACCCCACGGCGCATGCCGAACTGCTCGCCATCCGCGACGCCGCGGCGGCCATCGGATCCTGGCGGCTGGCGGAGGCCACGGTGGTGGTCACCCTCGAACCCTGTGCCATGTGCGCCGGCACCATGGTCAACGCCCGGGTGGCCCGGTTGGTGTTCGGGGCCCGCAGCCTCGACAACGGTGCCTGTGGCTCGCTCTACCAGCTCGGCAGCGATCCTCGTCTCAACCACGAGTTCGTGACCGTCGCCGATGTGCGGGCCGAGGAGTGCGGCGAACTGCTCTCGGCCTACTTCGCCCGCCTGCGCTGATCCCATCCCATTCGCCGCCCGTTCGCGACCCCCACTACAGTCGCCGACGGAGAGTTGCCAGAGCGGACGAATGGGACGGTCTCGAAAACCGTTGAGGCTTCACGGTCTCCGAGGGTTCAAATCCCTCACTCTCCGCCACCGGAACCGGCGCCCACGGGCGTCGGTTCCTCGCGTTCCGGCCCTAGGGTGAGGCCCCCATGCAGACCCCGAACATGCACATGATGTCGATGATGTCGGCCAATCGCGACGCGATCGCCGGCAAGCGGTTCGGCCGTCGCACCATCATGCGGGTGCTCTCGTTCGCACGGCCCTATCGGACGGCCATCGCACTGTTCGTGATCGTCATCGTGCTGCAGGCCATGCTCGGGCTGGCTCCGGCGCTGCTGTTCCGTCAGATCATCGACGTGGCCATCCCCGAGAGCCGTCGCGGTCTGCTCCATGTGCTCGCCGCTGCCGTGGTGGCCGCCGCGGTGTGCAGCGCCGTGCTCTCGTTCGTCGAACGCTTCTACTCCTCGCGCATCGGCGAGGGACTCATCTTCGATCTTCGGTCGCGGCTGTTCGACCACGTCCAGGCCATGCCGATCGGATTCTTCACCCGCACCCAGACCGGCGCCCTCATGAGCCGGATGAACAACGACGTCATCGGCGCCCAGCGGGCGGTCACCACCACGCTCGGTTCCGTCGTCTCCAACGTCATCGTGCTGATCACCACCCTCACGGCCATGATCGTGCTCGAGTGGCGCCTCACACTGCTCGGGCTGGTGGTGCTGCCGGTGTTCATCATCCCGGCCAAGCGCGTCGGACGTCGACTCTCGAGCATCACCCGTGAGGGGTTCGATCTCAATGCCGTGATGAACACCCAGATGACCGAACGGTTCAACGTCTCGGGAGCCCTGCTGGTGAAGCTCTTCGGTGATCATGACCAGGAGTCCACCGAGTTCGCCGATCGGGCCGCCCGCGTGCGCGACATCGGCATCCGCAGCGCCATGTACAGCCGGACGTTCCTCATCGCGCTGGCGCTCGTCGGCGCCCTCGGCACCGCGCTGGTGTACTGGCTCGGCGGACAGCTGGTCATCTCCGGCACCATCTCGCTGGGCACGCTGGTGGCCATGGCCGCCCTCGTGGTGCGCATCTACGACCCGCTCACCGCGCTCTCCAACGCCCGGGTCGACATCATGACGGCGCTGGTCTCGTTCGACCGCGTCTTCGAGGTGCTGGATCTGACCAACCCGCTCGTGGACCGACCCGGCGCCATCGACCTCGTCGATCCCCGTGGGGCCATCGAGTTCGACCATGTCACCTTCCGCTACCCCTCCGGGGCGGAGATCTCGTTGGCCTCGCTCGAGGTGGGCACCAGCGGTTCGGTCGACGACGGCCCGGGTGCCGAGGTCCTCCACGATGTGAGCGCTCGTATCGAGCCCGGTCAGCTGATCGCCCTGGTGGGTCCGTCAGGGGCGGGCAAGACCACGCTCAGCTCACTGGTGCCGCGGCTCTACGACGTCACCGAAGGAGTGCTGCGCATCGACGGCCACGATGTGCGGGATCTCACCCTCGATTCGTTGCGAGCCGCGGTCGGGGTGGTGTCGCAGGATCCTCATCTGTTCCATGACACCGTGGCGGTCAACCTCCGTTATGCGAATCCCGATGCCACGCTCGAGCAGCTCGAGGCGGCCTGCCGCGCCGCCCAGGTGCACGATGTCATCGCCGCACTGCCCGATGGGTACGACACAGTGGTGGGGGAGCGCGGTCATCGTCTCTCGGGGGGCGAGAAGCAGCGACTCGCCATCGCCCGCGTCCTGGTCAAGGATCCCGCCATCGTCATCCTCGACGAGGCCACCAGCCATCTCGACTCCGAGAACGAATCCCTCGTGCAGCAGGCGCTGGCCCATGCGCTGCGGGGTCGCACGGCGCTGGTCATCGCCCATCGACTCTCCACCATCACCGACGCCGACCAGATCCTCGTGCTCGACGGTGGTCGCATCGTCGAACAGGGTCGTCACGACGATCTCATGCATGATGAGGGTCTCTACGCCGATCTCTACCGCACGCTGCTGCGCGCCGATCTCGAGGGCAGTGACCGCACACCCTGAGGTGCTGCTCAGCGCGATGCCCACCAGCGCCGCAGGCGGGGCAGCACCTCGGCTCCGAGCGCACCGATCTGCTCGCGGATCGCGTCGGGATCGATGCCCGGCGCATGCAGGCGCAGGTTCACGCAGGTGGCGCCGGCCCGATCGATGGCCTCGGCGAGCGTGGCGGTGAGACGCTCGGGATCCTCGTCGCAGATCCAGCCGTCGTCGCGCCAGTGGGCGAGCGCAGCATCGGTGGAGTAGCTGCGGTACACGTCGAACTGGTCGGCGAAGGCCTGCCGGGGAGGATCCCCGAGCCACACCCGGCGGATCAGGATGCGCGCCGCGGTGCCGCCGGCTCGCAGGAACGCATCGGTGAGCTCGCGCACGCGCTCGATGCTGCTGCCGCCGTCGAACAGCACCCCGGCTCCCACGGCGGCCGCCCGTCGGCAGGCGGCGGGACTCATCGCCGCACTGATCACCGGGATGGGTCGGTCCTCGAGCAGTCGCAGAGCGCGGTCGCCGGCCAGCGGACCGAGGTCGCGACCGGCCAGCATGGCCACCAGGCGCGGGAGCCCGGCCCGGAACGTCGGCATCATCTGCTGCTGGTCGACATCCATGGCTTCGAAGTCCAGCGCCAGCGAACCCGGGGCCACGCCGATGCCGACCCGTCCGGGGAAGCGGGCCTCCAGCCAGGCCACCTCCTCGGCCAGCATGGCCACCGGGCGCAGGGGCAGCAGCACCGGACAGGCGGCGGCCCAGCCGGTGCGCATGGCCGCCAGCTGGAACCCGCTGGTCTGCAACGGGTTGGGCAGGTACCCGGCGAATCCGCCGTGATGCTCGGCGGTCATCACACCGTCGAAGCCCACCGCGGCGGCGAGTGCCGCCTGATCGCAGAGGTGATCGACGATGGACGTGGCGTCGAGGTCGTTGTGCGGGTAGAGCCGCAGCGAGATCGACCGGTCGGCGAACACCTCCGATCGGCGGGGGGCGGCATCGGGCATGGATCGAGACTACGGCTCCGGCGCGGGGCCATGGCGTGGGAGCCCTAGCGTGTGCGCATGGTCGCCCTGCCCGAGAACCAGCTCGAACGACTCCTCGCCCATGAGGAGATCCGGCAGCTGGCGGCGCACTACGCCGTGGCCGTGGACTCCCGCGATCTCGACGCGCTGGTGGCCCTGTTCGTCGCCGATGTGCGGGTGGGTCGTGATGCCCGTGGCCGCGAGGCGCTGCGGGCCTCGTTCGACGCCTCGCTGCGCGACATCGGGGTGTCGATCCTGAACGTCGGCACCCATGCCATCGATCTCATCGACGCCGATCACGCCACCGGGCTCGTGTACTGCCACGGTCAGATCCAGCACGGCGAGCGCTGGATCCATCAGATGATCCTCTACCGGGACACCTATGAGCGCCGTGATGGTCGCTGGTACTTCGTTCGCCGCATCCATGAGCTCTGGTACGGCCAGCAGGCACCGACCTCCCCGCTCGACCAGCCTCCGGCGAACTGGCCCGAGCGCCATGACGGTCTCGGGACCGTGCCCGGATCCTGGCCCAGCTGGTCGGCGTTCTGGTCGGCGCCACCCTCCGCCGGGTGACCATGGCCCCACGCCCCCGGGTGGCCTTCGTGACCACCACCGACACCGCCATCCTCCACGACGATTTCGATCATCCGTTCCATGTGGCGGCCTTCGCCGAGGCGGGCATCGAACTGCTGCATCTGCCCTGGGAGGACGACACCGTCGACTGGGACTCGTTCGATCTCGTCGTGGTTCGCAGCCCGTGGAACTACGTGGATCGGTTCGCCGAGTTCCAGCAGTGGTTGACCGGTCGCGGGACGATGACCACGCTGCACAACCCGGTGCCGCTCATCCGCTGGAACCTCGACAAGCACTATCTGCTCGATCTCGCCGATCGGGGGGTGGCGATCGTGCCCACCACCTATGTGACCACGGTGGCGGCCCTGCACGAGGCCCTGGCGGCCATCGACACCCCGCAGGTCATCGTGAAGCCCACCATCTCCGCCGGCTCCCGTCTCACCGGTCGGTTCGTCCATGGCTCGCCGGGGGCCGCGGCGCTCGGCGAGCGCATCCTCGCCAGCGGGGGCACCGTGATGGTGCAGCCCTTCGCGGAGTCGGTCGAGACGGTGGGTGAGATCGGTGCCGTCTGTCTCGGTGGAGCCATCTCCCATGCGTTCCGCAAGGGTCCGCTGCTCGGCGAGGAGGGGACGCTGCGTGGTGGCGAGTACTGCGAGGAGATCACCCCAGCACCGCTGGATGACGCCCGGCGCGATCTCGTCCTGGCCGCGCAGCGCGCCGCACTGGCCATCGCCCGGGAGCGCGCATGGCTGACCGCGCAGCAGCAGCTGCTCTACGGGCGCTACGACATGGTCACCATGGCCGATGGCGCACCGGCGCTGCTCGAGGCCGAGCTGTTCGAGCCCAGTCTGTTCCTGATGGTCGATCCGGACGCCCCCCAGCGCTTCGTCGCGGCCGTGCGCGCCCTGCTCGGCCGCTGATCGGGCCGGGCCGCAGGACCAGGATCCTCAGCTGGCGAGGGTCCCGGCGAAGATCTGCCAGGCCAGTGCGCTCTTGGCCACCAGGCTCAGCACCAGGTACACCTTCTCGCCGTAGAGATAGTTGGCGAAGCGACCGCGGCCCCGGTACTGCAGGAACTGGTTGAGGGCGAAGCAGTTGAACAGCAGGAACAACGAGATCACGATGCCGTAGACGAAGGGGGGCACCCCGTCGGGGTTGGCGGCCACACCACCGATGGTGGTGCTGT
>JAGWYK010000069.1 GCA_018969405.1 Acidobacteriota bacterium
TGGCTCAAGCGCACCTCGAAGAGCAACATCGTCATCGGCGGGGCCGCCGGCGCCGCCCCGGTGCTCATCGGCTGGTCGGCGGTCACGAACTCGCTGGCCTGGGCCCCGGTGCTGCTCTTCGCCATCATCTTCTACTGGACCCCACCGCATTTCTGGGCCCTGGCCATCCGCTACAAGGACGACTACGCCGCTGCCGAGGTCCCCATGCTCCCCTCGGTGGTGTCGCTGCGGGAGACCTCGGTCCGGATCCTCGTCTACACCGTCTGGCTCTGGTTCCTCACACTCGCCTTCGCCCCGATCGGTGGCATGGGGGTCATCTACTGGGCGGCGGCGGTCGTCCTGGGTGCCGTGTTCACCGGATTCGCCGTCCGGCTGCTCCGCGAACCCACCCCGACCAGGGCCATGCGCCTGTTCACCTGGTCGATCACCTACATCACGGTGCTGTTCGGGGCCATGGCCCTCGACCAGCTGGTCCGGTCGGGTCTCTGACCCGATGCGGCCCAGGGTTTTCGAACGGTCCACCCCCGCTGTGTAGAGTCGTCAGATGGAGTCGTCCCCCGAACGGGACGTCTCTCCCATGGTCCGGTTCGGCCTGTGCCGTCCCGAGTGCATCCGCCCGAACGAGGTCCCCACTGCTATGTCGATAACCGACTCGAGACAGGACGCCCCCGCCTCCTCCGAGGTTCCGTCGGCGGCCGTCTCCGGCTCACTTCTCGGATCCGGTGACCACAAGGCGATCGGTCTCGTCTATGTGGTCCTGTCCCTGCTGTTCGGCGCTGCGGCGCTGATCATCTTCCTGCTCGGCAACCTGCACCTGGTGCAGCCGGACTTCCTCTCCTCGAGCGCCTCCGACACGCTGCTCAACGCCTCCGAGCTCGGTTTCGTGCTGCTGGTGGCCGTGCCGCTGTTCCTCGGCCTCGCCACCTACATCACCCCGCTGCAGGTCGGCGCCGCCACCATCGCCTTCCCCCGGGCCGCCGCCATGGCGCTGTGGACCTGGATCCTCTCCGCCGGCCTCTACGTGGTGGCCAACTGCATCGACGGAGGCATCGGCGGTGGGCGCGACCGGGCCGTGGATCTCGGACTGCTGGCCATCGTCGGCCTCGTGCTGGCCCTGCTGCTGGCCACCGTCTGCGTGGTCACCACCGTCATCACCCTGCGGTCGCCGGGCATGAGCCTCGACCGGGTCCCGATGTTCAGCTGGTCGATGTTCGTGGGCGGCTCGGTGTGGCTGCTGACGCTGCCGGTCCTGCTGGCCAACGTGCTGCTCATCTATGTCGACCACCACTACAGCCGCCCCAGCGAGTTCGGGGTGAGCAGCGTGCAGGGTCTCCAGATCGGGTGGGCCATCTCCCAGCCCCAGATCTACGCCTATGTCATCCCGGTGTTCGGCATCGCCGCCGAGATCATCGCCACCTTCAGCGGCCGCCGGCAGCCCAACCGGGGTGCCATGCTCGTGGCCATCGGTGCCTTCGGCGCCCTCGGCGTGGGGGCCTACGCCCAGCCCTACTTCTTCCCCGAGGTCCGCGACCAGATCGTGTGGGCGGCCATGGGCGTGCTCATCGTGCTGCCGGTCCTGGCCATCCTCGGCGGCTGGGCGGCGCTGCTGCGCAGCGGCCGACCCACGCTGCGCAGCCCGCTGGGTCTGGCGCTGGTTTCGGTCGTGCTGGTCCTGCTGGCGGTCCTCGCCGGTGCCCTGGCCACCATCACCCCGCTGCAGCTGCGCGAGTCCCCGATGGTCGCCATCGGCCAGCTGATCCTGATCGTCGCCGCCGCTCTCAGCTCGGGCATCGCCGGCACGATGTACTGGGCGCCCAAGTTCAGCGGCCGGTTCGCCCCCGAACCGCTCGGGCTGCTGGCCATCCTGGTGGCCCTCGGTGGCGGCGTGCTCGCCGGCCTGCCCTGGGTCGTGCTGGGCTTCGCCAACCGGTTCACCGGCCTCGACAGCGCCTCCGACGCCCTCCAGTACGTCTCGCTGGTCGGCGATGCGCTCATCGCGGCGGCCGCCGTGCTCGGTCTGCTGGCGCTGGTGGGTTCCTTCCGTGGCGAGTCCGCCGGCTCCGACGCCTGGGGTTCGGGCCAGACCCTCGAATGGATGTGCTCCTCCCCGCCCGCCCCGGACGACTTCGCCGATCTCGTCACCGTCACCTCTGCTGAGCCGCTCCTCGACGCGGCCGCTGTCCAGGAGGCCTGAGCATGGCTGCCCCTGCCCTTCCCGCCGCTCCCCCCGTGCAGCGACCCCGGGTCCTCATCGTCGGATCCGCCTTCGTGTCCGCCGCCATGATCATGACCTTCATCGGCCTGATCGGCATCTACCTGACCCAGCGCGCCGCCATCGTGGGCGCCGGCGACACCTGGTTGCCGAAGGGTTCCACCATCCCGCTGCAGCAGCCCAACACCATGCTGTTCACGCTGCTCATGTCGGTGGTCACCATGCAGTGGGCGGTGCACGCCATCGCTCGCAACGATCGGGTCAACGCCTATCTGGCGCTGGCCATCACGCTGTTCTTCGGCCTGTCCACCATCGTGATGACCTGGTACCTCTACGGCCTCATGACCCTCGACATCTCCACCAGCTCGCAGGCGGTGCTCATCTACACGATCACCGGTCTGCACCTGCTGGTGCTGGTGGTGGCCATGTTGTTCATCGCCCTGATGGCCTTCCGGGCCCTCGCTGGGAGCTTCGACGCCCGGCAGCACGACGGCATCACCGCGGCTGCGGTGTTCTGGTACGCCGTCGTGGCCGTCTATGCCCTCATCTGGATCACCATCTACGTGACGAAGTAGGTCTCCATGCTCCGATCCCGCGTCTTCACCCCCGCCTTCCGGTTCTTCACCGGTCTCGCCGTCTTCGCGCTGGTGGCCGCCTTCGTCCTCGGCTTCTCGAGCGCCGTGCAGAGTCCGATCGACCGCGTCCTCGGACCGCTCACCCTCGGCTGGAAGGGTGGTGTCGGCAACCATCTGGGCTACGTGTTCTTCGTGGGGCTGTTCGGCCTCTCCGCCGGTCTGGCCGGCATCCTCGTGGCCTTCCGCGATGCCGATCCCGAGGCCGAGGCCCAGGTCGTGCACACCGACACCGTCCCGCTCACCCGGGCCCCGGTGGGTGCCAACTTCATGCCGGCGCTCGCCGCCTTCGGCTTCGTCATCATGCTGGTCGGTCTGGCCACCCGGACCCCGCTCTACGCCACGGTCGGTCTGGTCGTGCTGCTCGTGGCCGGATTCGTCTGGACCCTGCGCACCTGGGCCGAGCGCGCCACCGCGGATGACAGCGCCAACGCCGAGCTCTACCACCGCTTCATCGATCCGCTCCGCACCCCGGTCATCGCCCTGCTGTCGGTGGCGGTGGTGGCCATCGGCCTGTCCCGGGTCCTGCTGGCGCTGTCCAAGACCAACTCGACCATCGTGTTCGCCCTGATCGCCACCGTGTTCTTCGTCGTCGCCACCGTGCTCGCCCTGCGGCCGAGCTCCGCCCGGTCGGTCACCACGGTGCTCGTCATCATCGGTGCGCTCGCCGTCATCATCGCCGGCGTCATCGGCGCCGTGAAGGGCGAACGGAACTTCGAGGAGCACGGCACCGAGCACTCCTCGCTCGCTGTGACCGTCGTCGCACCCGTGACGGGGATCCAGCAGTCATGAGTCCGTTCCGCGTCCTCCACCTTCGGTGTGCACAAGTGGCGCGCGCCGCGGGCCGTGGTGGACACTTCTGTGCAGTCGTCAGCAGTTCGCTTCGAGACCGGGCTGTCCCGGCCTCCCGAGGAGAGTAAATGTCTCGTCGTTCAACCGGTCTGCGCATCTTCGGCGTCATCGTCTTCGCCATCGTCGTCACGCTCTTCGCAGCGCTGATCTACGCGGCGTTCCAGAACGACGGCAAGCCGCTCGACACCTTCGTCCCGAAGGGTCCCTCCTCGCAGGAGATCCAGAACCTGGTCCTCCCCGTGTTCGCCGTCGCCGGCGTGGTGTTCGTCGGCGTCATGGGCGCGGTGCTGTTCATCACCTGGAAGTTCCGCACCACCTCCGAGGACGATCCCGAGGAGTTCCCAGAGCAGATCCACGGCCGTACCGGTCTCGAGATCGGCTGGACCATCCTCCCGGCCCTCATCCTCGCCGGCGTCGCCGTCGGCACCGTGGCCACCATCATCAACCTCAACAAGAAGGAACCCGACGCCATCCAGGTGCAGGTCGCCGGTCAGCAGTGGTGGTGGCAGTACAAGTACGACCTCAACGGCGACGGCAACTTCGACGGTCCCGAAGACATCACCACCGCCACCGAGATGGTCGTGCCCGCCGGTCGACCCATCCAGGTGACCACCACCTCCAACGACGTCATCCACTCCTTCTGGATCCCCGGCCTCAACGGCAAGAAGGACGCCGTGCCCGGCATCCGCAGCCCGCTCAAGCTCGAGGCCGACGAGCCCGGTGTCTACCGCGGTCAGTGCACCGAGTACTGCGGTCTCTCCCACGCCAACATGCGCATGCTCGTGCGAGCGGTGGAGCCCGGTGAGTACGACACCTGGGTCACCAACCAGCTCAAGGGTCATGCCGCCGATCCCACCGATGCCAAGGCGCTGGCCGGCAAGACCACCTTCAAGGCCCTCTGCGCCCAGTGCCATGTGATCAAGGGTGTCAACGACGAGAAGATGAAGACCGCCACCGTGCCGCTCACCGCCGGAGTGGCCCCTGATCTCACCCATCTCATGACCCGCGGCACCTTCGCCGGGTCCATCCTCAACCTCTACGACCCGGTCGACCCCAACGACCCCTCGGTCACCCTCCCGGCCAGCGATGTCGCCGCCGCCGGTGATCCGGGCGCCGCCCTCACGGGGGGCACCGTCGACACGAGCCGGGTCAACCGGGTGTCGCTCGAGGCATGGCTCCGGAACCCGAACGCCATCAAGCCCAACTATGCCCAGGGCGGGCGCGGCATGCCGAACCTCGGACTCACCGAGGCCCAGATCGATGAACTCGTCGCCTATCTCGAGACGCTCAACTAGGTCGTACCGATGAACGCACCTCGTCCCACCCTCACCGGAGCACGCCATGGCAATCATTGAAGCCCCGCCCACCGAGCAGCTCGCCCTCACCGGCACGGTGGAATCCGACTACAAGCCGGCTGGTGTGTTCACGCGGCCCAAGTCCGGTGGCACCGGGTGGAAGTCCTGGCTCACCACGGTCGACCACAAGAAGATCGGCATCATGTACGGCGCCACGGCGCTGGTGTTCCTGCTCATCGGCGGGTTCGAGGCCATCCTGATCCGTGTGCAGCTGTGGTCGCCGCGAGGCACCCTGCTCAGCGCCAACGCCTACAACCAGGTGTTCACCATGCACGGCACCACGATGGTGTTCCTCGTGGTCATGCCGATCGGTGCGGCGTTCGCCAACTACCTGATGCCGCTGCAGATCGGCGCCCGTGATGTCGCCTATCCCCGCATCAACGCCTACAGCTACTGGATGTTCCTCTTCGGTGGTCTGCTGCTGAACTCCAGCTGGCTGCTCGGCGGGGGCGCGGATGGTGGCTGGTTCAACTACGCCCCCAACAACGGCGTCCTCTACTCGCCGAGCCATGGCATCGACTTCTGGAACATGGGTCTGTTCATCACCGGTATCGCGTCACTCGCCGGCGCCGTGAACCTCATCGTGACCGTGCTCAACATGCGGGCCCCGGGCATGTCGCTCATGCGCATGCCGGTGTTCACCTGGATGACCCTCGTCACCCAGTTCCTGCTGCTGTTCGCCATCCCGGTGCTCACCGTGGCCCAGGTCCTGCTCATGATGGACCGGCTCTTCGACGCCAACTTCTTCAACGTCGCCAAGGGCGCCAACCCGCTGCTGTGGGAGCACCTGTTCTGGATCTTCGGTCACCCTGAGGTGTATCTGATGATCCTGCCGGCCTTCGGTCTGGTCTCGGACATGCTGCCGGTGTTCTCCCGCAAGCCGATCTTCGGCTACCCCTTCATCGTGTTCTCCGGTGTGGCCATCGGGTTCATGGGCTGGGGCGTGTGGGCCCACCACATGTTCGTCTCCGGCATCGGGCCGATCTCGGTCACGGCGTTCTCGCTCACGACCATGTTCATCGCGGTGCCCACCGGCGTGAAGATCCTCAACTGGACCGCCACCATGTGGGGCGGCAAGTTGCGCTTCACCACGCCGATGCTGTTCTCGATCGGTCTGGTCACCATGTTCACCATCGGTGGCCTCTCGGGCGTGACCCATTCGGTCGCCCCCGCCGACACCCAGCAGACCGACACCTACTACATCGTCGCCCACTTCCACTACGTGCTGTTCGGCGGCGCCTTCTTCGGCTTCATCGGTGGCTTCTACTTCTACTGGCCGAAGGTGTTCGGCTACATGCTCAACGAGAAGCTGGGCAAGTACAACTTCTGGCTGATGCTGCTCGGCTTCAACCTGACCTTCGCGCCGATGCACATCCTCGGCCTGCAGGGCATGAGCCGTCGCATCTACACCTATGACGCGGGCTACGGCTTCGACCTCTGGAACAAGGTGGCCACCATCGGCGCCTTCATCCTGGCCAGCAGCGTGTTCCTGTTCATCTTCAACATCTTCTACAGCCGGGCCAAGGCGAAGTCGCTGCCCCCGGTGGGTCCCGATCCGTGGGATGCCCGCACCATCGAGTGGATGATCCCCTCACCGGTGCCGGAGTACAACTTCGATCCCATCCCCACGGTCACCCGCGTGGATGACTTCTGGTACCGCAAGTACGGCGAGACGAAGGACGGCAAGCTCGTCCGCATCGCCGCCACCGAGGATGTCGTGCAGCAGCGGTCCGACGGCAAGCACATCCACCTCCCGTCGCCGTCCTACTGGCCCCTGGTGGCTGCGTTCGGCATGCCCATCATCGGGTACGGACTCATCTTCAACCTGTGGCTCTGCCTGATCGGCGGCATCATCGTCGTGGGTGGTCTGTTCGGTTGGGCCCTCGAGCCGCCGGACGATCCCGACGCCGCCCATGCCGACCACGACCCGGTCGCCCATGGTTCCGACGACGGCTCCGCCGCCGAGGGTGACACCGTCGGTGTCACCGAGAAGGAGGTCGAGCCCGTTGGCTAGTGCAGTCCAGACCCATGAGTCGGTGGCGGCGGCCGATGCCCATGCCGCCCATGCGCACATCGACCACGACACCAACACCGGGATCTCGAACACCAAGTTGGGCATGTGGCTCTTCCTGGCCTCCGAGTGCCTGTTGTTCGGTGGTCTGATCACCACCTACCTGCTCTACAAGCATCCGCTCGAGGGTCCGACCCCCAAGCAGATCTTCGACATCCCGTTCACCTCGACCTCCTCGTTCGTGCTCCTGATGAGTTCGCTCACCATGGTGCTGGCGGTCTCGGCCATCGAACGCGGCGATCACCAGCGTCTGCGCATCTGGCTCGGGGCCACGGCGCTGCTCGGGGCCACGTTCATCTCGGGCCAGATCTACGAGTTCACGGCCTTCGTCCGCGAGGGACTCGGGTTCACCACCAGCCGGTTCAGCTCGGCGTTCTACACCCTCACCGGCTTCCACGGTGTGCACGTGACCGTCGGCATCATCATGCTGGTCTCGCTGGTGCTTCTGTCGCTGCGGGGCAAGCTCCCCGAGCATCGTTCCGAGACCGTCGAGATCATCGGTCTGTACTGGCACTTCGTCGACGTGGTGTGGATCTTCATCTTCGCCGTCGTCTATCTGATCCCCTAGGAGTTCCGATGGCTCTCACCTCGCACGACCCCATCCCCACCAGCGAACTCGACGGCGCCGTCCGGGACTACTCCCGCGACAAGGTCTATGTGCTGACCGCCCTGTTCCTCGGCCTGGTCACCGTGGTCGAGATCCTGACCTACGCGTTCCCCGACTTCCCGGCCTGGTCGGGCAATCTCGTGATCGCCGTGCTCATGATCCTCATGGCCGTGAAGTTCTTCACGGTCGTGTACATCTTCATGCATCTGCGCTTCGACAAGCCGCTGCTCAGCTGGGTGTTCTGGTCGGGTCTCGTGCTGGCCGCCTGCGTGTACATGGTCATGCTCTGCACCTTCCGCATCTTCTGGCCCGGTCAGCACGGGTGACGCCCGTCGTCATGGCGGACTGATGCCATGATCCTCGCCGACGGTTCCGTTCCGGCCTTCGCGCCCCATCTCGAGGTCTGGGTCCTGGCGCTCGCCGTGGGCCTCGGCGGCGTGTGGATCGCCCGGGTCATCGGTCCCAAGGTGGT
>JAGWYK010000070.1 GCA_018969405.1 Acidobacteriota bacterium
GATGGGCCCAGGCCACCACGGGGCGACCACCGGCAGGAGCGGGGGTGGTGGGCACGTACACGGTGCCCGAGGAGACGGCGGCCTTCCCCTCGGCGGTGCGGGTGTTGTAGACGATGCGCCAACCCGAGGAGCCGGCCGGAGCGCCGCTGATCGGGGTGGAGGACACGATGGTGCCCGGCTTCGGTCCCGAGCCGGACTCGGTGTCGGAATCCGAGTCGCCGAAGATCGTGATCCCCAGCATGACCGCGACCGCCACCACCACGACGATCGCTCCGATGATGAACGCGGCACGCTTCGCCTTCGATGTCTCTGCCATGTGCTGAAACTACCTGCGTGACGACCGTCGACTGCACCTTTCTGCAGACCGAGCATCGTGATGGGCCGCTGGTAGCGTCGCAGCGCAGTCGATGACGCACCGCAGTCGATGAAAGGCCGACCATGTCGCGTACCCTGCTCCATCACGAATCGATCCCCACGAGCATCGCCGGGGCCATCGCCCACCGCATCCGATACCACTCGCACGATCTCCACGGTCGACCCACGGAATCCACCGGCCTCGTCATCGCGCCCAGCGCCCCGGGCGAGGACCGCCGGGTCATGTCCTGGACCCACGGCACGACCGGCATGGGCGACGCCGGCTGCCCCTCGACCCAGCCCGATCCCGCCCGCGAGCTCACGCTGTACTTCAGCCCCGGTTCCACCACCGAGATCGACTACGGCATCCCGGGTCTGCAGGGATTCATCGACGAGGGCTGGGTGGTGGTGGCCACCGACTATCAGGGACTGGGAACTCCGGGAGTGCACCACTACACGGTGAACCGCACCAACGCCATCGACGGTGTCACAATCGTCGCCGCCGCTCGCGAGCTCGGCGTGGGCGCGGGGGCGCGCTTCGGGGTCATCGGCTGGTCACAGGGTGGCGGTGCTGCCGCCGCCACCGTCGAGCTCGACCCCGCCGACTACGGCGACACCGAGATCGTCGGTGCGGTGTGCATGTCACCGGGCGTCCCCAGCATCGCCCTGCGCGTGCCCGGCCTCGGCTCGGCGCTCGGCGGATCCGACATCCCCCCCGATGGTCATCTGTTCATGATCCTCGCCGGCATGGTGGCGGCGTTCCCGGACACGCTCTCGTTGGACGATGTGTTCACCGCCGTCGGTCGTCGCGTCTACGAACACGGCTGGAACGACCAACCGGTCCATCACCTCAGCGATGTGCTCGCCCGCGCCTGTCGCCATGAGGGGCAGGTCATGGCCGTCGACATGTCGAAGATGGCAGCCTGGATGGCTGCGTTCGACGGCGCCTCGGCGGCGCAGCGCCGACCGATCGCCCCGGTGCATGTGCAGATCGACGGTCAGATCGCCGACGGTCCGTGTCCCCTGCCCTGGCAGCTCGGCTACATCGACGCGATCACGAAGCTCGGTGGTGAGATCACCTCGACCACCTATCCCGACGACGATCACTTCTCGCTGCCGCAGCACGCCATCGACGACGCCCGAGCCTGGCTCGCCGCCCGCTTCTGAACCCCGTCGAGCGGAGATCGCCGACTCAGACCACCTCCACCCGGGCGCGCAGCGCAGTGAGCTGCTCATGGGTCGGTGCCAGTTCGGTGGCCGCCTCCTCAGGAGTGGTCTCGAATGAACCCTGATCAGGGTCGAGGGCCGCGGCGGAGGGGAGGACGGCCCCGGCAGGTGGCTGCTCGAACAGCGTCGCGGTCATCGCGCTCGCTGGACTCCCCACCGATGCGCGCCACGCCCGCCTCGCCCTGCGAGGATGATCCGACGATGACCGCTCCCGATGACACCATGACCGATGCGAGCACCAGCACGATGATGCCCGCGGTGTTCATCGGTCATGGCAGTCCGATGAACGCCCTCGAGGACAATCGGTTCACCGCCGCCTGGATCGAGTTCGCCGGCACCCTCCCCCGACCCCGGGCCATCCTCGCCATCTCGGCCCACTGGTGGACGCGGGGCACGGCGGTCACCGCCATGTCCGAACCCCGCACCATCCACGACTTCAGCGGGTTCCCCGACGAGCTGTTCGCCGTCTCCTACCCGGCTCCCGGGGCACCTGATCTCGCCGCCGACATCGTCGATCGACTCGCTCCCCTCACAACGGTCATCGCCGACACGGCATGGGGACTCGACCACGGCACCTGGTCGGTGCTGGTGCGGATGTTCCCCGCCGCCGACATCCCGGTCGTGCAGCTGTCGGTCGACGCTCGGGCCACCACCGCCGATCGGCTCGCCATCGGAGCGGCGCTCGCCCCGCTGCGACGCGAGGGCGTGCTGATCCTCGCCAGCGGCAACGTGGTGCACAACCTCGGTCTGCTCCAGTGGCACGAGCTCGATGCCGCCCTCGACTGGAACACCGAGTTCGAACAGGCCACCCGGTCGATCATGACCACCGCCCCCGCCACCATCGGCGATCTCAGCGAGCATCCGCACTTCCGTCTCGCCGCACCCACCCCCGAACACCTCCAACCCATCGAGTACCTCGCCGGCCTGGCCGCCGCTGCCGGCACCACCGCTGAGGTCCTGGTCGAGGGTCCGATGATGGGTTCGCTGTCGATGACCAGTTACGTGGTGCGATGAGCGGGTCCGAGCTCTCCCCCGCGGCGATCGAACGACTCGAGCGGACCGGTCGGCGCTGGGAGTACGCGACCACCGCATGGAACGTGCTCGAGGCCACCATCTCGATCGCCACCGGTCTGCTGGCCTCCTCGTTGGCGCTGGTGGCCTTCGGACTCGACTCGACCATCGAGGTGTTCGCATCGCTCGTGGTGCTGTGGCATCTGCGCGGCGACGACGAGACCACCGATCCCCGACGGGCCCGACGAGCCATGCGGCTGCTGGCCATCGCCTTCGGGCTGCTCGGCCTCTATCTCGTGGGCGATTCCATCCACGGTCTCGTCTCGCGCACAGAAGCCCGCACCTCCCCGCTCGGCATGGTCTTCCTGGCTGCCACCGTCATCATCATGTTCGTGTTCGCCTGGGCGAAGCGTCGGACCGGACTCGCTCTCGGGAACCGTCCGCTCATCGCCAACGCCCGCATGGCGGCCATCGATGGACTGCTCGCCGCCGGCATCCTCCTGGCGCTCGGTCTCGATGCATGGCTGGGGTGGTGGTGGGCCGATCCGGTGGCCGCCGGCGTGGTCGCCATCATCACCCTGAACGAGGCGCGGGAGCTGGCGTCCGGGGAACTCGATCTCCTCAGCTGAGCATCGGCCGACTGGAAGGTCCGAGCCACCGAACTACGATCAGAGCGGCCGTTTCGGAGCCGAGGAACCAATGAAGATCCACATCAATGCGTGGCACGATCTGGCCAGCCCCGATGCCGGTGGAAGCGAAGTCGTCGTCGACCATGCCGCCACCGAGCTGACACAACTCGGGCATCAGGTCACCGTCTCCGTTCCCCGACCGGTCGGGACCTACAGCTACCGAACGGTCGTGAGCGGAGGCTTCTACACCCAGTTCCTCCGCGCGCCGCTCAACTACTTCCTCCATGCTCGAGATGCTGACGTGGTCATCGACGTGATCAGCGGCCTTCCGTTCTTCACCCCCGTGTGGCGCCGGCGGAAGCGGACCATCTGCTTCCTGCACCACATCCATGAGGACCAGTGGAAGGACAACTACCCGCGACCGATCGCCGCCGTAGGGAAGTTCCTCGAGCTTCGGGTGATGCCCCGGGTCTATCGGGAGTTCATCGCCGTGTCTCCGTCCACGGCCGCCGACACCGCCGCCCTCGGCGTCGATCCCGCTGCGATCAGGGTGGTCCCGAACGGTCTCGACGGACCGGTCGAGGATCTTCCTCCGAAGGAGGATGGACTCTTCGTGGTGGTCGCCCGACTGGCGCCGAACAAACGCATCGATCTGCTGCTCGACATGTGGGATCGGGTGCGCTCGACCACCGGTGGTCGCCTCGTCGTCATCGGCGACGGGGTGCAGACCGAGATGCTCCGGAATCGCCGCATCCCGAACTGCGAGTTCCTCGGACAGGTCGGCACCGAGGTGCGGGATTCCTACCTGGCCCGGGCCGCACTGCTGCTGGTCACCTCCCGACGAGAGGGCTGGGGTCTCAGCATCATGGAGGCGGCACGATTCGCCACCCCGACCCTCGCCTTCGATGTCGCCGGGGTGCGCGATGCCATCGTCGACGGCGTCACCGGGGTGCTCACCGACGATCCGGGTGAGTTCGAGGCCCACTGGTGTGCGCTGGCCGCCGACGCCGCCGAGCGGGAACGACTCGGCCACGCCGCCCGGGAACGATCGCGGGAGTTCTCATGGAAGCGATCAGCCGAGATCCTCGAGGCTGTGCTCCAAGGTGACTGAACACCGCAGGACGCGACGCTGGGCCGATCAGGACCCGGACCTGACCCCCCGGCTCTGGCTCATCCTCGCCGCCGTGCCCATCGTGGTCGGCGTGATGCTCCAGCATCTCGGTCGCATCATCTACATCTCCCGTCTCGATCGGATGTTCGACCCGATCACGATGGCCTCTCGCAGTCTCGTGCTCTGGAACCCCTACGCGGATATGGGCTCACTGCAGTACCAGACCATCGGCTACCTCATCCCCTTCGACGCCGCGTTCATCCTCGGTGCGGTGACCGGAACTCCCATCTGGATCACTGAGCGTCTCCTCGTCGCCACCCTGATGGTCGTCGCGATGTGGGGATGCACCCGTCTCGCCGATGCCCTCGGGATCGGCACCAGGGTCTTCCGCATCCTCGGTGGCCTCGGCTACGCGCTGTCCGCAGTGATCATCAGTCGTGTCGCCCAGCAGCAGGTCTTCGCCATGGGTGCCATCTTCCTCCCCTGGGCCCTCGTGCCACTGGTGCGCGGATCGCAGCGGGGCTCCACCCGCCGAGCAGCTGCCTGCTCAGCCCTGGCCATCGCCCTGATGGGGGGAGCGAATGCCGCGGTCACCGTGGCGATGATCCCGATCCCACTGCTCTATCTGCTCACCCGGACCCGAGGGCCGCGTCGGGCCAGCCTGCTGCGATGGTGGGCACTGTGCGTCCCCATGGCCATCGCCTGGTGGGTCGCCGGCCTTCGGCTCTACAGCGCGTTCGGTGCCAACATCCTCCAGTACACCGAGACCGCTCGGACCACGACCGCACCGACACCGATCTTCGAAGTCGTGCGGGGGACCGCCGACTGGTTCGCCCGTCTCTCCGTGAACGGTGTGGCCCTGCCGTCCGGCAACGCGCTCGCGTTCCGCGGCGTCGCCATCATCGGCTCCAGTCTGCTCGCGGCGCTCGGTCTGGCCGGATTGAGCCATCGACGCCTTCCCGAGAGACGCTTCCTCGCCATCGTCCTGCTGCTCGGTATCGTCGCCGTCGGCGGAGGATTCGGCGGGCTGTTCGGGAATCCGCTCGCGATGGAGTACCGGGACCTCCTCGGAGGAGTGCTCTCACCCTTCCGCAACGTCTACAAGCTCCAAGCCTGGATCACCCTTCCCCTGGCTCTCGGCTTCGTCCACGCGCTCAGCACCCTGGCGACCTCACGACCGTTCGCCGACGCTCGCGTCAAACAGGCCCTCATCGGAGTGGGAGCGGCTCTGATCGTGTTCGCCGGCGCCTTCCCGATCTGGAACAACCTGCTCATGAAGGGGAACGGCTTCGAGGCCATCCCGACGGCCTGGGTCGAGGCGCGGGAGCATCTCGATGCGGAGCACACCGGTCGGGTGCTCATCGTGCCCGGACTCGCCCAGCAGCAGTTCGACTGGGGCTACACCCAGCAGCTCCCGCTGCAATGGGGATCGGACATCTCCTGGGCCACGCGCTCCCAGGCTCCCATGGGAGGGCCCGGGAACATCGCGTACCTCGACACGATCGAACGCAGTCTGAGTGCCGGAGGCGATCCCGACCTCGTCGGCTATCTCCAGCGCGGCGGTTTCTCCCAGGTGGTGGTCGCCGCCGACAGCGACTTCCGGACCTTCGGAGCCGCCGATCCGCAGACCATGTTCGACGCACTGGTCCGCAGCGGTCTCCAGGTCGAAGCTTCCTTCGGTCCCACCGGCTACGGGTTCGGTGGCCTGCACCAGATCGAGATCTTCGCCGTACCCGATCCCGTCGTCGCCCGGACCTATGCCAGCAGCGCGCTCACCTGGCTGAGTGGCGACATCGAGTCGACCCTGCGCATCCCCACCTCGGTGTTCGGCGATCGCCCCTATCTGCTCAGCAGCACTCCGGTCACGAGTCCGATCGACCCCGACCAGTGGATCATCACCGACGGCAACCAGCGCTTCGCCACGAACTTCGGACGGAACCGCAACAACCGCAGCTACGTGCTCGGTCCGTTCGAGACCATGGTCAACGGTGTCGCCTACTCCAAGCTCCAACTGCGCGCATCGTCCCCCGAGAGTCAGACCGTCCAGGTGCTCGACGGCATCCACAGCATCACGGCGTCGAGTGTCGGCCCGGGCGTGATCGATCGGGCCCTGGCCGACAGCCAGCCGGCCAATGTGCTCGACGGCAATCCGCTCACCAGCTGGCGACCGAATCGAATCGCCATCAACCAGACGAACGACTGGGGACCGGGGGATCAATGGATCGATATCGAGTTCGACGAACCGAGGATCGTCGATCCACTCTCCGTCAACCTGCTGGTCGGCCTGTTGGGTCGAGCCGAACCCATCGACGTCTACACCGTCACCGACCGCGGACGCATCGACACCCGTCTCGAGCCGATCACCACGTCGCAGTCCGTCGGCGTCACCCCCGGGGAGACGCGACATCTGCGAGTGGCGATCACCCACGACAGCTATCGACGCGTCACCGATGTCATCGGGATCTCCGAACTCACCCTTCCCGGCGACCCGATCATCCGCAGCCTCCGTGTGCCGATCGACCTCGTGGACCAGTTCTCCGGACCGGATGCCGACACTCCGGCATGGATCTTCTCCCGCGACAGCCGAGCCGCCGGCACGGTGGCGAACCCCATCGTGCGTGACTTCCGTGTCCCTCGAGCCGCCACGGTCTCGATCTCAGCCACCGGTTCCGTCGGTTCTCCCGATGACGTGTTCGGTCTTCTCAACAATGCCCAGTGGATGTCGATCCGGGCGAGTTCGACCCTGTTCGACGCCCCGGAACTCGCCGCCCGGAACCTGATCGATGACGACCCGAGCACCGTCTGGGTGAGCGGGACCGCGATCGATGACCCCGATCATGCTCCGCAGGTCACGCTGAGCTGGCTCGATCCTCGGGTCGTGTCACGGATCCGGCTCGGACTCGACCGCGAGTTCGCCACCCCCAGCCACGTGACGGTGACCGTGAACGGTCAGGTCTTCGATCGCACGCCATCGCCCGATGGCAGTATCGACATCCCCGAGACTCGCACCACCGCCGTGCAGCTCGATCTGCATTTCGACCCGACGACGGTCGCCTCTCCGCTGCTCCGAGCCGGCCTCTCCGGGATCGAGATCCCGGCGATCGCCGGGTTCTATCCGGGACCGATCGATCGCGACGCGACACTCTCGTTCGACTGTGGTGTCGGACCGGGGCTCACCATCGGCGCGACCTCCATCTCCTACTCCGCCACGATGACCTACGGCGAACTGATGGACCACCGGCAGGTTCCCCTCGTCCCCTGCGGGAGCACCAACATCGATCTGACCGCCGGAGACCACCGGGTGATCACCACCCCGGGCCCCCGAGGCATCGGTGTCGACCAGCTCCTCATGGGCAATGCCCCGACGCTGGCGAGGACCGATGGAACCGGACGTTCGCTCACCATCGACCGATGGGGAAGCAGCTCGCGGCGGGCCACCATCGGCGCCGGCCCTGAGAACCTGTTCGTGGTGAACGAGGTGTTCAACCCGGGCTGGAGCGCCACGCTCGACGGTGTGACACTCCCCTCGCTCGAGGTCGATGGCTGGCGCCAGGCATTCCTGATCCCGGCCGGTACGGGCGGCTCCATCGATCTCGCCTTCGCGCCGAACCGCGAGTACCAGATCGGCACCTTCACCGGCCTCGGCCTCCTGCTCCTGCTCCTGCTCCTCGCCATCGTCCCCGGACGCCGGCGGACCCCACCGGCCCCGATCGGCGCAGGCACCTGGTCGAGACCGCTCACGATGATCGCCGGCCTCGCCACCGCCGTCCCGATCGCCGGCCTCGGAGCACTGCTGCTCCCGGTGCT
>JAGWYK010000071.1 GCA_018969405.1 Acidobacteriota bacterium
GCCAGGGCTCACCGGGAATTTTCGAGCGACGGCCTTGAGGTTGTCGACGATGCTCTTCGGCGACCGACTGCCGGGCGCGCTACCTCCTCCCACGAATGCTCATCTCCGCCATTGAAACTCCCTAGTCATCTGAATACGGAGATTGTCCCATGAACGTGTGACATCTCTGTTGAGGAAGCCTCCCCGGGCACGTGGGATGAGGCCGATGATCGAAGGCCAGGCTCCTTCGGTTCTGCGGATTCACCTGGCATGGTGGGCCGTCGGTGACCATGTCCGACTGAAGGCTTCAATACTGGAGTTCCCTCCAATATGTGGTTCATGCATCGGTCGATCCTCCGCCGACTAACGTCGGCGCTCGTGATCCTCTCCGACCGCACCATCCGTGAGGAGCTCGCCGCCGGTCGCATCGTGATCGACCCGCTCGACGAGACCTGCATCCAGCCCTCCTCGGTCGACCTCCGGCTCGATCGCTTCTTCCTCGTTTTCCGCAACCACACGATGGGCCAGATCGACGTCAAGAAGGATCTCAGCGATCTCACCGAACTGGTCGAGATCGAACCGGACGGTGTGTTCATGCTGCATCCCGGGGAGTTCGTCCTCGGTTCCACCGCCGAGCGCGTCTCGCTGCCCACCGATCTGGTCGCCCGGCTCGAGGGCAAGTCCAGCCTCGGTCGCCTCGGACTGCTCATCCACTCCACCGCCGGCTTCATCGACGCCGGCTGGGACGGTCAGATCACGCTCGAGCTCTCCAACGTGGCCACGCTGCCCATCACGCTCTATCCGGGCATGAAGATCGGACAGATCTCGTTCGTGCAGATGACCACGCCGGCCGACAACCCCTACGGGTCGACCTCGATCGGCTCGAAGTACCAGGGTCAGGTCGGACCGCGGCCGAGCCGCTACTGGGAGAACTTCCGCCAGTAGTGGTCAGGCCGGAGATGATCCGGCCAGCAGTCGGGTCGGTGTCGGCTGAGCTGACGCCGGTGTTCGCGGTCGCTCAGGCGTGGGCGCCGGGCGGCAGCACGGCCATCGGATCGGACTCGCCCCGCTCGATGGCCTCGAGGATGTGCATGGAGATGTCGGCGACCTTGACCTCGTCGTCGCCCACACCCTGACCCTTCACGCCGTCGTCGATCATGATGTAGCAGAACGGGCAGGCCACGGCGATCTTGGTGGCACCGGTGGCGAGCAGCTCCTGCGAGCGCTCCACGTTCACCTGCTTGCCGGTGCTCTCCTCCATCCACATGCGGGCACCGCCGGCGCCGCAGCACATGCCCTTGGTGCCGTTGCGGCCGGCCTCGACGATCTCGATGCCGCCGAGCGATCCGATGACGTTGCGGGGCGCCATGTAGACGTCGTTGTGACGACCGAGGTAGCAGGAGTCGTGGTACACGACGCGCTCCTCGAGGCGAGCGGTGGAGAGATCGAGCTTGCCCTGGTCGATGAGCCATTCGAGGAACTGACTGTGGTGCACGACCTCGTAGTTGCCTCCGAGCTGCGGGTACTCGTTGGCCAGGGTGTTGAAGCAGTGCGGGCACTGCGTGATGATCTTCTTCACGCCCATGCCGTTGAGGGTCTCGACGTTCTGCATGGCCAGCATCTGGAAGATGTACTCGTTGCCGGAGCGACGGGCGGGGTCGCCGGTGCACATCTCGGACGGACCGAGGATGGCGAAGGACACGCCGGCGCGCTGCAGCAGCTGCGACATGGCCTGGGTGACCTTCTTGTTCTTGTCGTCGAAGGAGCCGGCGCAGCCCACCCAGTAGAGGTAGTCGGCCTCGAGGGGGCTGGTGCCGTCGAGGATCTCGATGCCCTCGATCTTGTCGGCCCAGTCGGCGCGCTCGGCCTGGCTGAGACCCCAGGGGTTGCCGGAGTTCTCCATGGAGCGGTAGGCGTTGCCCAGCTCGGTGGGGAAGTTGGACTCCATGAGTGACAGGTAGCGCCGCATGTCGAGGATCTTGTCGAGGATCTCGATGTTGACCGGGCAGTTCTCGTCGCAGGCCTTGCAGGAGGTGCAGGCCCACACCTCCTCGGGGGTGATGCGCTCGAACACGGAGTTGGCGCTCACCGTGAGCTCGGCCACGTTGCTGATCGGGGGGGACACCACCGGATCGCCGGTGGCGGCCATGACCTGACCGACCTTGAGCACGATCTCGCGGGGATCGAGCGGCTTGCCGGTGTTCTGGGCGGGGCAGACCGCGGTGCACCGGCCGCACATGGTGCAGGCGTCGGTGTCGAGCAGCTGCTTCCAGGTGAAGTCCTCGATGGTGGCGGCGCCGAAGCTCTCGAGTTCGGTCTCCATGAGGTTCGGCATCGGCTTCATGGCACCCTTGGGACGCTCACGGTCGCGCAGGTACATGTTGAGTGGTGAGGTGAACATGTGCCGCAGCATCGTGACCGGCAGGATCACGAGGAAGGCGAAGAAGCTGAGCACGTGCAGGGCCCACCAGATCTGGTGACCGCCGGCGAGATGGCTGCCCCCGTCGATCAGGGTGGCGATCGGGTAGCCCACGAAGGACCACTTCTCGAACGACGGCATGCCGGTCTCGGCGATGCGCCAGGCCTCGGTGCCGAACCCGGTGACGGCGATGGCGAGGAACACGCCGAGAATCACGGCATGTTCGGGCTTGGTCTTGATGCGGATGCGATACGGCTTCTGCACGTAGCGGCGCAGGATCGCCCACACCGTGCCGACGAGCAGGCAGAGACCGGCGAGATCACCGACGAACGAGTACGCCTGATAGACGCCACCGTGCAGGAACTTCCAGCTCTCGGGGACCTGATGGTTGATCTCGAGGATGGTGGTGACGGCCAGCAGCACCAGGAAGGAGAAGTAGATGAGCGAGTGCATGATGCCGGCGGCGGGATCGCGCAGCAGGGTCTGCATGTAGACCCCGGCGCGGAAGTCGCCGAGCCGACGCTTGACGTTCTTGGGCGTGGTGCGGCGGTCATCGGGGCGCCCGCGGGTCCAGTTCTTGACCCGCTGTCCGAACAGCACGGCCCCGTAGATCAGCAGCACGCAGGTCAGGACGTAGAACGTGGCCTTCATGGCTGTCGGGACGCCCCCGAAGACCTCTCGGGTGATGGGTGACTCGTCGTGCTGCTGGAACACCGCGGCGGCGATGCCCGACAGGGCGGTCACCGTGGCGAAGGCGACGCCGATGAGCAGGACGAGTTGTGGGCCTCTGATGCGCTTGCGATCCATACGGTCACGAACGCTAGTCGCGCCGCATCGGGTGGGCCTGACCGATCAGCGGCCGTCGGCCTCTTCCCGCTCGATCATGCGTTGGGCCAGGTTGCGCAGCACCCGCACCGCGAAACCCGGGACCTCCTCGAGCAGGCCGCTGAACTCCCGCTCGCCGATGACGAGCAGATCCATGGCGGTCTCGGCGGTGGCGGTGGCGTTGCGGGGCCCGCCGGTGAGCGGGGCCAGCTCGCCCAGCACCTCGCCGGCCCCGAGGGTGGTGATGACCTCGCCGCCCCGGCTGACCGTGGCGGTGCCGGAGAGGATGATGAAGCACTCATGGCCGCCCTCGCCCTCGCGCAGCAGGACCTTGCCGGGTTCGACGGTGACCTCGATGGTGGCCGCCGCCACCTGCTGCAGCTGCTTCCTGTCGCAATGGGCGAACAGGGGGACCTGCGCCAGATGGTCGAGCCATGCGTCACGTGCCATGGCGTCAGCATACGAACTGCGGGAGGGCGGCGCTCGCGTCCGGGGCTTCACATCCACGAAACAGACGCGAAACAGGACATCCGTAGGTTCCCGGCCGTGGATGTCGCCCTCCTCTCCTGGCCCGCCGACGCCGAACGTCGTGCGACCCTCGCTGCGCAGGGAGTCCCGCGCCTGCTCATGATCGATGCCGATGCCGCGCCCCCCACGCTCATCGACTGCCTCGAGGACTGGGTGCGGCTCCCTGCCAGCCAGACCGACATCGACGCCCGACGGGCGGCGATCCTCACCCGGCACGCCGGCCATGGCTCCGATCGTCCGGTGCTCGACCGCGACGGCGTGCTGCGCTGCGGTGGCGAGTGGGTCTCGCTCCCGCCGGTCGAGGCCCGTCTGTTCGAGGCCCTGCTCGATCGTTTCGGTGCCGTGGTCAGCCGTGATGCGTTGGCCCGGGCCGGTTGGCCCGCAGGCGCACCGGGCCGCAACGCCCTCGATGTGCATGTGCTGCGTCTGCGGCGGCGCATCGCCCCGCTGGGCATCGTCATCAAGACGGTGCGCTCCCGGGGCTATCTGCTCGAGCGCGGAAGCGCCCTGCTGTCGGTGGAATCGGCCTAGCGGAACGGGTCGGGGCGTTCACTGGTGACGCCCCGGCGCATCAGCCGGCCTGCCGGGCCACCGCCTCGGCCGCGGCCTTCGCCGCCTCGGCGTCGCCCAGGAAGCGCTCGGCCAGCGGTCTCGACTGCGCCGGCATCATCGACGGGTCGAGCTCGTAGCGGATCGGCACGCCGGTGGGCAGGTTCACCTCGGCGATGTCGGCGTCGGAGATGCCGTCGAGATGCTTGATGAGGGCCCGGAGGCTGTTGCCGTGGGCCACCACCAGCACGGTGTGACCGGCGGCGAGGTCGGGGACGATGCCGTCGTACCAGTAGGGGAGCATGCGGGCCACCACATCGGCCAGACATTCCGAGGCGGGCAGCACATCGGCCGGCAGGGCGGCGTAGCGCTCGTCGAAGCGGGGATGGCGCTCATCGTCGAGCGCCAGCGGCGGGGGTGGGGTGTCGTAGGACCGACGCCACTCGAAGACCTGCTCCTTGCCGTAGGTCTCGGTGGTCTGCTTCTTGTCGAGACCCTGCAGGGCGCCGTAGTGGCGCTCGTTCAGACGCCAGGACCGACGCACCGGCACCCACAGCCGACCCATGGCGTCGAGGGCCAGATTGGCGGTGCGGATGGCCCGGGTCTGCATGGAGGTGTGGAGCACCGTGGGGGCCACCCCGGCGCTGGTCATGGCCCCTCCGGCGGCGGCGGCCTCCGTGCGGCCCTGCTCGGTGAGATCGGCGTCGTACCAGCCGGTGAAGAGGTTCTCGAGGTTCCAGGTGCTCTGGCCGTGGCGGAGCAGGATCAGCGTGGCCGGCGGCCGGGAGGACGGTGCGGTGGTCATGGCCCTCAGTCTGCCCCATGGGTTCCGGCCCGATCGCCGCCCCGATGGGACGGAACCCTCCCCGATCGGGAATGATGGAGGAACGGAAAGAGTTGATACACTCGCACTCAACTTTTCTGAGAGTCACACCATCAGCCCGTCCCCCCGATCCATCCCGCAGTCCCGTCAGTCCCTGCAGTCCCCCCGAATCAGTGAGGAAGAAGGAGCATCATGCCCAAAGCAGTCGGTATCGACCTCGGTACCACCAACTCCGTCGTCGCCGTCCTCGAGGCCGGCGACCCCGTGGTCATCCCCAACGCCGAGGGCAGTCGCACGACGCCGTCGGTGGTGGCCTTCGCCAAGAACGGCGAGGTCCTCGTGGGCGAGGTGGCCAAGCGTCAGGCCATCACCAACCCCGATCGCACCATCCGGTCGGTGAAGCGTCATGTCGGCACCAACTGGACCACCGACATCGACGGCAAGGCCTACACCTCCCAGGAGATCTCGGCCCGCACGCTCATGAAGCTCAAGCGCGATGCCGAGGCCTATCTCGGCGACACCGTCACCCAGGCGGTCATCACCGTGCCGGCGTACTTCGACGACGCCCAGCGCACCGCCACCAAGGAGGCCGGTCAGATCGCCGGGCTCGAGGTGCTGCGCATCATCAACGAGCCCACGGCCGCTGCGCTGGCCTACGGCCTCGACAAGGAGGGCACCGACCAGACCATCCTCGTGTTCGACCTCGGCGGTGGCACCTTCGACGTGTCCGTGCTCGAGATCGGCGACGGTGTGTTCGAGGTGAAGTCCACCCACGGTGACACCAAGCTCGGTGGCGACGACTGGGACGACCGCATCATCAACTGGATGGTCGACTCGTTCAAGGCCGCCCACGGCGTGGATCTGTCCAAGGACAACATGGCCACCCAGCGGCTGAAGGAGGCCGCCGAGAAGGCCAAGATCGAGCTCTCCCAGGTGCAGCAGACCCAGATCAACCTGCCGTTCATCACCGCCACCCCCGATGGGCCGCTGCATCTCGACGAGCAGCTCACCCGGGCCAAGTTCCAGGAGATCACCTCCGATCTGCTCGAGCGCTGCAAGGTGCCCTTCGAGCAGGCCATCAAGGATGCCGGCCTCACCAAGGGTGATGTGGACCATGTCGTGCTCGTGGGTGGCTCCACCCGCATGCCGGCGGTGGTCGATCTCGTCAAGGAGATGACCGGCAACGACCCGCACAAGGGTGTGAACCCCGATGAGGTCGTGGCCATCGGCGCCGCCGTGCAGGCCGGTGTGCTCAAGGGCGAGGTCAAGGACGTGCTCCTGCTCGATGTCACCCCGCTGTCGCTCGGCATCGAGACCAAGGGCTCGGTCATGACCAAGCTCATCGAGCGCAACACCACCATCCCCACTCGTCGCACCGAGGTGTTCACCACCGCCGAGGACAACCAGTCCTCGGTGGAGATCCACGTGCTGCAGGGCGAGCGCGAGATGGCCAACTTCAACAAGACCCTGGGCAAGTTCCAGCTGGTCGATCTGCCACCCGCGCCGCGCGGCATCCCGCAGATCGAGGTCACCTTCGACATCGACGCCAACGGCATCGTGCACGTGTCGGCCAAGGATCGGGCGACCAACAAGGAGCAGTCGATGACCATCACCGGTCAGTCCTCGCTCTCCAAGGACGCCATCGACCAGATGGTCAAGGATGCCGAGGCCCATGCCGAGGAGGATCGTCAGCGCCGTGAGGAGGCCGACATCCGCAACTCGGCCGACTCGCTCGTGTATCAGACCGAGAAGCTGCTCAAGGACCAGGGCGACAAGATCTCGGCCGAGGAGCGAGAGAACGTCGAGTCCCGACTCGCCGAGCTCAAGACCGCGATCAGCGGCTCCGACCTCGAGGCCATCAAGACGGCCACCGAGGCGCTCATGACCGCCAGCCAGCAGTTCACCCAGAAGCTCTACGAGCAGGCGGCGGCCAACGAGAGCGCCGGGACGGCCGGCGGTGCGAGCTCGGCTCCGCGCGACGACGAGGTCGTCGACGCCGAGATCGTCGAGGACGAGGCCAACTGACCATGACCGACTCCCAGGGTGAGGCCGTCGATCCGGCGGCCGAACCCACCGATGAGGAACTGCTCGAAGCCGCCGCCGGCGGCGAGCAGTCGTTCGACACGTCCGCCGAGGGCGGCGACACCGATGTCGTCGATGTCGCCGCGCTCATCGCGGAGCGCGACGAGTTCCGCGACACGCTGCTGCGGGTCAAGGCCGAGTTCGACAACCATCGCAAGCGGGTGGCCCGTGACGATGTCGAGAAGCGCGAGCAGGCGGGCGCGGCGCTGGCCGAGAAGCTGCTCGTGGTGCTCGACGCCTGCGACGCCGCCATCGCCCACGGTGCCACCGATGTCGAACCCATCGCCAGGATGCTCGGTGAACTGCTCGAACGCGAGGGGCTCGAGTGGGTCATGCCGGCCGGCGAACCATTCGATCCCAACGAGCACGAGGCGGTCATGCACGAGGCCGGCGACGGCGCCGACCCGGTCGTGCTCGAGACCCTGCGCATCGGCTACCGATGGAAGGGACGCGTCCTGCGCCCCGCCATGGTCAAGGTGCAGGGCTAGGTCGGTCGCACCATGGCACCCCAGCGCGAGTGGTTCGAGAAGGACTACTACAAGGTCCTCGGCGTCTCCGAGAAGGCGTCGGCCAAGGACATCACGCGCGCGTACCGGAAGCTGGCCCGCGAACTGCACCCCGACGCCAATCCGGGTGACGCCTCGGCCGAGGAACGCTTCAAGGAGGTCTCGGCCGCCTACGACGTGATCGGTGACGAGACCAAGCGAGCCGAGTACGACCAGGTGCGGACCATGGGACCGATGGGTGCCGGGTTCGGCGGA
>JAGWYK010000072.1 GCA_018969405.1 Acidobacteriota bacterium
CCGTCGCCGAAGCGCTCGAGCGGCAGCTGATGGGTGATGAGCATCGAGAGATCACGCCGCGCCAGCAGCTCGATGGCGTCCTCGAAGCGCTCGGGATACTCCATCGAACCGCGCACGGTGAACTGCTTCATGAGCAGATTCACGTAGTTGGTCGGCACCGGTCGGTAGTGAAGGGCGACGATGACGAGGGTGCCGTCCACCCGACCGTTCTGGAGCACATCGCCGATGATGCGGTCGGCCCCGGAGGCCTCGATGTAGATGTCGGTGGCCGGCGTGGGCCCGAACATGAACGGCTCCTCACCATGGATGCGCCGGAGCTCCGACCACACATCGACCTGTGTGGGATCGAGCGCGTGGGCGGCGCCCATCTGCCGGGCCAGGTCGAGCCGGGCGGGACTGAGATCGATGGCGACGACATCGGTGACACCGCGATCGGCCAAGGTTGCCAGCGCCGTGAGGCCGATGGGGCCGCAGCCGAACACGGCGACCCGATCGCCCGGTCGGGCGCCGCTCTGGTTGACCGACTGCATCCCGACGGCGAGCGGTTCGGCCAGTGCGGCGGTGGTGAGGGGCATGCCATCGGGGACCGGGAAGAGACGTCCCTGCGCGTTCGGCACGTGGAGCACGGGGGTGAGTCCCCCCTGGGCACCACCGGTGCCCATCGGGCCGCCCCCGGCATCGGAGGGGCACACCACGACGCGGTCGCCCACCGCGACATCGGTGACCTCGGCACCGACCCAGTCGACCACTCCCGCCATCTCATGACCGAGCGGGATGGGATGACCGGGCGTCATGCCCATGTGCACATAGGACACATCGGTGCCGCAGATGCCGCAGGCGGCGATGCGCACCAGCGCGTCCTGCGGACCGGGCTCCGGCTCGGCGATGTCGTCGAGGCGCCAATCGTCGACGCCGTGCAACATGATCTGTTTCATCACTGCCCCCCCTGAGGCTGTGATGCTAGCCACCACGGTGGGCGCGACGCCGTGGAGAACGCGGTGGAGAACGCGGTGGAGTGTGCGGTGATCAGTCCGGGCCGAACATGATGAACGCGATGGCCCGCTCGCTCATGAGGTCCCACTCCGCCTGCGGAGCCGAGGAATCGGCGAGTTCCACATAGGCCCGACCGAACACCACCCCGAGCAGCCAGTAGTTGAACACTCGGAGGTCGAGGTCGGGCTCGATCCACCCCTTCTCCTGGAACGGACGGAGACGAGCGGTGCGCTCCTCGACATAGCTGTCGATGATGTGGGCGAAGTGGTCGGCCAGATCGGGTCGACCCTCGACGCTGCCGAGGGTCGCCATGCGCTGCTGACGGACCCTGGCCCGCTCCGGGTCGAAGAAGATCCGGAGGAAGCCGGTGAGGGCACGCCGGAGATCCTCCTTGGACCGGACATCGGCGAGCACCTCGTCGAGCGTCGCATCGTTGGCGTCGAAGGTGCGCCGGAGTCGGACCGCCTGGGCCTCGCGCACGAGTCCGTCGCGACTGCCGAAGAAGTGGTAGATCGACGGTGCCGTCACATCGGCCGTGGTCTGCACGTCCTGGATCCGGAGCCCGGCCTCGCCGGTCTCATCGATGAGACGCACGGCGGCGTCGAGGATCCGCTGCGCGGTGGGGTGACGATCCATCACGGAATCTTACGAGAACCTGACCGGGCGGGTATGGGCCATGACGTAGTAGACCACAGGAGTTGTGCCGTCGGCTCCCCGAGGAGCCCCGCCCGAGGGAGATCCCAATGTCCGAACCGCTCGTTCTCGTCGAGGCCGAGGGGCCCGTGCTCGTGGTCACCATCAACCGACCCGAGAAGAAGAACGCCGCCAACGCCGAGGTGCTCTGCCGCCTCTACGACGCCTGGGTGCGCCTCGACACCGACGACTCGCTGCGGGTGGCCATCCTCACCGGCAAGGGCGACACCTTCTGCGCCGGCATGGACCTGGCCGAGATCGGGCGCCTGCGCGAGGGCGTGGTCGACAACGAGTGGCTGCAGCGGTTCCGTGACCAGCCCGAGGTCATCCTCGGCGGTTGGCTCAAGACCTATCGACCGACCAAGCCGGTGATCCTGGCCGCCGAGGGCTTCGCCCGGGCCGGCGGCACCGAGATCCTGCAGGGCACCGACATCCGCGTGGCCGGCGAGAGCGCCGTGTTCGGCGTGACCGAGGTGCAGCGCGGCCTGTTCCCCATGGCCGGCTCGGCGGTCCGTCTGCGACGCCAGATCGGCTACGCCGTGGCCGCCGAGATGCTGCTGTGCGGAGACGATCTCCCGGCGCGACGCGCCCATGAGCTCGGACTCATCAACCATGTGGTGCCCGATGGGCAGGCGCTGGACAAGGCTCGCGAGATCGCCCAGCGCATCGCCCGCAACGGTCCGTTGGCGGTGCAGGGGATCCTGGCCACCCTGCGCGAGACCGAGGCCATGCCCGAGGCCGAGGCCTTCGCCATCGAGATGGCCCACGGCGGGAAGGTCATGTCCTCGAAGGACGCCGCCGAAGGTCCCCGCGCCTTCCTCGAGAAGCGCGAACCGGTGTTCACCGGCGAATAGCCCTCCTCCGACACCGGTGCAGTCCCCGGTGCTACAAAGTGTCCGACGGTTGGAGCAGGTGGGCGACCATGCTGCGGAACGGGGGTTCCATGATCGAGTGCCGCGGCGCCGCCAACTTCGATCCGGTGGAAGCGCTCCGCCACGAGTGACGTGTTCCTCGACCATCATTCACGCACCGAGCAAGGAGAGCGAGGACCATGCGAGACAGGATTCGCTTCATCGTGGTGGCAGGGCTGTCGGTCGTCGTTCTCCTGGCAAGCACCGGAATCGCCGCCGCGGTCCCCACAGCGCCCGGAGCTCCCACCGGACTGAGCTTCAAGATCGAGAAGGACAAGGACAGCGCGAACCGTCAGCTCATCGCGTCCTGGCAACCCCCGGTCGACAACGGATCACAGATCATCAGCTACACGGCGACACTCTCTCCCGGAAATGCCACCTGCACGACGAGGTCCACCAGTTGCGCCTTCCTCGGGCTCACCAACGGCACCCTCTACACCATGCGGGTTCGGGCGACCAACAGCATCGGTACCGGTCCATTCTCGGTCCCTGCCTCGGAGTCGCCGGGGACCCAGCCCGGGGCGGTGCGATCGGTCGTGGCCACGGCCTACGACCGGAGCATCCACGTCTCATGGTCCCCTCCCTTGGACACCGGGGGTTCGCCGATCACGCGATACGTCGCCATCGCCAACCGGGTGGAAGGAGGTGGTGGGGGGGGCTGCGACTCGACCACCCTCCGGGGCACCAGCTGCGTCATCACAGGCCTCGACAACAATCAGTTGTACGAGGTCTCCGTCCTCGCAGAGAACAGATTCGGTCGATCCCGTCATCCGGCCTCCGCCTCCGGGACATTCCTCCCCCGACCGGTGCCCGGCGCACCGCAGAGCGTCGGCGGGATCCCCTCGAACCGCGCCGTCGAGGTGAGCTGGACGGCCGCCAGCAGCCCCACCCCCGTGCTCTCCTACACCGTCACGGCATCGCCGGGAGGGCGCACGTGCAGAGCCCCGTCGTTCTCCACCCCGCTGCGATGCACGGTGACCGGACTCACCAACGGAATCGTCCACACCTTCACCGTGACCGCGTCGAACATCGTGGGAACCGGTCCGCCTTCCGCCCCGAGTCCGGCGATCGTCCCCACCGACCTGCCGGGCCCGGTCACCGTTCCCACCGAACCCGGTCGCACGATCATCGTGGGGAACAGCAGCATCACCTTCCGCTGGGATCCGGCCACCGATCACGGCGTCCCCATCAGCCGCTACACGATCACCTCCAGCCCCGACAATCGATCCTGCACCTGGACCGAGGGCCCGCTCACCTGCACGGTGAGCGGCCTCACCAATGACAAGGACTACAGATTCACCTTCCAGGCGTTCAACAAGGCGGGCGCCGGACCGACGACGACCACTGCACCGATCACTCCCCTGCCCCTCCCGGGACCACCGCGGGATCTGAACGTCATCTCAGGACTCCGCACCGCGACGGTCAGCTGGTCGGCCCCCATCAGCGACGGGGGCACCCCCATCACCGGCTACACCCTCACCCTGTCGCCGGGCGGGCTCGGATGCACCTGGTCCAGTGGACCCCTCACGTGCACCGTCGACGGCCTTAGAAACGGAACCACCTACACCTACTCGCTGGTCGCCATCAATCGAGCAGGTCCCGGCCCGGCAGCAACGAGGAACGTGGCGCTTCTCGCTCCACCCGCACCTCCGAGGGTCACCGACATCATCGAGGGCGACCGGTCGATCACCGTCGTCTGGGATGCCCCGCGCAACGACGGCGGATCACCCATCACCGGCTACACAGTCACCTCTTCCCCCGAGGGCCGCACCTGTCGATGGAGCGACGGTCCGCTCACCTGCACCATCACCGGCCTCACGAACGGCACGGCGTACCAGTTCACCGTCACCGCCACGACCAGACAGGGTTCCTCCTCGACCACCAGTGGCGTGACCACGACCTCACTCTCCGCGGGGTTCAGTACCAACTGCGCCGCCCGCAGCGATGGGACCGTCCAGTGCTGGGGCTCGGCAAGCAGCCCGGCGACCGTACCCGACCTGAGCGGTGTGGCATCTGTCAGTACGGGAGCACAGTCCTCCTGTGCGCTCCTTCGGGATGGCACCGCGCGATGCTGGGGTCTCGGGATGATCTTCAGTCTCGGTGATGGCGTCCTGGACCGAGTCACCAGATCGACGCCGGTCATCGTGAAAGGTGTGAGCGGCGCGGTGGCCCTGAGCTCGGCGAACGGTCACAGCTGCGCTCTGTCCGGGGACGGCACCGTCAAGTGCTGGGGCTACGTCGAGCTCGAGGGAGCGCCCTGCTTCGTACCCGAGAGGGGAGCCCACGAGCCAGAGTTCCATCCCGAACGGTGCTCCAAGTTCAGCGGCGACACAGCGTCCGGCGAGGCGACCACGGTGCCGTCTCTGAGCACCGCGACTGCGATCACCTCCGGCGCCCAGCACACCTGTGCCCTGCTGAGCGATCGAACCGTGACCTGCTGGGGAGGTTCGAACACGGTCGCCCACCGTGGCGACGAATCCCGGCCGATCAACGAACCCATCCCTGTACCCGGCCTCACCAACGTCACCTCGATCGCCGCTGGGGGATCCCGAACCTGTGCTGTGCGCGGCGACGGCTCCGTGGGATGCTGGTCCCACAACTCGCTTTCCTTCAGCAACGGCCTCGGGGTGATGCCAGCGACCCGCTACACGGCGATCGAGACCGTCCCCGGACTCGAGGATGCCAAGTCCGTCACCGTGTCGAGTTCACATGCCTGCGCGCTGCGGCGGGACGACACCGTGGTCTGCTGGGGATCGAACGGCAGCGGGCAGCTCGGCGACGGCACCACAGTCGATCGAATCGTGCCGGTGAGCGTCAACGGCCTCCGCGATGTGACGACCATCGCCGCGGGCAGTGTGCACACCTGCGCACGCCGCACCGATGGCGGCATATGGTGCTGGGGAGATGCGAGTTTCGGTCAACTCGGAGACAGCGCAGACACCGGTGTCCGGACCACGCCGATCGAGGCTCCCACGATGGGGCCACTGAGGCCGCGAACGGTGCCCGAGGCGCCGAGGTCGGTGCGAACCTCAATGGGTGATGGCACAGTGATGATCAACTGGATCGCGCCGGGGTTCGACGGCGGTGCTCCCATCAGCGGATACACCGTGCAGGCCTCCGCCGCCGATCAGGGAGGTGCAGGTCCCGACACTGGGACCTGCACCTGGGCCGGAGGGCCACTCAACTGCGCCATCGTCGGACTGAACGCTGCCCGCAGATACACCTTCACGGTGACCGCCACCAATGCCGCCGGGAACGGGCCGGCCTCGGCGGCGGTCGGCAGCGCCCTGGCGATCGCCGCCGGCGACAGCCACACCTGCGCGCTGCTGGTCACCGGAGGAACGAGATGCTGGGGCGCGAACGACAGAGGTCAGCTCGGCGACGGCACCACCACCACGCGCCTCTCCGCGGTCACGGTCGGAGGTCTCACCGGAGCGATCGCCATCGCCGCCGGTGCGAACCACACCTGTGCGCTCCGTGCCGACCACAACGTCGTGTGCTGGGGGGCGAACGAAAGAGGTCAGCTCGGCGACGGCAGCACAACCGATCGGAGCCTGCCGGTGAGCGTCAGTGGCCTCAGTGGTGTGATTGCCATCGCCGCGGGTGCTGTGCACACCTGTGCATCGCTCGATGACGGAACGGTGCGCTGCTGGGGCGGCAATGGCGCCGGACAGCTCGGCGACGGAACCACCGCCGCCCGAACCACGCCGACACCGGTCAGCGGTCTCAACGAGGTCACCGCCATCTCGTCGAAGTTCCGAACCACCTGCGCACTGCGCACCAACAGCCGCGTCCGATGCTGGGGGGCCAACGCCAGCGGACAGCTCGGCGAGGGAACCACCATCAACCGCTCCAGTCCCACGCTGGTCGGTGGACTCACGGATGCGGTGGCCGTCGCCACGGGCAACAACCATGCCTGTGCGATCCGCGCCACTGGGACGGCGGTGTGCTGGGGCGCCAACGGATCCGGTCAGCTCGGCGACGGAACCACCACCAACCGCACCACTCCCGTGACGGCGACCGGCCTCAGCGGACTCGCTGATCTCACGGCTGGCACGAGTCACACCTGCGCCCGACGCACCGATGGGACGGCGGTCTGCTGGGGTGCCGATGATGTCGGCCAACTCGGCGACGGGGGCTCGGTCAATCCCACCGGCGCGGTCACGGTCGGGGGTCTCATAGATGTCGCAGTGATCAGGGCGGGCGGATCGCACACCTGCGCGCTGACCAGCGGCTTCGTGCGGTGCTGGGGCGGCAATCAGTCCGGCCAGGTCGGCGACGGAACCACCACGAACCGCCCGGTGCCGACGAGCGTCATCATCTGACCGATCAGTCGCCATCCATCGACAAGACCCCCGGAGGTGTCCGTGCCCGCCTTTGGCCCCGAGTATCACCGGTTGCCGTCCCCTGACATCGGCCGACGCCTCCTCGTGATCGGCCCCCTGCTGCTGCTGGCCGGGGTGCTGCTGGCGCTGTGGGTGCGCAGCGGGATCGATGCGGCCAACGCCCGCGATCTCGGACTCAACACCTGGTTCCATGATCGGGCCGACACGACCGGGCCCCTCCGAGCGATCGCGCTGTCGGTCTCCTGGATCGGATCCGGTGAGCATCTGGTGCCCATCGAGATGGCGTTCGTGGCCGTCCTTGCGATGCTGCGACGCTGGCGATGGGCGGCGTTCGTGGCGATCACCGCGCTGGGTGGACATCTGCTGTCGAACCTGACCAAACATCTGGTGATGCGCCCCCGACCGCCATGGTTCGTGCTCCATGAGGGTCAGAGTGCGGCGATGTTCCCCTCGTTCCCGTCGGGCCACACCACTGCCGGCATGGCCGGCATCGCAGCGATGGCCATCGCGCTGTGGTTCCTGCTGCGCAGACCCTGGGCGACCATCCTCGGCACCGCGGTCGGACTGATCGCCCTGATGCAGGGGCCGAGCCGCCTGCTGCTGGCCAAGCACTGGATCACCGATGTGCTCGGAGGGCTCCTGTTCGGCACGGCCTGGTTGCTGATCGTGTCCGGCGCGTTCCTCGTCCGCCTCGCACCCCGCCAGCCCCGGGAACCGGTCGAGGCAGGATCGTCACCCTCCTGAGCCCGGGCCGGCTCAGTCCAGCTCGGCGAGACGGGCGCGGGCCAGGTCCTGCAGGAGGGTCGCGTCCACCTTCCAGTCCCCGGGGACGTTGAAGGTCTTCTTCCCACACCGATACCCGTGGAGACGTTCGGCGAACTCGGTCATCACCGCCGCGCTGAACGGGTTCAGCGTGAGATGGTTCGTCGCCGCCGACAGACCGAACACATAGCCCGACTCTGCCCGCAGCATCGGCTGGTTCCGGGC